>JAFGIE010000079.1 GCA_016929775.1 Anaerolineae bacterium
GCAGTTCGCTCCCTGCGGTGAGCGTCATGTGCCCGCCGCTGTTGATGTTGATCGAGTCCAAGGCGATGAAGGGGCTGCCGCCGATCTGCTGCCCGTCCAGCGTCAGCGCACGGTTCAGGTAGCTGCTGTTCCACACCACGCCGTCGGTCCCATTCCCGCTCAGGGTCAGGTTGAGGTAGGTGGGCGTCATGTCGATCGTCGTCTGGTAGACGGCGTACCCGCCGTTGTTCTGGATGGCGCTGTTCTTGATCGTCGGGCTGAGCCCGGCGCCCATCAGCTTGATTCCAGCGCCTGCGTTGTCGTGGAGGGTGCAGTGGTCGAGGACAATCGCCGACGACTGGATGTCGACCGCTGGATAGCTGGAGCCGCCGACCCCGTGGATGTCGCAGTAAGCCAGGCTGCCCGACGACCCGGGAAGGTAGATCACGCCGACGAACGGGCTCCCTGGGTCGCGCGCGGTGATGGTGGCAGGGCTGCCTTGCGTGCCCTCCGTCACGAGCGCCCCGCCCGACTGCACCCAGAGGCCCTTGACGGGCGGGATCAGCAGTTCGCTCCCTGCGGTGAGCGTCATGTGCCCGCCGCTGTTGATGTTGATCGAGTCCAAGGCAATGAAGGGGCTGCCGTTGATCTGGGACCCATCGAGCGTCAGCGCACGGTTCAGGCTGCCGTTGTTCCACACCACGCCGTCGGTCCCATTCCCGCTCAAAGTCAGGTTGAGGTAGGTGGGCGTCATGTCGATCGTCGATTGATAGATCGCATAGCCGTTGTTGTTCTCGATCGTGGTGTTGGTGATCGCGGGGCTCAGGCCTGCTCCGCTGAGTTTCAGTGCGTAGGGGCTCACTGTGTTGTCGTGGATCGTGCAGTGATCCAGCGTGACATCTGTCGCCTGGACGTCGACCGCAGGAAAGCCTCCGTAGCCAGCGCTGGTGACAGTGCAATACGCCAGGCTGGCGTGGGCGCCGCTCCACAACCGCAGACCGATGAACGTCTCCGAGATGGCCGTGATCGCGATCGGGTGGCTTGACGTTCCCTCGGCGGTCAGCGTGCCCCCAGCCTTGACCTCAAAGACGCTCGCCGCCTGGATGCGCACCTCGACGCCTGGGTCGAGGGTCAGGTGACCAGTGGAGGCGACGCTCAGGCTGCCCTGGACCATGTATGGGCTCCCGTCCGCGCCCCAGGTCTCTGTCGTGGTAACGGTATAGTTGCCAGGAATGACCGTTTCGGCCTGGACTGGGATAGCGGTTGCAGCGCTCAGGCTCGCTACCAGGATGATCAGACAGAGCAGTGTGACAGTCACCCGCTTTGCCATAGCGCTCGCCTCCTCTTTGACGATCTATCGCTGAAGAGGTGATGCTGGGCCGCCAGCAAAGCAGCCCGCCGCACCGTACCACGACGGTGGGCGGGCTGGCTGCAGCTACGGTGTCCGTTCCTCGGTCGCTATGGTCGCCTAGCCACTACCCGGCACGGTGCTGCCCAGGCTCTCCAGCGCTGCGCGACGCTACCTATCATCATGACCATTTTACCACATCCGGGGATACACAACAAGCTGCCGCATTCCCTCTGTTGGCTGCGGCGGGGGGCGCGATGTGGAAGCTCGGACGTGAGACGGGAACGGAGCAGCAAGACACAGCCTGCCGGTCAACGCGTTGACCGGCAGGCTGTCTCGGGATACCCCCGGGGCGACTCGAACGCCCGCCACCGGCTCCGGAGGCCGGTGCTCTATCCACTGAGCTACGGGGGCTGACCCGCATAGTGTAGCACAAACCCCCGGTTTCCGCAAGCAGCAGGCGTACCGACTTGCGTTCGTCGTAGCGGATTCATCTCCACGATCGCATACCCCACGCCCCAGCGTTCAAAGGGCGTACCGACTTGCGTTCGTCGTAGCGGATTCATCCGCTTCTTGGGCGCTCGCCCAGCGACACAGTCTGCCACTCGCTGGTAGAGGTGTGCGCGCAGCGGTCGCGGGAGCCTGTCTAGCGGCAAGTAGCCCCACGCGGTGATCTCGCTGCTCGCCTCAGTGCGACACCCACCGCCTCGCACTCGAAGGTGAGGGCGAGGGCGTTCGCGGCTGGCTTGGCATACAGGCTGGCGATCCGCGTCACTCTTGGATCCGCTGCACGATCTCGCCCGTCTCGCGGTCCTTGAGGATCAGCTTGACCGACCCGTCGGGCATCTTTTCTTCCTTGATCAGCCAGTACTGCTCGTCGTAGGGCAGCTGTCCCGCCGCCTCGGCTGCGCCCTCCTGCCCGCGCCACACGTCGAGCAGCACCGGCTCCCACAGCCGCGATGCCGCCGAGCGGTAGCAGGCATCCATGATCGCGTTCACCACGTACCCGTCATAGAACGTCTCCCACGGCGCTGTGCCGGCGTCCAGGGCATCGAACATGTCGGTGAACATGTGCTCGTAGCCCAGCTCCTGCACCTCGTCGCCCACGGGAAAGATCCAGCCCGTCTCGCCCTCGGCCTTTTCGGCGACATAGCCGCCCCGCCCACCGGCGGTGAACATCTCGAACCCGGTGCGCAAAAAGTGGTCGAGCCAGATCGTGCCCTCGGTGCCCGAGACCTCGTCGCGCAGGTCCATGCCGCCGCGAAACGCCCAGCTGACCTCGAACTGCCCGATCGCGCCGTTCGCATAGCGCACCAGGCCGATCGCGCTGTCCTCGGCGTCGATCGGGTGGACCTGCGTGTCCGCCCAGCACATCACCTCCACCGGCCTGACGTCCTTGCCGATAAAGTTGCGCGAGATCTCGATGCAGTGGCATGCCAGGTCGACGATCGCCCCGCCGCCCGAGACCTCCGGATCCCAGAACCAGGCGCTGTGCGGGCCTGGATGTGTCTCGCGCGAGCGCGCCCACAGGATCCGGCCCAGTGCGCCATCCCGGATCGAGGCGATCGATTTGAGCGTCTTGGGGGTGTAGACCAGGTCTTCCAGGTAACCGGCAAAGACGCCCGCCGCCTCGACGGCGTCCAGCATCTGTTTCGCCTCGGCGGCGGTGCGCGCCAGCGGCTTGGTGCAGAGCACCGCTTTGCCCGTAGCCGCGGCGAGCTCGACTGCCTCCTTGTGCAGATTGTTCGGCAGGCCGATCACGACCACGTCCGTCTCTGGATCGCGGATCGCCTCTGCCGTGTCGGTCGTCCAACGCGGGATCGACCACTCTGCCGCAAAGGCCTGCGCGCGCTCGGGAGTGCGCGAGTAGACTGTGTGCACGCTGTCGCGGCTGCGCTGCCCGTGCAGCGCTTTCGTGTAGAACATGCCGATCAGTCCGGTGCCGAGCATCGTTACCCTGTGCATGATCCCTCCTTGTGATCTGGTCGCGCTACAGCGGCTCGATCTGCAGGCGCACGACCCCTTCCTGTGCCGGTTCGGCGAGCGCCAATATCACGCGACCGACGTCCGCCGGTCCCTCTCCCATGTCCACGTCCTGCACGACCTCGTACCGCGGCAACACGCCTGCCGAATAGCGCACGCGCAGCGCGCCGCGCTCGCCGCGCAGGATCAGCGTCCCCTCTCCGATCTCGACCGTGGCATAGGTCGTCAGCACGCTCTCCAGCGTACCTGGGCCCGAGGCAAAGCGCGCCTCGTCGACCACCTCCACCCAACCGCGCGGCGCATCCCGGTGCAGCGTGACCGTGCGCTGCAGGGAGGCGAGGTCGGCGCGCTCGGGATACGCATCCTTGAGCTCGACCTGCATCTGGTCGATCGCGTCGTTCGCGGTGTGCGAGAGCAAGGTTGCCCCATGTTCCTTGCCCGGCAGCTGAGCCTGCCCGTTGGGGACGGGCACCGAGTGGCCCAGCGACGAGTTCGCCAGGTGCTCGTAGCGCTGCGGGCCAAAGTAGTCCTTGGTGTACCGACCGCGCCCGATGTCGGGGATCACCGACTCGCCTGCCACGTGGACGATGATGTTCCCGACGTCGTTCTGGTTGTGCATCTCGCCGTTGTGTCCCCCCTTTGCCGCCAGCACGAGCGCGTCGGGGTCCTGCGGGTCGTGGCGCGCGATCATCCACATCATACCCCCGAACCAGTCCGAGCGCGCCGGCACGTAGCGCCCCATGTTCTCCTGGGGCGCGCGCCAAAACAGGCTCCGCAGTCCCCAGACCAGCGATCCCGCCTGCCGGTGCGGGGGCTGCGCGTGCGCCAGCCGTCCCAGCCCGGGCAGGTCGAGGCGCTGTGCGAGATAGGCAAGGTGCGCGGGGTTGAGATGAACGTGCGGGTCGCAGTCGGAGTAGTTGGTGTACCAGCCTGGGCTGAGCATCGTCCGCGCCGGGAACTGGGCGATCTCGCGGATCTGCGGCTCGCCAAGCGGGTCGATCCGCCCTTCCGTCCGCTGGGCGAGCAGGTGGGCATAGATCGTATAGTGCCCAAACCCGTACGTCCAATAGCCGGGCCCCTCCGTCGACCCGCCGTCTGGGTCAAAGGTGGCGAGATAGTCGTCCATGGAGCGCAGGGAGCGCGCGATCAGCTCCGCCAAGCGCGCCGGGTCTGGCTCGAGATAGAGCGCTGCCCCGGCGACGCCTGCGTTGCAGACCGCCGTCCAGTTGTTGACGCTGCGCAGGTGCGTATTGTAGAGCCACCAGTGGTCGTGGCGCGCCATGTAGGGTGCCGTGCAGCGGCGCTCGACCTCGTAGCGGATCCGCGCCGCGAGCGCGGGATCGAGGTCAGCCCCGAGCAGCAGATCCAGCTCGGCGAGCGTGAGTGCGGTCGACGCCGCGCCCAGGTCGATCACGGGTCGCGCCATGTCTGCCAGCGCGCGCTGGTGCGCGGGCAGCGCCCAGCTGCTCTCTTCGCAGATCGCCCACGCCAGGTCGAGGATCGGGTCGAGGTACCGGCCCTCGTACGACAGGCATTCGGCGAGCGCCAGGCGCCACAGCATCTGCATGCGTTCTCCATGCGGGCGCTGGTAGCCCTCGCGCTGCCCGGTGCGCGCGAACTCGAGATAGAGCGTCGCGGGCAGCGCGGGCACGGGCTGCGCTGCGCTCTCTTCTGCCTGGGACGCGATCTCGCGCACGGCGTCCTCCCCCAGCGCGGCGCGCACCTGCGCCCACGATGCGCGGTCACTGGCTGGCGGAAAGGGCGGCGGCGGGGACGTGGTACGCAGGATCTGCTCGATGTCTACCGCGTTGTACCGGCTGAGCATGGTTCCCTCCTTGAGCGATCGGTGAATCACGATGGAGCGGGGATGCGTCGTGTGACAGGGCTATTATCGTACGGGAAGGGGATTCGCGCAACTCGGGGGCACAGCAGACATCCGATGTCTCGGAAGACATCGGATGTCTGGGGGGTCGTGCGTGCGTGCTCCTACCGCGCGTAGGGGTCGGCGGCGTCGCGAAGGCCATCTCCCAGGAAGTTGAAACTCAACACGGCGAGGACGATCACCACGCCCGGGGAGAGGAGCCAGGGCGAGAGGGCGACGACGCTCAGCTGCTGCGCCTCCTGCAACATGACGCCCCAGCTCACGACCGGCGAACGCAGCCCCACGCCGATGAAACTGAGCGAGGTCTCGCCCAGGATCATGCCCGGGATCGAGAGCGTCACCGAGGCGATGATGTGACTCAGAAAAGAGGGCACCATGTGGCGAACTACGATCCGGAACTCGTTCGAGCCCGCCAGCTGCGCCGCCATCACAAAGTCCTCCTCGCGCAGGGCGAGGAACCGGCTGCGCACCACGCGCGCCATGCCCGTCCACCCAACCAGGGAGAGGATCACCGTGATCCCAAAGTAGACCTGGACCGGCGACCAGAAGGGGGGCACCGCCGCGCTGAGCGCCATCCACAGCGGCAGGGTGGGCACTGAGCGCAGGAACTCGATCAGGCGCTGCGACAGAGTGTCGAGGATGCCGCCATAGTAGCCGGAAAAGCCCCCGATCAGGATCCCGAGGACCAGGCTCGTAAAGACGCCGACCAGGCCGATCGAGAGCGAGATGCGCGCGCCCGTGATCAGCCGGGAGAGGATGTCGCGCCCCATGCGGTCGGTGCCGATCAGGTACAAGGGTCCGGCATTGTCCTTGGTGCCGATCAGGTGCCGGTCCCACGGGATCAGGCCCCACATCTCGTACGGGTCCCCCTTGGCAAAGAACACGACCCTGTGCTTGGTCTCGGTGTCCGGCACGTAGGTCCGCCGGAAGCTGACTGGGTCGATGTTCTGCCTGACCCCGTAGACGTAGGGCGCCGCCAGGCCATTCTCGTCCCGGAAGCGGATCGCCTGGGGCGGCATAAAGATCAGCTTGGCGTCGTAGCGCAGCGGGTCATAGGGCGCAAAGAACTCGGCAAAGATGGCCATCGTGTAAAAGATGATCAGCACGATCCCGCCGGCGATCGCCATCTTGTGCTTTTGGAACTTCCACTTCATCAACTGCCACTGCGAGGCGACAAAGATCGCCTCCTCTTCCTTGGGCTCGAGAATGGCGCCGAACCCGCCGCTCGCGACCTCGCGGGTCTCTGGGGTCATGGGGTCCTCCTGGCCTAGCCGGTGAGGCGGATGCGCGGGTCGAGCCACGCCAACAGGATGTCCGAGATAAAGGTCCCGATCACGGTCAGTGCGCTCAGCAGCAGCAGAAAGCTTCCTGCCAGGTACATATCCTGTGACTGCAGCGCGCGGAGCATGAGCGGACCCGTGGTCTGCAGGCCAAGCACGATCGAGACGATCGTCGTGCCCGAGATCAGGCCCGGCAGCGCCCAGCCGACGGTGGAGACAAAGGGGTTCAGCGCCACCCGGACCGGGTACTTGAAGATCAGCTTGCGCTCGGTGAGGCCCTTGGAGCGCGCCGTGACGACGTAGGGCTTGTTGAGCTCGTCGAGCAGGTTGGCGCGCATGGTCCGGATCAGCCCGGCGGTCGAGCCGACGCTGATCACGAACACCGGGACCCAGAGGTGCTTGAACAGGTCGAGCACCTTGGCCCACGACCAGGGGGCTTCCTGGAACTCCCTGGAAAAGAGGCCTGCGGGGTTGTACTTGAAGACCTTAAAGATGATGTACATCACCACCAGAGCCAGGAGAAAGTTCGGGATCCCGCGCCCGATGAACGAGATGGCGGTAAAGACGTAATCGCCAACCGAGTACTGGCGGATCGCCGAGTAGATGCCGACTGGAAAGGCGATGATCCAGCCGATCAGGAGCGTGGTCAGCGAGATCACAAAGGTCAGGAAAATGCGCGTCCCGATCAGCTCCTTGACCGGGCGGTCCCACTCCAGCGAACGGCCCCACTCCCCCTGCATGATATTGCCGATCCACTTGAGGTAGCGCACGTATTGCGGCTGGTCCAGCCCATAGCGGTGCCGCAGCGCGGCGACCAGGGCCTCGTCGACCATGCCGTCCTGTTCGGCCATGCTGGCGATATAGGTGGTCAAAAAGTCGCCCGGCGGGAGCTGCATGACGATGAACGAGACGAGCGAGATCACAAACAGGGTCGGGATCATCAGCAGGAATCTGCGCAGGATGTATTGCAGCATACTCCCCTTCCTCCTCGGTGCGTCGATCGCGGCGGGATCGCATCATAGCCTACGCTCGGAGCGCGACAGCACGCGTGTGGACTGCCGCGTCGTGCGCCGGGCGCGACCTATGGCTGCCTAGGTCCGTCATGCGAGTGGGGGGAGCCCCGAGCGGGGCTCCCCCTCTGAGTGGTCTAGTCCTCCCAGTAGTACTGGGCGGGGTTCTGCGGGCCTGGGTTCGGATAGAGCCACGAGCCCAGGTTCGGCTGTTTGACGTTGCGGAACTTGTTCTTGCAGACCTCGTAGCCAGGCGGCGTGCGGAAGGTGCCCATGACCCAGAACTGCTCCTGCGCCATCTTGAGGATCTCGGTCATGATCTCGTTCTGCGCCTCGGTGCCTACGGTAGCCTTGAGCTCGTCATAGAGCTCCATCTGCTTCTTGGCTTCCGCGGGGGGCTCCACGCCCTCCTTGCCGCCCGAGCTGTACCACCGCGCCCAGCCCGTGGCGTACAGCGACTCGCCAGAGTAGGGGAAGTACCAGCGCGGCTCGAGGACCACGTCCATGCCCCCGTCGCCGCCCCACACGGAGATGTCGTGCTCCCACGCATCTTTGCGCTCGTAAAAGAGCGAGCGGTCCTCGGGCTTGAGCGTGATCCGGATCCCGACGTCCGCCCAGTAGCCCTTGATCAGCTCCATCTGGTCGATCCGGTTCTGCTGGTTCGCCGTGATCTCGGCGACGAGGCCCAGCGACTCGCCGTCCGGGCGCAAGCGCATGCCCTCGGCGTCCTTGTCGGGCAGGATCTCGTCGAGCATCTCGTTCGCCTTGGCGGGGTCGAACTCGGTGTACTGGGTGGCGAGCGTCTCGTTGTAGAGCGGCGACTCGGGGAGCGGCGCGCCCTGCCACGGCGTGCCCTGACCCAGGTTGGTCACGTCGATCAGCTCCTGGCGGTTGATCGCGTGCGAGAGCGCGATCCGAAAGTCCTTGATTTGGAACAGCTCCGCCAGCACCGGGTCCTTGTGCGACAGGTTCAGGCCGATCATCATCGAGTTCATGCCAGAGCCGACGTTGTCGATCAAGCGGATGTTCGCCGACTCCATGTTGTCCATGAACAGCGGCTTGTTGGTCAGCGAGGCGATGTGGCGCCCCTGGTAGCTGATCTCGCCCGCCACCGCCATCATGACGATCGCCTCTGTGTCGCCCGCCACGGTGTAGACCTGCCGGTCGCAGTAGGGAAGCTGGTTGCCCTCCGGGTCGGTCCGGAAGTAGTAGGCGTTGCGATCGACGATGAACTGCGGGCTGTCGCCCAGGACGCTGGTGTAGTGCCAGCCATAGACGCACGGGTGCTCGGGGACAAGGCGACCGTTGTTCCAGTTGCCATAGGCCTCGTACCAGTAATCTACGCCCGCCGCTTTGGTCTTGGCCTCCAGTTCGGCCTTGTCGGCGTAAGCCGGGAAGAACTGCTTCCGGAAGTGCTTGGGGCGCGCGATGTTGATTCCGCTGGGGGTAGCCTGGCGCATCAAGAACAGGCCATACGGGTCGGGGAAGGACCAGGTGATGGTATAGTCGTCGTCCTTGGTCAGGACCACCGGTCCGCCTGTCGTGCTCCACGTGCTGGAAAAGACGGGGGTCAGCTCGGTGTTGGTCGCCTCCTCGTACCAGAACATATAGTCGTCGGCGGTAAAGGGCTCGCCGTCCGACCACTTCATGCCCTTGCGCAGGCTGAACACAAAGGTCGCTCCCTCATCCTCCACCTCCCAGCCTGTGGAGATGTTGGGGATCACGTCGGTCCAGTCGACGTTCCAGCGCGCCAGGTTCTCGTACTCGGTAAAGCGCGCAAAGATCGCGCCGTCGGCGACGCCCAGCGTGCCCATGGTCTGATCCCCGCCATACTTGCCGATCTGCTCGATCACGGGGATCACGTCAGGCTCGGCGGTCAGACGTTCCTCGAGTGGGGCGAGTGCGCCCGAGGCGACCTGGTCCTGCAGCGCAGGCGCCTGCTTGGTCGAGGGCCCAGCTGGTTCGGGCGTTGCTGTGGCTGCCTCGGGGGCCTTGGTCGCCGGCGCTGCGGTCGGCTCTTGTACGGGTGCCTCGGTCTTGGCGCACGCGGCGATCGTCACGCCCGCCGCTGCCAGAGCCGAGAGCTTCAAAAAGTCACGTCGGTTCAGCTTCTCCACCATCTGCTTTCACTCCTCTTCTTTGAGCTTTTGGATACGGATACACGCCGTGGAACGACCTAGTACGGTAAGGGGTCCGCGTCACCTCCTTCCACTGCCTTGCCTAATCCAGTAGCCATATGTGAATCCAGAGCTCGCGTCGGTGTATGGGCATTGCCGGGGCTGGTCGACCGCATGTGGGAGAAGCTCGGGCACGACTGCTCAGTGTCAAGGCGGAACGTACAACATCACCCACATCGGCGAACAGCGTCTACGCTGCATTGGTGTCGGAACGCACGCTTGAGTGTGAGACGTACCAGGCCGAAACGGACGTAGAGGCCATCTGTGCGTAGAGGCCTTTGCGCGCAAGAGCGCATAGGTATGCGCAAAGCTAGTATAGCACTGAACAAAGGGTGTGTCAAACTTGCGAAACCGGCACGGACCTGTTCGCTCGAACGTGTAGACATCCGATGTCTTCCTAGACATCGGATGTCTAGTCGA
>JAFGIE010000080.1 GCA_016929775.1 Anaerolineae bacterium
ACACCGCTCCGCCCACTCGGCGTACAGGGCCTGCATCGCCGCCGCCTGGGGTGCGTTTGACGCTGCCAGATCGTGCAGCTCGGTCCGGTCCGCCACCATGTCATACAGCTCCCAATCGCCCGGGTACTTGCTGACCAGCTTCCAGCGCGCGTCGCGGACCGCACGGTTGCCCTCGTGCTCCCAAAACAGGGGACGCTCGCGCTGCCACGCTTCGCCGCGCAGCGCAGGGGCAAAGCTCTCTCCCTCCACCGGCTGGATCGCGCGTCCGGCGTGCTCGTCCGGATAGGGGACGCGCGCGACGTCGAGGCAGGTTGCCATGAGGTCGATCACGTGCACCGGCGCGTGCTGCAGGGCGCCGCCCGGCGCCACGTGGGGCCAGTAGGCGATCATGGGCGTGGCGATCCCGCCCTCGTGTACCCAGTGCTTGTAGAGCCGGAATGGCGTGTTGCTGGCATTGGCCCACGGCAGCTCGTAGCTCTGGTAGGTCGCCGCATCCCCCGGCATCAGGTCGGGCGTATTGCCAAATCGCACCGCGCGCCCGTCCAGCGTGGTGGGCCATTCCTTGGCCCGCTGCCCGTCCTCGTGCAGCAGCTCGGCGCAGCCACCATTGTCCGACAGGAACAGGACGAGCGTGCTTCGCGCGATGCCCAGTTGGCGCAGCGCCCCCACGATCTGCCCGATGCCCCGGTCCATGCGCGTCACCTGCGCCGCATAGACCGCCATGCGCCGGTCTTCCCAGTCCTGTGCCTCGACCGCCTCCCATGGCGGCGCTGTCGCATCGCGCGGCGAGATGTCCCACGTGCGGTCGAGGATCCCCAACCCGTTGAGCTCCTCGTGACGGGCAGTCCGGATCGCATCCCAGCCCGCGCGGTATCGGCCCTGGTAGCGGGCGATGTCCTCCTCGAAGGCGTGAAGGGGCCAGTGTGGGGCGGTATAGCTGACGTGCAGGAAGAAGGGCCGGTCGCCCGCTGCGGCGCGCTCGATCATGTGGACCGCTTCCTCGCTCACGGCGTCGGTGTAATAGTAGGCGTCGCCCTCGGGCTCGATCAGCGTCGTGTTGCGAAAGAGGGGCTTGGGGTTGAAATAGCTGCCTGCCCCGGCGGGGGTGCCGTACCACTCGTCGAAGCCGCGATCGGGAGGCAGCGGGCGCTCCCGATCGCCGGTGCGCCAGTCGTCGGGGTCGTTGCGCGCATAGATCCCGCCCACGTGCCACTTGCCAGAGAGCATGGTCCGGTAGCCGCCGGCGCGCAGCGCCTCCGCAATGGTCACGCAGTCATCGCGCAGGTAGCCCTGGTAGGCGGGCGTGCCCCGGTTACTGACCATGTGCCCCACGCCTGCTTGGTGCGGGTAGAGCCCGGTCAGCAGCGAGGCGCGGGTGGGACAGCACCGGGCGCAGTTGTAGGTCTGGGTGAACCGGATCCCGTCCGCCGCGAGCTGGTCGAGGTGTGGGGTCGCGATCTCGGAGCCAAAGCAGCCGATGTCCGAGAATCCCATGTCGTCAGCCAGGATCAGGATGATGTTGGGCCGTGTCGTTGCCAGGGCCAAGGCGATCCCCCTTTCCGCTACGAACGGTTACAAAAAGTCCTCGCGGATCGGGTAGAAGCAGTCGATCAGGCGCGCCGACGGCGTCAGCACCTCGACCGTGTGTGGGGCGTTGGCAGGGACCACGACCACGTCGCCCGGCTCGACGAGGTCGACGCGCCGCGCATCCCCCTCGCCGATGACAAAGTGCACCCTGCCCTCGGCGATGTACGTGATCTGCTCGTGGGGGTGCTGGTGGGGCGGCGCAGCTGGGCTGGGGCCATCGACGAAATCGACGATCGTCACCATCATGTGCTCGGTGTGGACCTGGCGGCGCAGCGTATCAGGCGCCGGTCGCGCGACGGGCAGGTTCGCATACTTGAAGGCAGGCATCCTCCGGTCCTTTCAGATCCTCGACGGGCTGAACGTCGGGGTCGATTCTACACCCGAACTTGGCCTTGGCCAAACACGACCCACTTGTAGGTGGTCAGCTCTCGCAGGCCCATCGGCCCGCGCGCATGTAGCCGCTGCGTGCTGATCGCGACCTCGGCGCCCAGGCCGAATTGAGCGCCGTCGGTGAAGCGCGTGCTGGCATTGACGTACACCGTCGACGAGTCGACCACGTCGACGAACGTGTGCGCGTGTGCATAGTCCTCGGTCAGGATCCCGTCCGAGTGCCCGGTGCCGTAGCGGTCAATGTGCGCCAGGGCCTCTTCCATGCCCTCGACGACCTTGACGGACAGGATGAGCGCCAGGAACTCGGTGCCATAGTCGCCCTCGCCCGCCGGCACGAGCCGCCACCCCGACGCGCCGGGCGCCGCTTCGAGCACGGCAAGTGAGGCTGGGTCACACCGGATCTCGACGCCCGCCTCGCTGAGCCGCGCCGCCATGGGAGGAAGCAGCGCGGCAGCCACGTCGCGGTGCACGAGCACCGTGTCGAGCGCGTTGCACACGGAGGGCCGCTGCACCTTGGCGTTGTAGATGATCTCGACCGCACGATCGAGCCGCGCCGAGGGCTCGACGTAGAGGTGGCAGACGCCGATCCCGCCAGTGATCACCGGGATCGTGGCGTGCTCGCGCGCCAGGCGATGCAGTCCCGCGCCCCCGCGTGGGATGATCATGTCGATGTAGGCATCGAGGCGCAGCATCTCCATGACCAGCGCCCGGTCGGGAGACGAGATCCACTGCAGGGCGCCCGACGGCAGCCCCGCCTGCGCATAGACCTCGGTCAGCAGCTCGACCAGGGCCCGGTTGCTGTGCAGCGTCTCTTTGCCGCCGCGCAAGATCACGGCATTCCCGGTCTTGAGGCACAGCGCGGCGATGTCGATCGTCACGTTGGGCCGGGCCTCATAGATCACGCCAATCACGCCGATCGGCGTGCGGCGCTTGCCGACGTGCAGCCCGTTGGGCAGCCGCCGCATGTCGAACGTCTCGCCGACCGGGTCGGGCAGCGCCGCCACGTCGCGCGCGCCCTGGGCCATGCCCGCCAGGCGCGCAGGCGTCAGGCGCAGGCGGTCGATCAGGGCCTCGCCGAGACCGGCAGCCTGCGCAGCGGCAATGTCGAGCGCGTTGGCCTCCAAGATCCGCCGCTGCCACCCACCCTCCAGCAGCGCATCCGCCATCGCGTGCAGGATCGCGTCCTTGGACGTGCTGAGTAGGGTTCCCAGCGCCCTGCGCGCCTGCTTGGCGCGCGCCCCCATCTCTTCTAGGCTGATCTGCTCGCTCATGCTTCTCCTCCTCCTCGGGCGCACGCCCACTCTCTGTCCTATGACTCCAGCTCGTCGAGCACGACCATGTCGTTGTGATGGATCGCCTCGTCGCCATAGTCGTAGCCCAGCCGCTCGCGGATCTGGGTGGACTGCAGTCCCTTGATCTGGTCGAGCTCGCCCGAGGCATAGCGCACCACGCCGCGCGCGATCTCGGTCTCGCCGGCATAGACGCGCACCGTCTCTCCGCGCTCGAAATGCTCCGCTACCCGGACCACGCCGACCGGCAGCAGGCTCTTGCCGCGCGTCGTGATGGCGACTGCGGCGCCACGGTCGACGTAGACCCGCCCTAGGGCGCGCGATCCCGCCAGAATCCACCGCTTGCGGCTCTCCAGCCCGCCAGGCAACGTCGCCGCGCCATCCTCGACCCCGCCTGCCGGCGTGAAGCGCGTGCCGACCCGCTCGCCAGCCACGATCCGCAGCAGCACGTCGCGCTCCGCCCCATCTGCGATCACCATGGTCGAGCCCGCACGCTGCACCAGCCGCGCTGCCTCGATCTTGGTCCGCATGCCGCCGGTGCCCGATGCGCTGCCGCTCTCGCCGGCGATCGCCAGGATCGCCTCGTCCACCTGCGCGACCTCGTCGATCAGGCGCGCTGCGGGCTCGGCGCGCGGATCGCCGGTGTACAGCCCGGCGATATCCGAGAGCAGGACCAGCAGGTCGGCGTCGATCAGGGTCACCACCAGGGCGGCGAGGTTGTCGTTGTCGCCGACCTTGATCTCGTCGGTGGCGACGGTGTCGTTCTCGTTGATGATCGGGACCACCCGCTCCTCCAGCAGCCCGAGCATGGTGTCCCGCGCGTTCAGGTAGCGCCCGCGGTTCCGAAAGTCATCGGCAGTGAGCAGGATCTGTGCGACCTGGATCCCATAGATGTCAAAGAACTGCTCGTAGAGGTGCATCAGGCGCCCTTGTCCGACGGCAGCCAGCATCTGCCGGAAGGGGATGCTCGACCTGAGCTGTGGGTAGCCCATCTGCTCACGCCCGGCGAGGACCGCACCCGAGGTGACCACGGCGACCCCGTGTCCTGCGCTGTGCAGCTGCGCCACCTGGCGCACGATCTCGACGAGCCGCGCACGGTCGAGCCGCTCGGAGCCTCCGCTCAGTACGTTGGACCCGATCTTGACGACGACGCGTCCGGGCACTGGTTCTCCCATCGAGTGGTCCGTTTCTGCCCCTACAGCGGGGCACGAGGGTGCAGGCCTTCGGAAACAAAAAGCCGCTCGCCCTGCGCCTTGACTGCGGGGAGCGGCTCTGCGGTCGATGCACGTTCGAATGGGGAACGCGCATCCTCCAGCAATCAAGGAGGATACGTCGGTTGCGGGCTGGTAGGGAGCGGTGTGTCCCCCATCGCACGGCTACGTTGTGATACGCTCATCGTTCCTCGAACGCCGACGCCTGTGGCCGAGTCGCCAAGAGCGCGCCATCACGTTACGCGCGATTATAGCCCTGCAGCGGCAAGGTGTCAAGTAGACGTTGACACGCTACCGGCAGGATGATATACTATACCCACTTTCCAAGTGACGAGAGGAAGCATGAGCCAAGGATTCGAGATTTGGTCCAAGCCGCCGGCAGCCAAGTTCATGATCGCCGGCTGGAGCCAGTGGGCAGACGCCGGCGCGGTATCCTCGGGCCTGCCGATGTACCTGTTGGAGCAGACCCAAGCGGACAAGATCGCCGAGATCGACGGCGACGGGTTCTACCTGTTCCAGATCCCGGGCACGCACGACCTGCTGCGCCCGGTGATCGAGCTGAACGACGGCTACCGGCAGAACATGGAGCTCAAGTACAACGAGTTCTTTTACGCCGGGGACGAGGACGAGGGCTTTGTGATCTTTATGGGCGAAGAGCCGCACCTCGAAGAGCAGCGCTACGCCGACACGTTCTTTGACGTCGCCGCGGCGCTGGGCATCCAGCGCATTGCCGCTGTGGCGGGCGTGTATGGCGCCATGCCCTACGACAAGGACCGCGAGATCTCGAGCGTCTACAGCCATCCCAGCATGCGCGAGGAACTGGACCGCTATGCGGTCCGCTTCTCGAACTATGAGGGGGGCGCCACGATCAGCATGTATATGGCCGATCAAGCCGAGCGCCGCGGGATCGAGTTCTTTCGCTTCTGTTCCTTCGTCCCGTCCTACGACTTGGGACAAGCCACGATCGCCATCGGCGAGGACTATAAGGCATGGTACGACATCATGGTCCGCTTGAAGCACATGTTCCGCCTCAAGCTCGACCTGACCGAACTGCGGCACAAGAGCGACGAGTTGATCGCCGAATGGGACGCCAAGATCGAGCAAGTGGCAGAGAGCATGCCGCAGCTCGGCGTCCACGCGTACATGGATCAGCTTCGCGCCGACTTCAAAGAGATGCCTTTCGAGCCACTGAGCGACGTGTGGACCGACGAGCTGCGTGACCTGCTCAACAACTTTTAGGGGGCTGGTCACGTTGCCGGTAACGAGCGCGGCGCCTATGGCCCTGCCCCACGCTGCGACCGACGATGCAGCCCGTGCAGCACTGCAGTCGGCGCGCCCCGCGTGCAAGCCGCCTGCGCAGCAGTCCGATCCCAGCGCGAGTGCCCTGCGGGCGGTTCCGTGTGCCCCGCTCTATCGCCTAGGCTGTGACCAGCACGCCGAGGAGGCCCCGTGAGTGCGATCGAGGTTCGGCGCGTCGACAGCTACACGCAGAGGCGCACGTTTCTGACCTTTCCGTGGCGCATCTACCGCCACGATCCGCTCTGGGTCCCCCCGCTCCTGCCCGACCGGGCGCGGATCACCGACGCGAAGCGAGGCCCCTTTTTCGCACACGGCGAGGCCGAATTCTACGTCGCCTGGCAGGGGCGCAGCCCGGTCGGCACGATCTGCGTCGCCGAAGACCCCGAGTACAACGAGATGTCAGGCCTGCGCGAGTGCACGTTTGGTTTCTTCGAGTGTATCGAGGATTATGCCGTCGCCGAGGCGATGTTGGGCATGGCGTGCGATTGGGCAGCGGCGCGGAGCCTCGACACACTGACTGGGCCATTCAACCTCGACCGAGAGGATAGCTATGGCCTGCTGGTCGAGGGACGCGACCGCCCACCGGTGATGCTGTGCGGGCACACGCCCCCCTACTACCAAGACTATGTCGAGCGCTTTGGCTTCGAGAAGGCGCGCGGCGACGCCCTGGCGTTTGCGGTCGAGCTGGAGGAGACGCCAGCGCTCGAACGCCTGGCACGGCTTGCCGAGCGGGTGCGCGCGCGGGGACAGATCGCGATCCGCCAAGCCGACATGAAGCACGCGAACGCCGAGATCGCGCGCGTACACAAGCTGCTGGTCGAGTCGCTGCGGCACCTGCCCGGGTACGTGCCCTGGCGACGCAGCGAGGTGGAGGCCCTGGTGCAGCCCTTTATCCAGCTCGCCGATCCAGAGCTGATCCTGTTTGCGGACGTCCGCGGCGAGACCGTCGGCTGGTTCGCCGGGATCGCCAACTGGAACGAAGCCCTGCAGTACGCCAACGGCTTGCGCTATCCGTGGGACTACCTGCGGCTGTGGTGGCGCGTGCGTCCCCAGCCCGCGTGCCTGGCGGCAAAGAGCCTGCTGATCCTCCCCGAGCACTGGGAGACGGGGGTCGCCGTGCTGCTCTTTGACGAGATGGCGCGGCGCGCGCGCGCCAAGGGCTACCGCTGGATCGACCTCTCCCTGACCGGAGAGGACAACCCCTACACGCCGACGCTCGCCACGCGCCTGGGCGCCACGCTCTACAAGCGCTATCGCGTCTACTCGCGCGCGGTAGAGGGGGAGCCGCAGCCATGACATCGACCACAGACCAGCGCCTGCCCTTCCGGACCAAGCTGCTGTACGGCGCCGGGGACACCGGTTCTAGCATGCCCTACACCACGCTCGACGTCTACCCGCTCTACTTCTTGGTGACAGTCGTCAAGCTGCATCCCGCCTACGCCACGGCGCGAGAGCCTGCCCTGACCGGGCACGCCCCGACAAAGGAACGCTGAACATGCTCCAGGTCAACGACATCCACAAGGCATACGGCGATGAGGTCCTTCTCGAAGGCGTGACCTTTACGCTCAACCACGGGGACCGGGCGGGACTAGTCGGGCCGAATGGATGCGGCAAGACGACGCTGCTCCGGATCATCGCCGGGGAGCTCTCCCCCGAGCAGGGCAGCGTATCCTGGCAGCCCCCCGGACTGCGGATCGGGTACCTGGAACAAGCGCTGAGCTATCCCGCCGGCGCGACGGTTGGCGACGCGATGCGCGGCGACGCGGCGCGCGCCGAGCACGAGCTGCAGGTCCTCGCCCACGAGATGGCGCACGCCTCCGGCGCGGCGCTGCAGCGCCTCATGGCTGCCTATGACGAGGCCCTGGCGCGCTTTGAGACGAGCGGAGGCTATCGCGCGCAGGCGCTGGTCGACGCAGTGCTCGCCGGGCTCGGGCTGCACCAGATCGCCCAGGACACGCCCGTGGCGATCCTGAGCGGGGGGCAAAAGACGCGCCTCGGTCTCGCCCGCTTGCTGCTCGACCGACCGCAGCTGCTCCTCCTGGATGAACCGACCAACCACCTCGACATCGACGCGCTGGAGTGGCTGGAAGGCTTCCTCAGCGCGTACGACGGCGCGATCCTGATCGTCTCGCATGACCGCACCTTTCTCGATCACACGGTGCACACGATCCTCGACCTGGACCCGGTGACGCACGCCGTGACCCCCTACGCCGGCAACTATAGCGCGTACCTCGAGGCCAAGCAGCGCGAATACGAGCGCCTGATCGCCACCTACAAGGAACAGCAGGACCGGATCGCCCAGTACCGACAGGCGATCTCGGGGCTGGAGGGCTATGCGCGCGGCATCGAGCGCGGCACGATCGACTTTGGACCGCGCAAGATCGCCAAGGGGATCGCGCGCAAAGCGGTGGTCCAGAAGCGGCGCCTCGAACGCCTCGTCGAGGCAGAGGACTATGTCGAGAAGCCCAAGCGCACTTGGCAGATGAAGCTCGACTTTGCAGATACGCCCTCCGGAAGCCAGGATGCCTTGCTCCTGGAGGGGCTGGGCATGGCATTTGACACGCACGTGCTCTTTGAGGACGTGCAGCTCGTGCTGCGCGCGGGAGAACGCGTGGTCCTCACCGGACCGAACGGGAGCGGCAAGACGACGCTGCTCCGGATCATCGCCGGGCAGCTGCCGCCGGTCAGCGGCACGGCGCGGCTTGGCCCCAGCATCCGGCTTGGGTACTACTCACAGGAGCAGGAGCACCTCGACTGGGATGCCGATCCCTACACCGAGATCCGCGACGTAGCGCGCGACATGGACGACACGGACGTGCGCGGCTTCTTGCACTACTTTCTCTTTAGCGGCGACGACGTGTTTGTGCCCATTGGCGCGCTCAGCTATGGGGAGCGCGCCCGCCTGGCTTTGGCCAAGCTGGTCGCCCAGGGATGCAACCTCTTGCTCCTCGACGAGCCGATCAACCACCTCGACATCCCCTCCCGCGAGGAGTTCGAGCAGGGGCTGAGCCGCTTCGACGGCACCGTACTCGCCGTCGTGCACGACCGGTATTTCATCGAGCGCTTTGCCACGCGCCTGTGGGCGATCCACCACCGCGAGATCCACAGCTATGTGGATCTCGCCGACCTGCGCCGCGGCATGCGCGCTGCCCAAGGAGGAGAGATGTGATGCACCTATTGGAGCGCCCCCGCCCACTGATCATGGCCCATCGCGGCGATGCCGTACACGCCCCCGAGAACAGCCCTGCCGCCTTTGACTTGGCCCTCGCCGCGGACGCCGACATCATCGAGACCGACCTCTGGCTGACGGGCGACGATGTCCTGGTCTGCCATCACGACCGCACCCTCGACCGGACGACCGATCGCAGCGGCGCGATCCCCGAGCAGACGCTCGCACAGGTCAAGGAGGCGCGGGTCGTCGGCTCCTACTGCGCCGCCTACGATCCCGCCGCCTACCCGGAGGAGCACATCCTCACGCTGGACGAGCTCCTGCAGCGCGTGCCCGCCCACGTTGGCCTCGCCTTGGAGCTCAAGGACCCGCGGCTCGCCGAGCCATCGTCCGCGATGCAGCTGGTCGAGGCGGTCCGCGCGCGGATTGAGGCGCGCACGGTGATGCTGCTCTCCTTCCACACCGAGCTCCTGTACGCCGCGCGCCGGGCTAATCGCGATGTCTGGATCGGCAAGATCGGGATGTTCAGCCCGATCCCGCTCTTCCGCGGCAACGGGATCGGCACGACCTACCCCGCCTTGCGGCTCAACCCGCTCTACATGTGGATCGCGCGCCTGCAAAAGCTGTGGGTTGCGCCGCTCGATCCTGCGCCAGAGGAACGGCTGCCCCGCTACTTGCGCATGGGCGTCGACGCCGTGCTGACCCACGACCCGGCGCTGACGCGCGCCACGCTTAGCGCCCTGCGCGGGTAGCGCGTTTGTAGTGACGTTCTAGTAACCACTTTAGTGGTTACCTATGGACACATACGCACATCAGCGAGTAGCAACGACTAAAGTCGTTACTAC
>JAFGIE010000081.1 GCA_016929775.1 Anaerolineae bacterium
ACGGCGCGCTATGCGAGGCGCGCCTCGTCGATCTCGATGCCCAGTCCGGGCCTGTGTGGGACTGTCACGCAGCCGTCCGCCTCGACCAGGATCGGTTCGACGATGAAGGGCTGCAGCGTCGCCGGCGTCAAGATCGGCGGGTCGTACGGGTACTCGACCAGCGGGCAGTTCTCGACCGTCGCCATCGCCTGCAGCGTAGCTGCCATGTCGAGCGGGAAATCGCCTCCCGAGAGGACGTGTGGGATCACCAGCCGCCCGAAGGAGTCGGCGAGCTCTGCCACCTTGCGCAGGCCGATGACGCCCATGTTGCCCCCCAGCGCTGCGTCGGGCTGCAGGATGTCGTAGGCGCCGCGCAGCAGGTGCTCGCGCCAGTCGTATACGGTCGGGGTATGCTCGCCCCCCGCGACGAACATGTCCACCGCGGCGGCGATCTCGGCGAGGCCCTCGACGTCCTGGCGCGGCAGCGGCTCTTCGAGATAGTAGACGTCGAGCTCGTCCAGTGCCCGCGCCATGTGCAGCGCCGTGCGCCGCGACCAAAAGGGGTAGATCTGCGAAGGGTTGTTCTGGTTGGCGTCGACCAGGATCAACAGGTCGTCGCCCAGCGCTGCGCGCACCGCCTCTACCGCCGCCAGGTCATCGCGCGGGTCGGGTCGATGGAGTCGCAGCTTGACCGCCACAAAGCCCTGAGCGACGATCGCGCGTACCAGGTCGACCAGCTGGTCCGGCGGCAGGAGGCGGCTCGTCGCGGCGTAGACCATGATCCGCTCCCGGCAGGCGCCCAACAGGCGATGCACCGGCTGTCCCGCCGCTTTGCCGACGATGTCCCACAGCGCGATCTCGAGTCCCGCGGCGCGCTTGCCCGCGTTACCGGAGCGCCTGCCGCCCATGTGCGCGCTCCAAAAGGCGCCGACGTGACCGGGATCGACGCCCTCCGCCAGCGCCGGGTCCGCGCCGGTGTACGGTCCGATGCCGACGATGCCCTCGTCGGTGGTCAGCTTGTAGAAGGCAAAGGGCAGCTCGGTCGCCGGTGTGCCATCCGGCGCGCGCCACGCCGGCAGCCACGGTTCGGGGAGCGGGATCGGCTCTGCGCTGCGAACGACTTGGGCCTGGGTGACCTGCATGGTGCGTCTCTCCTCTCTGGCTCGCGCCGCGCCGGGCGTGGGAACGGGCGCGCTGTCCGGGACCGGCGCTGCATCCCTCGTCCCTGCGCTCCGCGCAGGGACGAGGGACAAGGACCTGGCAGGCTGGGCCAAGCCAGGAGACAGGACCGGCTATGTCGCGGCGACTTGCTCGCCTGCCAGCTCGGGCACGAGTGGATGCTGCCCCTTGAACTGGCTCATGTAGAGGTTGTGATAGAAGCCCCTCTGGGCGAGCAGCTCTGTGTGCGTGCCGTGCTCGATGATCTCGCCATCGTTGATCACCAGGATCATGTCCGCCTCGCGGATCGTGCTCAAGCGGTGGGCGATCACAAAGCTCGTCCGTCCCTCCATCAGGCGGAGCATGGCATCCTGGATGTGCCGCTCTGTGCGCGTATCGACGCTGCTCGTCGCCTCGTCCAGGATCAGGATCCCGGGATCGGCCAACACGGCGCGCGAGATCGCCAGCAGCTGCCGTTGTCCCTGGCTCAGGTTGCTGCCGCGCTCCGAGAGCTCGGTCTGGTATCCCCCGGGCAAGCGGTGGATGAACGTGTCGGCGTTCGCCAGCTTGGCGGCGGCGATGCACTCCTCGTCGGTGGCGTCCAGGCGCCCGTAGCGGATGTTCTCCATCACCGTGTCCGAAAAGAGATACGTATCCTGCAGCACGATGCCCAGCGTGCGGCGCAGGCTGTCCTTGCGTATGTGGCGGATGTCGATCCCGTCGACGCGGATGCTACCGCTGTCGATGTCGTAAAAGCGGGTCAAGAGATTGACGATCGTGGTCTTGCCTGCGCCGGTCGGCCCGACGAGCGCGATCGTCTGTCCTGGTTCGGCGTGGAGCGACACGTGCTTGAGCACCGGCAGGTCCTGCTCGTAGCCAAAGCACACGTCCTCGAACACCACATCTCCGTGTACCTCGTCCAGGGCGTGGGCGTCTGGCGCATCCGCCACTTCGGGTATCTCGTCGATCGTCTCAAACACCCGCTCCGCCCCGGCGATCGCCGACTGGATGCTGTTGTAGAGGCTGGCGATCTGGTTGAGGGGACGCGCGAAGCGCCGTGCATAGTTGACAAAGCTGGCGATCGTGCCCACGGTCGCCAAGCCGCGCACTGCCATCCAGCCGCCTGCACCGGCGACGATGGCGAACCCGACGTTGTTGACAAAGTTGGTCAGCGGGCCGATGCTGGAAGCCAGGATCTGCGCCATGGTCGACGCGTTCCGCAGCCTGACGTTGGCGTCGTCGAACTGCTCGATCGCCGCCTGTTCCCGGACGTAGGCCTTGACCACGCGCTGACCCGTCACCGTCTCCTCGATGATCCCGTTCAGCTCGCCCAGCGTCTCCTGCTGCATGCGGAAGCCCTTGCGCGTGCGCTTGGCGATCCAGTTGCTGATCAGGACCATCAGCGGCAGCGTCACCAGGCTGACCAGGGCCAAGCGCGGGTTGATCACGAACATCATGATCGCGACGCCGACCAAGCTCAGGGCGCTGGAGATCAGCTCCGTCACACTGTGCGAGAGCACGTTGCTGACGTTCTCGACGTCGTTTGCCAACCGGCTCATCAGCTCGCCGTGCGAGTGCTGGTCGAAGAAGCGGAGTGAAAGCGCCTGCAGCCTGTCGAACAGGTCCTTGCGGATGTCTCGCACCGTACGCTGCGAGGCGTCCGCCATAAAGTACGTCTGCAGCCACGTCGTCGCGGAGGTAAAGGCATACACCCCGATCATGAACAGGAGCGTGCGTCCTAGACCGGGCAGGTCTTGGTTCAGGATGTACTGGTCGATCGCGAGCCCCATGAGGTAGGGTCCAAGGAGTCCCACGCCAGAGGTCGCCGCGACCAGCAGCACGATGCCCACCAGCAGCCAGCGGTGCCGCTCGAGGTAGCGCCAGATACGCAACAGCGTGCCGCGCGTGTCCTTGGCGCGTTCCTTGGGGCCCATCATCCAGGCGCCGGGGCCACCCCTGCGGCGCCGCACCCCGACCGTGCTCGAGGAGCGTGTTGTCGTCTGGCTTGACCTAGGCTGCGACATCGGCGTCTACTCCATTTCCCAGCTGCGAATCAAAGATCTCGCGATAGATCGCGCTCGACTCCAAGAGCTCGCGATGCGTTCCCTCGGCGGCGACGTGCCCGTCCTCCAGGACCAGGATCTTGTCGGCGTTGAGCACGGTGCTGATCCGCTGCGCGATCACAAAGCTCGTGCGACCCGCCATCAACGCCTCCAGCGCATCCTGGATCTTGATCTCTGTCTCCACGTCGACCGAGCTGGTGCTGTCGTCGAGGATCAGGACCGCAGGACGGATCAACAGGGCGCGGGCGATGGCGATGCGCTGCTTCTGCCCACCGGACAGGTTGACGCCGCGCTGCCCGACCACCGAGTCATACCCGTCCGGGAAGGACATGATGAACTCGTGCGCCTGTGCCGCCTGGGCGGCGGCAATCACCTCCTCGTCGCTCGCCTCGGGACGACCATAGCGGATGTTGTCGCGGATCGTGCCCGAAAAGAGCACCGACTCTTGCAGGGCCACAGCGACATTGCGGCGCAAGGCATCCTTGTGCACATCGCGCACGTCGGTGCCGTCGATCGTGATCTGCCCGCTCGTTACGTCGTAGAAGCGGGGGATGAGGTGGACCAGGCTCGACTTGCCCGACCCGGTCGCTCCCAAGATCGCCACCGTCTGCCCCGGTTCGGCGGTGAAGGCGAGGTCCTTGAGCACCGGGTCCTGTCCATCTCCGTCATAGCTGAACGTGACGCGATCGAATACCACGCGCCCCCGGGGCGCAAAGCTGGGCTGTGCGTCGTCCCGGTCCTGGACCTCTGGCACGCTGTCCATCACTTCCTGGATCCGGTCGGACGATGCCTGGGCGCGCGCAAAGCGCATGATCAGCATGCTCACGAACATCAGCGAGCGGAGGGTGCCCATCAAGTAGTTGATAAAGGCGATCAGCTGCCCGATCTTCATCCCGCCGACCGTGACCTGGATCCCGCCAAACCAGAGCACGCTGACAATGCCCAGGCTCATGATCATCATGATCGCCGGCATTGCGCCTGCCACCGTGCGCGCAGCGCGGATCGTCTGGTCCATCAACGCGTCGTTTGCCACGCCAAAGCGCCCGATCTCGTACAGGGCGCGCACGAACGCCTTGACCACCCGTACGCCCGCCAGGTTCTCTTGCATGACCGTGTTCACGCCATCGAGCTTGCGTTGGACGCCGCTGAAGAGCGGATAGGCACGCCGAATCATGAACGCCAGCACGCCCAAGACCATCGGCCCTAGTACGACGAGCAACATGGCAAGCTGCGGGCTGGTCGTAATCGCCATGATCAGGCTGCCGATCAGCATGAGCGGTGCCCGGACCATGATCCGCAGCATCATCGAGACCGTTTCCTGTACCTGGACCACGTCGTTGGTCAGGCGCGTGACCAGCTGACCGGTCTCCAGCTCGTCGAGGTTGCCGAACGAGAGCGACTCTACCTTGCGAAAGAGTGCGGCTCGCAGGTCGGTGCCAAACCCCTGGGAGGCCAACACCGAGAACACGGTGCAGCCCACGCCCCCGATGGCGCCGGCGAGGGCCAACCCGACCATTATCAGCCCGGTGTTGATCACGACCGACATGTCGAATTGGGCAATGCCCTCGTCGACGATGCGCTGGATCATGCGCGGTTGCATCAGGTCCATCGCCACTTCCAGGGCCATCAGCAACGGCGCCAACACCGCCCAGTGCCGGTAGGGTCTCAGGTACTTGAACAGCTTGTACATCGATTTCATAGCACTATCGGTCTCCTTCCTGAGCTGGTTCTCGCGGCGCGCGCAGCCGTGCGGCTATGCACTCGCCCCTCCAGTAGCCCGCACCAGGTTCTCCCGCACCTGCACCAGGTAGCCGTGCAGCAGCACGCGCTCCTCTGGGGCGAGCCCTTCGAGCGTCTCCCGCTCCAGGGTCCGCCATACCTTCTCGACCTGTGCCTGGACGGCGTACCCAGCCTCGGTGAGGTAGACGCGCGAAACCCGGTGATCGCGGGGGTCGTCGCGCCGCTCCAAGAAGCCTGCCTTCTCCATGCGCTGCACCATCTTGGTCACCGTCGCCGGCTGGACGTGCAGGTGCGCCGCCAGCTCGCTGTGCGTCAGCCCTTCCTTGTCCCACAGTGCGTGCAGCAGACGCGGCTGTCCGTGGTAGAGGCCGAGCGTTTCCAGCAGCATGTGCGCCCTGGCGTGGTGAAGCCGGCAGACCCGGCTGAGGAGGTAATCTACCGATTCTTCCCGCTGATCGGACATACAGGATCCCTTCTCGTGCGCGGCATGTGCGCCCGACTTTTGCTTTGCCGGCTGACCATTAGCCGGCAAAATTATACCCCGTTCGGGCGTGCGTGTCAAGTCGGCGAAAACGTGCGTCGAGCCGGCGGAATCGTACGTCAAGCCGGCGGGATCGCGTGTCCAGTCCGTGGGATCGTGCGTGGGCAGCAAGAGTGCGGCGTCTGAGGGAGGAGCCCGTCTCTGCCTGCACAGCTTCTACAGCCAGTGCACGGGCCTACCAGCGCCGCACTCTCACGTCGTACAACGCGCCGGGCGCCGGTCGCACAGCGACCGGCGCCCGGCTAGGGGCGCAGCCTTGCCGCGCCCGCAGGCTCAACTTGGCCTTTGCCCGAGCACGAGTGGTACGACCACGCGCTCGCCATCGCGCAGGACCGTGATCTGGATCGTCTGTCCGACCGTCGTATGAAAGACGAGATAGCTGTTCAGATCCCCAAAGTCGCCGATCGGCTGTCCGTCCATGTCGACGATCAGATCGCCGCCTGCCCCGGTCTGGGGATCTGCGGGCACCAGGCCCGCACGGTCTGCGGGACCGCCCTGGGTCACGCTGACCACGTACGCGCCCTGCGTTTGCTCGATGCCGTACGTGGACAGCTCGGCAAGCGAGATCTCGTCGTCAAAGCTGGCGCCCATGTAGGGTTAGGCGTACGTGCCCTCTTCGATCAGCACCGGCACGATCTGGCTGACCGCCGAGACCGGGATCGAGAACCCCACGCCCGAGCTGGCGCCGGTCGTGCTGGCGATCGCGGCGTTGACGCCGATCACCTCGCCCTCTAGGTTGAGCAGCGGTCCACCCGAGTTGCCGGGGTTGATCGGCGCGTCGGTCTGGATCACCTCCGGCAGCGAGTAGGTGCTGCCAACCGTCGTCTCGCGCTGCGAACGCAGGCTGCGCCCCAACCCGCTGATGATGCCGAGCGACATCGAGCCCTGCTCGCCAAAGGGGTTGCCGATCGCGACGACGATCTGCCCGACCTGCAAGCTCTCCGGGTCCGCCAGGGGGAGCGGGTCGACGCCCGTGGGAAGCGCATTGACCTGTAGCACAGCTAGGTCGCTATCGGCGTCCGCGCCGACGAGTGTGGCGCGCATGCGCTCCCCGGTGGCAAAGACCACTTCGTAGCTGCTGCCCGCTGCGACTACGTGCCGGTTGGTGATGATGTAGCCGTCCTCGCCATACACGAACCCGCTGCCGCTGGAGGTGGACGAGACGACGATGTAGACGACCGATGGGTTGGCCTCCTTGTAGAGGCCGACCAACGTCTGCTCCAGGTCGCGTCCCTCGCTCGCTGCCGCGATCGCCGGGGTCGGCGCATAGAGCGCAGGCACGATCTCTTCCGCCTGCGCGGGGAGCGTTGCGGTCCCCGTCGCGCTGGTTCCGGCGACCGCCTGCATCCCGGCATCCGCTCCCTGCCGCGCCAGTGAAGGCACGCAGCCCGTTGCGACGAGCAATACGATGATCATGATCGCCGCCCATTTCCGTGCGGCGCTTGTCTGTCCTGTGACTGTGTGGTGGTTTCTGACCACCGGTCCTGGTTGTGTCATTCCTCTTGCTCCAATGTATGTTACTGTGTATCGGGTCCCCACCTTGGGGCGATCTCGATGGCGCCTTTGCCAACCGAGATCGCCCTGGGGAAGGTGTGGCCCGTCCGCACACCGCGGGTGCGGGCCTACCGCTTCACGATCTGCATGCGCGCCCATAGCGCGCTATTCCCTATGTAGACGACCCTGATCGCCCTGGTCTTGCCCGTCCGCGCAGGTGCTCGCGGCGTCTTGGTCGCTGGCTTGCGAGAACGCCTTCACGTTGGCGTCGCCCTCTGCGCGGCATGCCGCCGCTGCGCAGTCTCGGCGCCAACCTGTTTCCAGGATACCACGGCTCACTGAGAACGCCCTGTGAGACCGCTGAGCGTTTGCTGAGAGCGCTAACTCCAGTCCCGTTCTGCCTGCGCGTAGAGCTGGTAGCCGACGTGCGGCGCCGCATGGACGCGCAGCGCAAAGCGCACCGACGCCCCCGGCGCAATGTCCTCCTGGAGCACGTAGGTCGAGCCCAGGCTCACGATCCCTCCGCCCGCGTCGAGCAAGACCCCGGACACGGTCACGTTCTTGACCTCGAATGCGTTCTCGTTGGTTGCCACGCCGCTGATGCGCACGTACCCTGTTCCCTCTTCGACCGCCTGGACGCCACTCAGCGCGACCGCTGCGGAGGCCCGGTCCGTAGGCGCGGCATCGGGATGGATCAGGAACGAAGCCATGTCCTGGGCTACGATCGAGATCTGATAGGGCCACGCCTCGCCTGGCGCGAGGAGCAGGGCTGCGAACTCGGCGTCGATCTCGCCGTGCCAGTCCCATTCGCCTCCGACGACGCGTCCTTCGCGGACGGCGGGCGTGAACGTGCCCCGGAAGCCGCTGGCGTCGTAAAAGGTGACGTGGATCGCCGAGACGGCGTAGGTCTGGTCGCCGTCGTTGCGCACGACCCCGGTGATCTGGTAGGTCTCGGACTTGTCGACGACCGGATCCTGTGTCGCCTGGTTGACGCTGACCGAGATGGTAAAGGGCGGTCCCGGGCTCGTGTCCTCGACGCGCGCCAGTGCGGGCGCAGTCGTTGCCGCCGCCGCGAGCGTGGGCGTAGGCTGCGCCGCCTGGGGTGTCGGCGTCGCCTGGGGCTGTGCCGTTGCCACCGGCTGCGCCGTCGCCGTCGCCGTGATGGAAGGCGTGGGCGCCGGCGTAGCCGTTGCTGACGGGTGTGGGGTCGCGCTCTGTACCGGCAACGGCGTGCGCGTGATCGCCGCCTGTGGCGTGGGCGTGGGCTGCCCGCCCGCTGCGGGGGGCATCGCTTGGCGCGCTGCTGCCTGCCCGCTCCGCTCCATCAGCAGCACGACGACTGCCCGAGCCAGCGTCGCGCTGGTCGCGCTCGCGCCCGCAGCTGTGGACCCGGCGCCCGGAAAGCCGCCTCCCTCGCTGAACTGCGCGCGGCGCGTGGCGCGCTCCTCGGCGGACGCCCCGCCCTGCGCCCCGAACTGCTCGCGCATCTGCGCGATCTGGTCCTCGGACAGGCCCCGTCCGGCGCCCCCCTGTTGGCCCAGCGGAGCGCCGCCCTGTTGGCCTGGCAAGGCGCCGGGCTCGCCCCGGCTCTGCAGCCAAGCCTGCACGTCGGCGTCGGCGAGGCGCATGCCGGCGATGGCTGCCAGTTGCGCCTCGCTCATCGCCGCCTCGATCTGCCGGGTCACGGCTCTCTGCTCCGCATCGCCCTGGGCAGCGCCCGAGGTCAGCGCTTGCCACAGCGGGAGGAGCTGCGCCGCCTGCGTCTCGCCCACCGCATCCGGCGTATCCTCCAGGCGCAACGTGCCCAACGCCAATTGCCCCGCTGCGTCCAGGGCGCCCTCGTAGGAAGTATCGAGTGCGCCGCCATAGGCGACAACGCTCGGCGTCGCTTGGGCAGCCTGCCCGGCGCATCCGACCATGGCGGCGGCGATCAAGCCGAGTAAGGCAAGGGCCCATACGACCGCCCACACGTGCCACAACCGCGATCTCTTCACTGTATTCCTCCATTCTACCCAGTCGCAGTCCCGCTGCTGGGCGTATCGAGCACACCGTCCGCTCCGATCGGCGTCGTCGCTGCGCAGCTACTCGTGCCGCAGCGCGACGATCGGGTCCAACTGCGCCGCCTTGGTCGCCGGGTAGTAGCCGAAAAAGATGCCCACCGCCGCCGCGGCGCCAAAGGCCAACGGGATCGACGCCCACACGATCTCGGTGCGCAGTGAACCGACCTCGTCAAAGAGCCACGCCCCACCCACGCCGCCAAGCACGCCAAGCAGCCCACCCAACAGGCTGAGCATCACTGCCTCCAACAGGAACTGGCGCTGCACGTCGCGCGGGCGCGCGCCCAGCGCTTGGCGCAGGCCGATCTCGCGCGTGCGCTCGGTGACGCTGACCAGCATGATGTTCATGATCCCGATCCCGCCGACCACCAAGGACACCGCCGCGACCCAGGCCAACAGGTTGCGAAAGGTCTCGGTCGTCGAGGCGCGCGCGTCGATGATGCTGTCTTGGGTGGTTAGCGTAAAGCCGGGCGATTCGGGCGTCGTGCCCAGGATCTGCATGACCAGCTCGTCGAGCTGATCCATCACATCGGGCAGCGTGTCCTTGCTCTCAGCGGAGACATAGACCACGTTCACCCGGTCGCTGCCAAAGCGCGCATTCGTGTAGCGTTTGAACACCACCGTGATCGGGATATAGATCCGGCTGTCATAGTCGGTGTTGCCGACGACGCCCTTTTCCGCCATGACGCCGACCACGGTCAGCCTGGTCGAGCCCACCTTGACCGGTTGCCCGATCGGGTCGGCGTCCCCGAACAGCTCGAGGGCAATGTCGTGCCCCAGGACCGCCACTTTTTGCACCAGCTCGTTGTCTTCGAGGGTAATGAACCGTCCCTCCGCCAGGTGATAGTCGCGCACTGCCATGAAACCGGGCGTCGTGCCGATGACCGAGATGTCTTCCAGCGTGCCGCTTCCCTTCACGTCCTGTACGGTGTTCTGCTCTGCCGAGACCCCGCTGATCCCGGTCAGATTGTCCGCCAGGACCTGTAGATCGTCGTAGGTCAGGCTCGGCATCTGGCGCATCCCAGCCCCGGGCCCCCCGCGCTGGAAGGAGGGCATGACCATGATCAGGTTGGCCCCCAGGGCGTTGATCTGGTCCGCGATCTCTGCCTCCGCCCCAGCGCTGACCGCCATCATCACGATCACAGCCGCTACGCCAATGATCACGCCCAGCGTGGTCAGGAAGGAGCGCACCTTGTTCAGGGTTAGCCCTTCCCACGCGACCTTGAGCGTCTGCCAGAACGTCATGCTGCACCTCCTGGTCCGGCGTCTCCGTTCGCTCCATTGTGGAGGTGCGCGATCCCGCTGGCGCGGGTCCTGTCAGAGACGATCACGCCATCCACCAAGTAGATCACGCGCTGTGCGTGTTCGGCGATCTCGAGTTCGTGGGTCACCATGACGATCGTCGATCCCCGGTCGTGCAGCTCGCCCAGCAGGGAAATGATCTCCTGCCCGGAGCGGGTATCCAGGTTGCCGGTCGGCTCGTCGGCGAGGACGATCGCCGGGGAGTTGACCAGGGCCCGGGCGATCGCCACCCGCTGCTGTTGTCCGCCCGACAGCTGGTTGGGCCGGTGGTGCGTGCGGTCTGCCAAACCCACCGACGCGAGCGCCTCGACGGCGCGCGCGTGGCGTTCCGCATCGCTCGCGCGCAGCTGGGCGTTGTATAGGAGCGGCATCACGACGTTCTTGGCTGCGGTCAGGCGCGGCAGCAGGTTGTAGGACTGGAAAACGAACCCGATCTTGTTGTTGCGGACAGCCGCGAGCTCGTCCTTGTCCAACCCGCTCACGTCCTCCCCGTCGAGCACGTAGGTCCCGCTCGTGGGCCGGTCCAGGCAGCCCAGGATGTTCATCAGCGTCGACTTGCCCGAGCCAGAAGGCCCCATCACCGCGACGAACTCGCCGCGCGCCACGGTCGCGTCGACGCCGCGCAGCGCGCGCACGGCGATCGATCCCTTGCCGTAGACCTTGGTCAAACCCCTGATCTCGATCAGTGGCTGGTCCATGCTAGCCTCCAAAGAAGGGCATCCCGCCGCCCATGTCGCCGGGCGGCATCTCGATCCGGTCCAACGTGCGCTCGTCCGTCGAGGACTGGCTCGAGGAGGTGGCGGTCGTCTTTTCGCCCAGGGTGACCACCTCGCCCCGCTGCAAGCCGGACAGGATCTCGGCGTTCACATAGTCCTTGAGCCCGACCTCGACCATCCGCATCTCCAGCTCGCCGTTGTCCTGGACCACAAAGACCGCGTATTGGCCCTCGCCGATCTCTCGCAGGGCCTGAACCGGCACCAAGGTCGCATTCCTGGCTTCGCCGGCGACGATCTCGACCTCTACGTTCATATCGCCCAACAGTGTGACAGGGTGTGCGTCCGTGTCGATGCTGGCCCACGCCTGGACGGCAGCCGTGTTGCCCACCGTGACCAGGACTGGGTCGACGCGGACGATCTCGCCGCTGTAAGTTAGGTCAGGCAGCGCCTCGAAGACCAGGTCGACCCGGTGTCCCACGGCGACGCTGTTCAGATCCGATTCCTCGACCCAGAACTGGATCACCGGGGCGTCGAGGTCGGCGAGCACGACCACGGCGCCGCTGACCTTTTCCCCGACTTGGGCGTTCACGGTGACTACGACCCCCGCACGGGGGGCGACGAGCGTTGTCCCCTCCAGCGCCTCGCGCGCCGATTCGAGCTTGAGCTCTGCCTGCTGCAGCGCCAGTTCAGCCTCGGTTGTATCGGCCTCGGCAAGCGCCTCTTGTGCGTCTGCCAGGTCCAGCCGGGCCTGCTGCAGCGAGACCTGCAGTTCCTGGACCCTGATCTGTGCGTCGCGGATCTCGACCTCGTCGGGCGAGGTCTGCAGATCCTCGAGCGAACGCTGTGCGTTGAGCACCTTGATCCACGCGTTCTGCACGTCGATCGCGCGGGAATCGATCATCGCCAGATCATAGCTGGCTTGCGCGATCTCGAGGGTCTCCTGTGCGTTCTGCAGCGACTCTGCCGCGCGCTTGCGCGTATCCTCGATGTTCCGTTCCCAGTCGCGCGCTGCGTCCATGGCGTTGGCATAGGCTGCCTGCGCTTCCTGCAGGTCACGAACCGCCTGCTCGAGCTTGATCCGCGTCGACGCATTCTGCTCGTCCCACAGTGCGGCTTTCGCCGCCGTGTTCTGGTAGCTCGCCTCGGCGATCGCCAGCTCCGCTTCGGCGATCTGGACCTCGACCTCGTCTGGCACCCAGTTCAGGAGATCGTCCAGCTCCGACTGGGCATCCGCCAGATCGGCCTCGATCTGGGCGATCTGGAGTTCGGCCTGTGCGACTGCGTGTTCGCGGCTCGCCGTGTCCGACGCATCCTCGAGCGCCTCCCGGGCCTGCAGGACCGCCAGCTCGGCGTTCGTGACGTCGTTGCGCGCATCGGTGTCGTCGATCGACGCGAGCACGTCGCCCGCAGCTACGCGATCCCCGACCTCGACCAAGAGCTCGACCAGCGTGCTGCTGGTCGCGAACGCCAGCTCGACCTCAGCCGAAGGAACGAGCATGCCCGATCCATCCGCCGTGATCGACACGTCCCCGACGCTGACCGCAGCGGTCTGGAGGGTGACTTGCTCCTCGACCTCGTGTGGTGCGAACCAGGTGGCATAGGCAGCGTATCCGCCGCCCGCGACCACGACCAGTGCGACCAAGACGATCCAAAATGCCTTCTTGCGGAACATGAGTCCTCCCCGGCGGCTATCGTAACCGCGCTTCGCGTGCTCTCCCAAGGGCGTACGCCGCTCGACCCTCCGGCGAGGCATCGCTGCCCAGTTGTGCCTCGCGAACCAACGGCAGGCGGAGCAGCCACCTGCGGACGTAGTGTAGCAGACGAGCCTGAGAATACGCGGAGAATACGCTGAGAGGATCCTGAGAGTCTCCCCCGTCTTATCAGCGATCCCTCAGGATATTCTCAGCACGCTCTCAGATCGGGTGGGTATAATGAGATACGTGGGAGAGGCGCCCGCTCGACGCGGACGTGGGCGGGGTATCGCAGGCCCGGCGAGAAAAGGATGAAAGATGGAGACTGTGTTGATCGTGGACGATGACCAGCGCCTGCTCAGGATGCTGCAGCGTACGCTGGTGTACGAGGGATATGACGTGGCGACCGCCTCGGACGGGGCGGAGGCGCTGCAGACCGTGTACGACCGACGACCGGACTTGGTCGTACTCGACTGGATGCTGCCGGGCCTGAATGGCCTCGAGGTGCTCGAGGCGCTGCGCACAGAGCAGAACGAGACGCCCGTGCTTATGCTCACCGCGCGCGACGCCGTCGAAGACCGTGTGGCAGGGCTGGACAGCGGCGCCGACGACTACCTGATCAAGCCCTTTGCGCCTGCCGAACTGGTGGCGCGCGTGCAGGCTTTGCTGCGCCGCACGACGGCCTTTCAACAGGAGACGCTCTCTTTCGCCGACCTGTACCTAGATCCCGTCTCGCACGAGGCGCGGCGCGGAGAGCGGCGCTTTGCCCTGACGCCTACCGAGTTCGAGCTGCTGCACAGCTTGATGCGCCACCCGCGGCAGGTGTTGGAGCGGCGGCAGATCCTGGTCAACGTGTGGGGCCACAACTTCCAGGGCGATGACAATATCATCGAGGTGTACGTTGGCTACCTGCGCAAGAAGACCGAGTCCGACGGCGAACCGCGGCTGATCCAGACCGTTCGGGGCGTGGGGTACGTCCTGCGAGAGGAGGAATAGTGTCCATCCGGCTCCGCCTGACCGTGCTCTATACGGTGATCTTGGCGCTCACCCTGATCGCCTTCAGCGGCGTGCTGTATGCCCTCCAGGCAGGCTATACGATGAACCTGCTCCGCGGCGACCTAACCGAGGAGGCAAGCCGCCTGGCGGGCGCATGGGCGCGCGCCCGGATGCCCCTTCCCTGGCGCCCCCGGGCGGAGCAGACGGACCAAGGCGCATCCGCCACGGCCCAGCAGGGGATGCCCTTCCCAGAGGGCATCCTGCGGGAGCTGCGCACACGCGACATCTTGGGTGCGTTCGACGCACAGGGCGTGGCACTCGCACTGCCCGGCGCCATAGCCGGCGAAGCCCTCCCTTTGAGCGAGGAGGGCGCAGCGCATCTGGCGCTCGGCGAGTTCTGGTTCGAGATCGCGCTGACAGATGAGGGGCGATTCCTGGTCTACAATCATCCGGTCCAGGCGGGCCAAGAAGTGATCGGCTACGTGCAGATGGCGCGCTCCCTGGCAGATCGCGATCGCTCGCTGCGCGCGCTGGGCCTCACGCTGATCCTGGGGAGCGGGCTCACCGCCGTGGTTGCGTTTGGGATGGGGTGGGTGCTGTCGGGGCTGACGCTGCGCCCGATCCACCGTATCACACGGACCGCACAGCAGATCGGGCAGGAGCGGGATTTCTCGTCGCGCGTCCAGTACCATGGTCCCAACGACGAGGTGGGGCGGTTGGCGACGACATTCAACGAGATGCTGGCGCGCCTCGAAGAGGCCTACCAGCACATCACGCACGCCCTCCAGATGCAGCGCGACTTTGTCGCAGACGTCTCGCACGAGCTCCGCACCCCGCTGACGACCGTGCGCGGCAACCTCGCCCTGCTGCGGCGCGATCCCCCCTTGCCCAGCGAGGAGCAGGAGGAGATCCTCACCGACCTGATCGGCGAGTCTGACCGTCTGATCCGGCTGGTCGGCGACCTGCTGACCCTGGCGCGCGCCGACGCGGAGCGCAAGCTGACCTGCGAGCCGATCGAGGTCACACCGATCGTGGAAGACGTCTGCCGGCAGGCCTACCTGCTCGCTCCCGGGCGTGAGATCGCGTACCAAAGACCAGAGGGGCCCACGCTCGCCCTGGCAGACCGCGATGCGCTCAAGCAGGTGCTCCTGATCCTGCTCGACAATGCAGTCAGCCACGCCGTGGGGCCGATCCGCGTCTCTGCAGCCCAGGCCGATGCGACTGTGACGATCGAGGTCCAGGACAGTGGGCCGGGCATGCCGCCCGATCTGTGCGCGCGTGCGTTCGACCGCTTCTACCGCGGAGATGCGTCGCGATCGACGCCCGGGTTTGGCCTGGGCCTGTCGATCGCCAAGGCGCTGATCGAAGCGCAGGAGGGGCAGATCGCGCTTTCGAGCGCGCCCGGGGTGGGCAGTAGGTTCACGGTCACGCTGCCCGCTCCTGCCGGGCGTGAGACCAGCCCTTCGCTCGATGCGATGAGTGATCACCGCATCCCAGCGGATGGGCCTTGACACACCTCCAGGGCCAATGTACAATCGGGTCCAGGACCGCCGGATAGGGAGGTGTGCCATGAAGATCGACCGCGCGCTGCAGGAGCGGCTACAAGCCACCGCGGAGCAGGAGCCCGATCGCGAGATCCCGGTGATCGTGACCGTCGCGCCGGGCAGCGATGTTGGGCTCTTGGCGCAGAGTGGCCTCCGGATCGAGCACGTGTTCGGGCTGATCTCTGCCGTCTCGGGCACCGTGCGCGCCTCCGACGTGGCGCAGTTGGCCCAACTCGAGGCGGTCGTGCGCGTCGAGTACGACGCCCCCGTGCGGGCAGCTGGCGCCTAGGGCATCCTGTCCCCCCATGCCTCACAGGCTGGGGCCCTTGACCGGCGCTGGGTCGTGCCGATACCTTCCTACGCACTTGGCAGCCTGCGCCGTGACCTATCTTGACCTCACGAGAGGGGGACCAACATGGATGCGCGTACGTTCCTGAACCCGGGACCGGCGTACCGCGGCGTCGCCCTGTGGATGCTCAACGACCTGCTCGAGCCGGACGAGATCGCGCGCCAGCTGCGCGGGATCGCCGATGCGGGCTGGGGCGCCGTGATCACGCGGACGTTCAACGGGCTGCGCACTCCCTACCTGGGCGAAGCGTGGATGGCGATCCTGGACCAGATCGTGACCCACGCCGCGCGACTGGGGCTGGGCGTCTGGTTCCAGGCGGGCTATATGCCCAGCGCGGTGCCCGACCTGCCCCCAGCGTTGGCCCACCGTGCGCTCGTACGCCGGGACGCCGCCGCCGACCTGGGAGAGGGCGAGCGCGTTCTCGCGCGCCAAGGCGCGTTCGCGTATGTCGAACGCCGGATCGATCACGTCGTCGACTTGCTCAACCCCGCTGCCGTCTGCGCCTACCTAGACGCTGCCTACACACAGACTTGGCTCGCGCGCTTTGGGCAGCACTTTGGGACCACGATCGAAGCCGTGTGGGTCGACGAGCCGCACTTTCAGCCGCCCCTCCTGCCGTGGACTGCCTCCCTACCCGCGCGCTTTCGTGCCGCCTGGGGATACGATCTGGTCGAACGCCTGCCCGCCCTGTACGGCGGCGATGCCGCCGTCCGCCACCACTACTGGCGCATCGTCGGCGAGATGTTTCGCGAGGCCTACTTTGGCCCCGTGCGCGACTGGTGCGAGGCGCACGGGGTCCGCTTCACCGGGCATCTGATGGGCGAGGACACGCTCAACAGCCAGGTTGCCTGGACCGGTTCCGCGATGCCGTGCTATGCGTACATGCACGTGCCCGGGATCGACCACCTGACCAAGAGCCTGACCTGGCCCTCCGGTCGCAAGTTCCTGCTGACGCCCCTGCAGTGTGCGAGCGCAGCGCACCAGCTGGGCAAGCCGCTGGTCCTGTCCGAGATGTATGCCGTGAGCACACAGGGCCTGACCTTTGCCGACCGGGTGCAGATCGCGGCGTGGTTGGCTGCGCTGGGGATCAACTATCGCTGCTACCACGGCGCGTTCTACTCGCTGCGCGGTCGCCGCAAGCGCATCTACCCACCCCACCTGTCGCACCAGCAGCCGTGGTGGGGCGAGAACCGGGTGGTCGCCGACCCCTTTGCGCGCCTCTCCTACGCCCTGCAGCAGGGCGTCTTTCGCCCAGAGGTCCTGGTGCTGCACCCCGGCGAGTCCGCCTACTGCCTGTACGACCCGCTGGCGATGGATCGCCCGCACGACCGCACGAACGAGCCGCAGGACGTGCAGCAGCTGGATGCTGCGCTGGTCGAGCTGTGCGACCGCCTGCTCTCGATCCAGCGGGCCTTTGAGCTGGGCGACGAAGAACTGCTGGCGCGGCATGGACGGTGCCGCGGCGCCGAGCTCGTCGTGGGCGAGATGGCCTATCGCGCTGTGGTCCTGCCGCCTGCGCTCACCATGCGTGCCACGACCCTCGACCTCTTGCAGCGCTTTGCCGGGGCAGGAGGCGCCCTGTTTGCCGCAGGGCCACTCCCCACGCGCATCGACGGCGTGCCCGATGCCCGCACAGCAGCCCTGTCGGCGATCGTCACGCCGCTGCCCGCCGATGCGGGCGCCCTTCCATCGCGCGAGGCGCTGCGCGCGGCGCTTGGACACGCCGCGCCGCCCGACGTCGAGGTGCGCCCGCGCGGCGCAGGTGACACATCCGGCGTGTGGGTTCATTCACGCACGCTGTCCGGCGGGCGGCTGATCTATGTGCACTGTACCGACAGGGAACAGGGCGTCGAGGGTGTGCTGCGCATCCGCGGCGCAGGCTGTGTCGAGCAGTGGGACCTGTACGACGGGCGGACGAGATCGCTCCCGTCGCGCGCCGCAGGGGGATATGTCGAGGTCGATCTCGACCTTGCTCCCCTGGGCATGGCGCTGCTCCACTTCCGCGAGGGCGCGGGGCATGAGGGCGAGACTCCTCCGCAGGTGCGCGGCGCTGCGCGGCAGACCCGCGAGGTACCCGTCCTGGCGCGCCCCAACGTGACGCGCCACGATCCCAACGCGCTCACGCTGGACGTGGCGCGCTACAAGACCGAGCGCGGCGTGTGGTCCGAGCCTCTCCCCGTGCTCACGATCCAGGAGATCCTGACGCGCGAGGGGTACGTTGGGCCGATCGCGCTGCGTTTCGCTTTTGACGTTGCATGGGCGCCGGACCAGGTGCAGCTCGTGGTCGAGGATGCCGCCGAGGTCGAGGTGACCGTCAACGGCGCGCCGGTCCACTATGCGGGCCTGCCACACTGGATCGACCGCTCGTTCCTGCCGATCGAGATTGGTCACTTGGTGCACGCCGGCGCCAACACCGTCGAACTGTGCAGGCCCTTCCACCCCCTGCCGGAGGCCCGCTTTGGCTTGGCACGTCTCTTCCAGACCCTGGAAGGGGTCGAACTCGAAGCCGTGTACCTGACCGGCGACTTTGCGGTGGTGGGCGTGCCCTCGCCCGGGGAGGCGCAGCCGCGCTGCGTCCGCCTCGGTTCTCGATTCCAGATCGCCGCCGAGCGTGCGAGCACGACGGGCGATCTCGTCTCCAACGGGTATCCCTTTTACGCAGGGCGCGTGACCCTCAGCGATACCGTCGAGCTGCCTGCGCCGGCGCGCGCAGAGCGCGTCGTGCTCTCCTTGCCCGACATCGGCGCCGCAGCGCTGGCGCGCGTGCGCGTGAACGGCTGTGATGTGGGCGCCGTCGCATGGCCCCTCTACGAGGTCGAGATCACGGACCAGGTCCGCGGCGGCGCGAACGAGATCGCCGTGACCCTGACCAGCACGCTGCGCAACCTGCTCGGCCCACACCATCGCTCGCAAGGCGAGCCCGACCAGTGCTGGACCGCCGATTACGTCTGTGCCCCCGAGTGGCGCCAGGATCAGGCCCTCTTGGACGCCCACTGGACGGACGACTATGTCTTGCTGCGGTTCGGGCTTGCCCCTGGCGCCCGGGTCCGGTACCTGTCTGACGGCGGGCGCGCAGGCACAGATCGGGAGGAATGCCCGTGACCAGTTCACCATACCCCGCCCGCACCTACGAGAGCGCGCGCATCGGCGTCTTTGGCTGCGGGTGCCATTTCTACTGGCACCAGTTCGAGGGGCTGCGGGAACGCCTGGTCGGGCACCAGCAGGTCTTCGAGCAGCGCCTGCGCGACGCGGGCATGGCGATCGTCTCGGGAGGCTTGGTCGACACGCCGCAACGCGCCGTCGAGGTCGGGATCGCGTTCCGCCGCGCGGACGTCGATTTCCTGCTCTGCTACATGAGCACCTATGCGCTGAGCAGCACCGTGCTGCCCGTCGTCCAGCGCGCCGGCGTGCCGATGGTGATCGTCTCCCTCCAGCCCACCCAGGCGATGGACTATGCCCATGGCACGACCTACATGCAGCTCGAGCACGATAACCAGACCAGCCTGCCAGAGGTGTGCTGCGCCCTGCAGCGCGCCGGGATCGAGATCCCGGGCATGGTCGTCGGGACGCTGTACGACGACGCGCACGCTTGGGAGCGGGTCCTGGGGTGGTGCAGGGTCGCGCGCGCCTATGCCGCGGTGCGCCGGGCGCGGATCGGCCTCATGGGCCACGTCTACGAGGGCATGCTCGACATGAACTCGGACCCGACCATGTTTGACGCGCGCTTTGGGATGCACTGTGAGCAGATCGAGATGGACGACCTGCAGGTGCGCGTCGACGCCGTGACCGATGCGGAGATGGCGCACAAGCTAGACCAGATCCGGGCGCTCTTTAGCTTTCCTGAACCGGGCAGCGACCCGATCGCCGGTCCGGCGCGCCCGGAGGACGTGGCGTGGTCGGCGCGGGTGGCGTGTGCGCTCGATCGCCTGATCGCCGATTTTGCCCTGGATGGGATGGCGTACTATTACCGCGGGCTGGAGGGCAATCTCTACGAGCGGCTGGGGGCGTCGTTGAGCGTGGGCAGCTCCTTGCTCACCGCGCGCGGGGTCCCGATCGCCGGCGAGCTCGACCTCAAGAACTGCGTCGCCATGTTGATCGTCGACCGCCTGGAGGCAGGCGGGAGCTTTGCCGAGCTCCACCCCTGCGATTTCGAGGCGGACATCGTCCTCGTGGGCCACGACGGGCCGCACCACATCGCCGTCGCCGAGGGGCGCCCCGTACTGCGTGGCTTGCGCCTCTATCACGGCAAGCGAGGGGCGGGCGTGGGGGTCGAGTTCCAGATCCGGAACGGGCCCGTGACCTGCGTTGGGCTGACGCAGACAGTCGATGGACGATTCAAGTTCGTGGTCGCCGAGGGCGAATCGGTGCCCGGACCGATCCCGCCGACCGGCAACACGAACACGCGCTGCCGGTTCCCGCCCGACGTGCGGACGTTCATCGAGAACTGGAGCCTGGAGGGGCCGACGCACCACTTTGCGCTGGGCATCGGTCACATCGCGGGACTGATCGAGGGACTTGCGCGCTGCTGGGGCATCGCGTGCGTCAACGTGACCGATCCCGCCTACCGGCGGGCGCAGCACACGTGGTAGGCGGATTGGAAGAGGGGGTCATCAGGGACCCGTTTCCTCCGAGGAAACGGGTCCCTCCCGTCCACGGAAGCGAAGGTGGACCATGCCCCACAGTGTGACGAGGGCGACCGCCAGCGCGATGGGTTGGACCACGAACAGCCCTCCCGGCAGGAGGGGCGCCTGGGCGCGAAAGGGCTCGACGACGAGGCGGAGGGTGGCGTACAAGACCACGAACAGCGCGGAAAGGTAACCGCCGAACGGGCGCCGGGTGCGCCGCCGCCAGAGCAGGCCCAGGATCGCGAGCAGCGCCGCCGCCTCGTACAGCTGCACTGGATGGCGGACTTGATCGACGAGGCGCACGCCCCACGGAAGCGTGGTCGGCATGCCTAGGTCTCGTCCCCCCAGGAAAGCGCCCAGGCGCTCGATCGCCAGCGCCAGCGCGAACCCGGGGGCCAACGCGTCAAGCCCCGGTCCCAACGGCAGGCGATGCCGCCGCCAGTAGAGCGCGCCGACCAGCACGCCGAGCGCCGCCCCGCCGGGCCACGAGAGCGCAGTCGGCGTCAACGAAAAGAGCGAGAGCGGCGCGGCGAGGTAGGCGCGCCAGTTGAGGGCGGCATAGACCAGGCGTGCACCCAACACGGTGCCCAACAGGGCATAGAAGCCGAGGTCGTAGACCCGGTTCTCGTCGACCCCCACCGCGCGCGCGGCGCGGTTTGCCATCCACAGCCCTGCGGCGGCGGCAAGCAGGATCGCCAGGGGATACGTCTGTATGGCAATGCCAAGTACGCGCAGGACAGGCGCCATCAGTCACTCCCTCCATCGCTCAACAGCTCCGCGACCTGGCTCTCTAGGTAGGCGTGCGAGAGCGGACCCCCGATCACGATCGCGCGGATCAGGCCTTGGCGATCGATAAACAGCGTCGTCGGCAGCGAAGCGATCCGGTAGCGAGCGGACACGGCGCCACCCGGATCGGTCAGCACGGGGAAGGTCAGGCCGTTCGCGAGCACGAACGCCTCTGCCTGGGGGTCTCCTTCCTGCATGTTGACCGCCAGGACCTCCAGCCCCCGCTCCTGGTGCGCGAGATAGACCTCTTGTAGGGCGGGCATCTCGGTCCGGCAGGGCGGGCACCAAGTCGCCCAAAAGTTCACGACGACGACCTTGCCGCGCAGGTCGGAGAGCCGCACCAGCGCACCGTCGGTGGTGTGCAGCGCAAAGTCGGGCGCCGGGTATCCCTCCTGGGGCGCCGCCTGCGGGGCGCTACTCACCTCGACCGCCCCGACCTGGGCCCGGCTCCAGGCGATCCACGCCACGCCAAGCACTGCCAGCGCTGCCATCGTCCAGTACCACGTCGCCCGCCTGTCCCAGTCCAGTCTCATGATCTGCTCCCATGCTGCGTATGTCGCTGCGAGGCGTACGCCCCGTGCGCCGTGGCAGCCTCCAGCGCTGACAGAAAACCCAAGGTTGTCCCGCAGGCGTCGTTGTATGCGTCTTGGAGTGCAGCATCACGCCAAGAATGGGCGCTGCTGCTGAGGATAGCCCGCGCCGGGATGGGTGACGCAAGGTGACGGTCCGCTCTCCGCGCGCTCATGCCGTCTGGACGGTGCGCGCCGGTGCATGAGCGGTCCGGACCGCCGCCCGGTCACGCGTGCGCAGCATGCGCATGCCGTTGATCGTGACCAGGAGCGAGGTCCCCACGTCGGCAAACACCGCGAGCCAGAGCGGCGCCAGGCCCACTAGGGCGAGCGCCAGGATCGCGAGCTTGACGCCCAGGCTGAAGACGATGTTCTGGGCGATGATCGTGCGCGTCCGCTGGCTGGTCTCGATCGCATCAGGCAGGCGGCTCAGGTCGTCCTGCATCAGCACCAGGTCGGCGGTCTCCATCGCCTGCGCCGTTCCGGCGCCGCCCATGGCGATGCCCACGTCCGCCGCGGCGAGGGCGGGCGCATCGTTGACCCCGTCCCCGATCATCGCTACCGGGCCTCGCGCAACGCGCAGCGCTTGGATCGCGTGCAGCTTGGCGTCGGGCAACAGGCCAGCTTGGATCTCGTCGATCTGCCCGACCTGATCGCCGATCGCGTGCGCCACGGCGGGTGCGTCGCCGGTCAGCATGGCGACGTGCGCGCCCGGGACGATCTGTTTGAGCGCTCGCAGCGCGTCACGGCTGCTCTCGCGCAGGATGTCCGCTACGCCGACATAGCCGAGGACGCGCCCCTCCTGCCCGACGACGATCACCGTGCGCCCCTCCTCCTCGGCAGCGGCGATCATGTCGTGCAGCACACATTCGGCCTCCTGCTCGTGGAACAATGCGTGGCTGCCCACAGTGACCCGCGCGTCATTCAGCGTGCCCTCTACCCCACGTCCTGCCAGGGCCTCGACCGATTCGGCAGCGGGGTAGCGACGCAGCAGGTCGCGCCGCTCCGCCTCCGACAGAATCGCGTGTGCCAGGGGGTGCTCGGAGCGCCGCTCGACGGACGAGGCGATGGCGAGCATCTCGTCACACGCATCGCAGCGGATCATGCTTTCTTCCGGTCCCAATTCCAGGGCTGGGCAGTTGGGCGTGCGCACCTCGATCACCGAGGGACGTCCCTCGGTCAGGGTGCCGGTCTTGTCGAGGGCAAAGGCGCGCACCTCTGCCAGCGCATCGAGGAACGCGCCCCCCTTGACCAGGACGCCCCGCCGCGCGAGCGACGTCATGGCGCTGACGACCGTCACCGGCGTGCTGATCACCAGCGAGCAGGGACAGGCGACGATCAACAGGGACAGGGCGCGGTACAGCCACCCGCGCGCGCCGTCCGGACCGTCGAGGAAGGGGGCGCCAAACAGCAGAGGCGGGATCGCCGCCACCAGCACCGCCACGAGAACGACCGCCGGCGTGTACCAGCGCGCAAAGCGGTCGATCTGTCGCTCGATCGGCGAGCGCTCCGCCTGCGCGCGCTCGACGAGGCGGACGATCCGGCTGATCGTCGAGTCTGCGGCAGGGCGCGTGGTCTCGATCTCGAGCGCTGCCTCGCCGTTGATCGTGCCCGCATAGACCTCATCGCCCGCATCCTTGCGCACCGGGATGCTCTCGCCAGTCACCGGGGCCTGATTGACCGCCGACGCGCCCGAGCGCACGCGCCCGTCAAGCGGGATCCGGTCCCCGGGGCGGACGACGATCGTCTCGCCCACGCGGACCTGCTCGACCGGGACGAGGGCCTCGTGAACCCCGCAGGTGGGGCACGGACCACCCGTGTACCCCTCCTTGCCCATGTGCTCCTGGCAGTCGACGCACGGACGTAGGACCGTGGCTTGGTCGGGACGCAGGGCGAGTAGGCTCTTGAGCGAGTCGCGGGCGCGTTCCGCCGAGTATCCTTCGAGGGCCTCGCCGATCGCAAAGAGGACGACCACGGTCGCCGCCTCGCCCGTCTCGCCGATCAGTACCGCGCCGGTCGCGGCGACGGTCATCAGCAGGTCGATCGTGATCTGGCGGGCGACGAGCAGGGCGCGCAGGCCCTTCCACGCGATCCGGTGACCGGCGAGGACCGTCACGGCGATGTGCAGTGCACGCACGACCCAATCGAGCGCGGGAGACGCCGGCAAGAAGGTCAGCGGGAGGGCAGCGAGCAGCATCAGCGCCCCGATCAGAGCGAGTGCAGTGACCCGATCGCGCCACAGGTAGCGCAGGAACCGCAACACGCCCGGTCCCTGTCCTGTTTCGGCGGCGTGTGCCTGGTCCTGTCCATCCTGCGGGTCGCGTACGTGGTAACCGAGCGCGCGCACGCGCGCCTCGATCGCTTCCGGATCGAGCGTACCCACGGCTTCCAACGTCGCCGTGGTGAAATTGACCTGCACGCGATCGACGCCTTCTAGCTGGGACACGCTCCGCTCCAGCGTCAGCGCGCAGTTCGCGCAGTCCATACCATCAATGCGATAGACGATCTCGGACCGAGCTGTACCCATCCGTGCTCCCTCACTCATCCTGGAGACCCAACCTGTGTGCATTGTACACCTTCAACCCAAGTTGAAAGTCAAGTCCATCTTGGTCACTCTCGCTCCAGGGCGAGGAAAAGGCGGGCATAGATGAACGCATTGTCCCCCCGGGCTCTTAACAGGATCCCCTCTCCGTGCTCGTGGATCCGCGGCTGGGGATGGGCACGACAGCTCGCCTCCATCTGCGCCAGGGTCTGCAATGCCGCGCCCACTGCCGGGTCTTCGCTCACGACGAGGATGTCGTATCCCTGCTCCTGCTGCCAGATGTGGACGTGCTGCCCGCGCAGCGCCTCCAGGGAGCCGCGCAGTTCGGCCATATCCAGCGCACAGTGCGTCTGCTCGACCAACCAGTCGAGGATCGAGGTCGCGTGCAGGTCATCTGGGGGGTGGGCACAGACCTGGTCGACGACGCGATCGAAGAACTGCGCGCCGCTCGGCTCTGCGCGCGCGGCGAGGCGCTCCACTTCGCGCAGCAGCGATTCCATTTCGTGATGCAGGACCAGCAGCTCTGTCAGGCGCCGCTCCAGGTCGAGGAAGCGCTGCCGGGCAAGGACGGCGAGCTGTGCGCCGCTCAAGCCTCCTTGCTCCATCTGGTCGAGCATGGTGCGGATGTCGGCGAGCGAAAAGCCGAGGTGCTGCGCCTGCTGGATAAAGCGCAGCGTGCGTTCGGCTTGCGGGTTGTACAGGCGGTAGCCCGCATCCGAACGATCGTCCGGCGAGAGGAGCCCTTCCGCTTCGTAGTACCGGAGCGCCGATGTCCGCATGCCAACGCGCCGGGCAAGCTGCCCGATCGTGAGCTGGTCCATGTCGGTCCTCCTTGCTCGACTCTGCCGTGGCCTTTGGCTGTGCTTGGACCAGGCAACCCGCCAGTCCGTCCCTCCCGTCAGCGCAGCACAGCCTCGTACAGATAGTCGAGCGCCGCAACCGGGTTGCGCTCTGCCATGATCGCGTCCATCCGCAGGGGGTCGATCCGGTCCACCAATTCCTCCAAGCGGCGCGTGAGCTTGGTCGCCAGGCTGAACGTCTGGACCGTGTCCGTCTCTTTGGACATGACGTCGTAGGCGTACCAGTCGTCGGTGTAGCCGACCTCGCGCAGGTAGTACAGGAACTCGACGAAATCCCACACATTGTACGCCCCGGGCAGCATATCCCAGTCCCAGTGACGGTCGTTGTCGTTCAGGTGCACGTAAAAGAGCTTGCCGGCGCGCGCCAGCAGCGCCACCGACTGCGCCGGGCGCTCGCCCGCCAGCAGGGCGTGCCCGATGTCGAGCGTCACACCGAGGTTCGCGGCGCCGACCGACTGGCAGAACGCCAGCGTCTCGCCCGCAGAGGCGAACAGGCATCGCGTGCGCGGATCGTTCCACTTGTACTCGATGCACACGCGCAGCGCTGGGTCATGCGCGCAGATCGCGCCGAACGTCTCCTCCGCGTAGCGATAGGCGTCCAGGTAGTCCATCTCGAACACATAGTCATGCCCGTCGTTGAGCGGGCAGGTCGAGATCCGGCTGGACCCCACGGCAGCTGCGAGGTCCATCGCCCGCCGGAAATCGTCGACGACCTCGGCGCGCTCGGCTGCGTGCGGCGAGGTGAACGCGCCGCGCAGCCACTTGCCCGTGCGGCGCGAGCGGACGTTGACCGAGGAGACCCCGAACCCGTACCCGTCGAGCAGCGACCGGAGGAGGGCCAAGTCTTCGAAATCGGCTGGATAGCACAGCTCCAGTCCGTCGAGGCGCTCGATCTGCGACGCCAGGGCGAGCTTTTCGCTGAGCGTGCGGTCCGGCTGGTAGGTGATGTAGCGGTTCTTGACCCCGCCGAGGAAAGCCGTGATCACGGCAAGTTTGTTCATGCGATCCTCCCGTCCTGCGTGTGCTCGCTCCCGGCGCGAGGGGCGTCGCTAGGCCTCGTCCCGCACCCGGCGCAGATAGGCGATCCCGTCCTGGACCCACGCCTCTTCCTGTGCCAGCGTCGACGCCTCGTCCGCCAGGCGATCCATCCAGCTCTCGACCAGTAGGTCGGGGTCCTGCCCCGCGGACCGGATTACGGCGAGCACGCCCGCCACATCGACCAGGCCCTCGCCGAGCGGGCAGCCCACGATCGCAAAGCCCGTGCCCGCGCGGCGGGCGACCGCATCCTTGACGTGGACCACGACGGCGTAGGGCGCCAGCACGCGCGCCGTCTCCATGGCGCCGCTTAGCCGCGCGATCGCGTTCAGTGGGTCCAGGCAGACCCTGACCAGCGGGTCGTCGATCGCCTGGACCAGGCGCGCCAGCGCTGCAGGCGAGCGATCAAAGTGGTTCTCGATCGCCAATGTGACCTCGGCGGCGCGCAGGTCGGGGAGCAGCGCACGCAGCACGACGGCGCTCTCGTCCATGTCGGGCGTGCGTTCGTCCGTAGAGAGGACCACGCGCAGGACGCGCGCCTCGATCTGGGCGGCGACTGCCAGGCTGCGGCGAAGGTGCGCCGGGTCGCTGCCCTGGATGCCCAGCTGGAGCGCCAAGCCGTGCGCGCTGGCGCGCCCGGCGAGCGCCGCCAGCGCTCGATCGGAGAGCCCGTCCAGGGGCAGGTTGTCGCAGATCTGGAGCACCTCTGCGCCCAGCGCCGCGGCTCGGTCGATCAGTGCGGGCGGGTCGAGGGGCGCTGCGGGTCGCGCGCCCGGCGCGCCGATCGCCCAGCGGAAAGCATAGCTGCCCAGTCCGATCCTCACGTTGCCCCTCCGGTCGCGCGTGCGTGGTAGGGCCCGTACGTTTCCCTCAGGTAGGCCAACCACCAGGCGATCCCGGGGTCGGCGGCGCTGCCCGATCCGCCGGGCCTGTGGTTGGGCCCTACGGGCGGCGGCGCCTGGAGCCAGGTCGAGGCCAACATGTGGCCCCTGCCCTGGTCGAGGTGCGCGCGCGTGCGCGCGATTTGGCTGTCCATCATCTCTGGCGTATAGACCCCGACGTGGCAGTAGCGGTACGAACCGTCGCGCAAGTTGCTGTACGGGCCCCAGTAGCCGCTCCCACCGGGCACGTTTCCCGGCGAACCCTCGCTCTCGACGTATGGCTTGTGGGGCGACGGGTCGTTGAAATGGATCGCCAGGTCCGCCTCGTCGGGCGATCGTCCCCGGTGATTGGTCGCCATGAGACAGCGCGGGTCGATCGCTTTGCCCGCCAGCAGCATCTGCCGGTTGTCAAACCCCGCCTCTCGCTGGGCCATGCCCTCGTTGTCCACGTCGACGAACACGTGGCGGTATTCCCCCTCGGCAAGCCAAGCCACTGTGACACCGACCGCCCGGTTCGCCTCGGTTTGGGTCCAGTGCGCCCACTTGGCGCGCGAGTTCCCCCAGTACAAGCAGCCGACCAGGACGACCATCGCTCGCGCGTCCGCGGCGTCGAGGATGCGCGCCATGCGCGCGGCATAGACGGGATCGAGGGTCGCATCGCGCCGGTAGCCGCGCACGTCGCCAAAGCGGGAGCCCATCCAGTAGACGCTGAAGGCGTTGACACCGTGCTCGGCGAAGACGTCGAGATGATCGATCAACTCGTCCGCCGCCCGGTCCGAGATCAGCGCGTTGGAGCAGCGGAGCCCGATCACGGTCAAGGGCTCGCCGTCCAGACAAGTCGACGTACCGCGTACGCTCAAGACGTGCTTGCTCATGCCTGCTCCCTGCCAGCCACGTGTCCGCTCGCTGGAAAGTATAGCACAGCCAGCAGGGGTTGACCAATCCCCGCCGAGATCTACACATTCTGCACGTCGTTTCCACATCTTGGCTTCACATTTGCCGGGTATACTAGGGTCAGTTGAGGGGCACACAGGGGCCCCGGGGCGCGAGGGACGGTCCCTCGCAAGGCAAGGCCCCGAATTCTGGCGGAAGGCTCTCCTGCGGGATACGCCAACCGCCCTACAACAAAGAATGGAGAATACAGTGAAGACACTGCTCAAAGGTTTGGGAATCTCGGTCATCGTGGTCTTGGTGCTGTCTGCGATCGCGGCAGTGGCCCTGGCGCAGGGCCCCGGCGGGCAGACCGGCGAAGGGGTCTGCGAGGTCGACGGTCAGCCGGTCGGCGAGGGCCAGATGCGTGGCTCGATGGAGTGGAACCGCACGGGCGAGCAGCAGGGCCTGGGCGCCAACGAGAACGCCCCCTG
>JAFGIE010000082.1 GCA_016929775.1 Anaerolineae bacterium
TAAAGCTCTGTCTCGCTCATCTCTCTCCTGGTCTGGGCGCTGTAAGTGTACGGAGCATGGCGCCAATTGTCAAGTCGGCGACCGAGTTCCTTTTGCTTGGCGCACGGAACTACGGTATAATGCCGCTCACGCGGCGCGCGTGGCGCGCAGAGGGACTCGATCAACGGAGGGATCTGCGGTGAAGGCACTGATCACGGGCGTGTCTGGGTTCGTGGGCAGTCACCTGGCGCGTTATCTGCTGGAACACACGGACTGGCAGATCGCGGGCACGGTCTACGGCTCCGATCGGAACATCGCGGACCTGGGCGGCGCGCTCGAGCTGTACCCGGCGGAGCTGTCTCACCTGCCGGTGGTCGAGTACATCCTGGACCGGGCGCGCCCCGACGTCGTGTATCACCTGGCAGCCATGGCGGTAACGAGCAAGTCGTGGCGCGATCCGGCGGCGACGCTGCACGTCAACCTCGCGATGCAGGCAAACGTGTTGCAGGCAGTGGTCAACCTGGGCCTAAAGTGCCGTATGCTGGTGGTAGGGTCGAGCGAAGAGTACGGCGCTGTCGCGGCGCACGACCTCCCGGTGGACGAGGAGACCCCCCTCCGGCCCATGAACCCCTATGCGGTGAGCAAGATCGGGCAGGACATGCTCGGGCTGCAGTACTACCTGAGCCACGGTCTGGACACGGTACGCGTCAGGCCCTTCAACCACATCGGACCACGCCAAGGGCTGGGCTTTGTGACGTCCGACTTTGCCTCGCAAGTGGCGCGGATCGAGGCGGGGCGGCAGGAACCGGTCATGCGGGTCGGGAACCTGGACGCGGAGCGCGACTTTACCGACGTGCGCGACGTCGTGCGCGCCTACCATCTGCTGACGCTACACGGCGCACCTGGAGAGGTGTACAACGTCGGTTCCGGGGCATCGCACGCCATCCGGGAGGTGCTCGACGCGCTCTTGGCATCGAGCAGGGCCAAGATCGAGGTCGAGGCGGATCCCGCCAGGATGCGTCCCAGCGACGTTCCGCGCGTCGTGTGCGACTATGGCAAGCTGCGCGCGTGCACGGGTTGGAAACCGAGGTTCACGTTCGCCGAGAGCTTGGCTGACGTGCTGGCGTATTGGCGCGCCGAGGTGGGGCGCGAGGAGGAGGGCTAGGGCCATGCCTACTGCGCTGATCACGGGCATCACTGGTCAGGACGGTTCGTACCTGGCAGAGTTCTTGTTGGGCAAGGGCTACAACGTCGTCGGGATGGTGCGGCGCAGCAGCACCGTGAACTTTCAGCGCATCGAGCACATGCAGGACGAGATCACGCTCGTCCCGGGAGATCTGCTGGACCAGATGTCGTTGGTCGACGCCTTGCAGGAGTATCGACCGCAAGAGGTGTACAACCTGGCGGCGCAGTCCTTTGTCCCTACCTCGTGGCGGCAGCCCGTCTTCACCGGGGAGGCGACTGCGCTGGGCGTGACGCGCATGCTGGAAGCGGTGCGGATCGTGGATCCCGGCATCCGGTTCTACCAGGCCTCGAGCAGCGAGATGTTCGGCAAGGTGCGCGAGGTGCCACAGACCGAAGAGACGCCGTTCTACCCGCGCTCCCCCTACGGGGTCGCCAAGGTGTACGGGCACTGGATCACGGTCAACTATCGCGAAAGCTACGACCTGTTCGCCTGCTCGGGGATCCTGTTCAACCACGAGAGCCCGCGCCGCGGGCTCGAGTTCGTGACGCGCAAGGTGACGTATGGCGCAGTTCGGATCAAGCTCGGGCTGCAGGCTGACCTACACTTGGGCAACCTGGCATCGCGGCGCGACTGGGGATACGCCGGGGACTATGTGCGGGCGATGTGGTTGATGCTTCAGCAGGACAAGCCTGACGACTATGTGGTCGGGACGGGCGAGACGCACGCCGTACGCGAGCTGTGTGAGGTCGCCTTCGGATGCCTGGACCTCGAGTGGGAGCAGTACGTGGTGATCGACCCCAAGTTCTACCGCCCCGCCGACGTGGACCTGCTGGTCAGCGATCCGAGCAAGGCGCGCGCGACGCTGGGATGGGCGCCAGAAGTGGGCTTTGCGGGGTTGGTCGAGATGATGGTGCGCTCTGACCTGGAGCTGCTGCGGCGCGAGCACGGGTTGTAGGGCGCGAGAGCTAGGGGGGCGGCAGGAGCGCATGCAGGGCAGGGGGCGTTGTCCCTGCGCCGGCAGACGCGATGGAGATGGTGCGTACGTGGCGTTGATCGAGACACACGCTCACCTGGACAGCCCTCGTTTCGAGGGCGAGCGCGACGAGGTCGTCCGCCGCGCCTGGATGGCGGGCGTGACGCAGATCGTGACCATCGGCACGGACGTGGCGTCGAGCCAGTCGGCGGTCGAGCTCGCCGACCGGCATGAGGGCGTCTGGGCGAGTGTCGGCGTCCATCCGCACGCGGCAGAGAGCGTCGGGCCTACGTCGCTGGCGGAATTGGCGCGTCTCGCCAGGGAACCGGGCGTCGTGGCTGTGGGCGAGATCGGGCTGGACTATTACCGGAACTATGCCCCACGGGCAGCGCAACGAGCGGGGTTTGAGGCCCAACTCGACCTGGCGTGTGAGGCATGCCTGCCCGTGGTCGTGCACATCCGCGATCGCGCCGAGCGCCACGAGGCGTACGACGATGCGCTGCACGCGTTGGCGAAATGGGCGCCCAGCTGGGAGAAGGCGTGCGCCGGTCCGCCAGGCGTACTGCACTGCTACTCGGGGGATCTGGCGACCGCCGAGCGTGCGCTCGCCCTCGGCTTCTATGTCGGCGTGGATGGGCCGATCACGTACCCCAATGCGGCTGCGCTGCGCGACACGATCGGGCGCCTGCCCCTGGATAGGCTGCTGCTCGAGACCGACTGCCCGTACCTCACTCCGCAGGCTCACCGCGGGCGGCGCAACGAACCCGCTTACCTGACACACATTGCCCAGTCCCTGGCGCAGCTGTTCGGCGTGTCGGTGGGCGAGGTCGCGCACACGACGACTGCGAACGCGCGCCGCGTGTTCCGGCTTGCTGTGGCAGGCGGCGCGACGTGAGCACAGCCTCCGCGCCCCCCCTCGATCTGTCGGTGATCGTCGTCAACTGGAACGTGCGGGACCTGCTCGACCGCTGCCTGGCTTCGGTCGTGGGCAGCGCCGCGGCGGCTGGAGCGGAGCCTGGCACGTGGCTGCTGCCGAGCGGACGTGCGTTCGAGGTGCTGGTCGTCGACTCGGCTTCGTCGGACGACAGCGTGGGGATGGTGCGCGAGCGCTATCCGCAGGTGCGGCTGTATGCCAGCGAGACGAACCTGGGATACGCCGGCGGCAATAACCTGGGCATCCGCGAGAGCCGGGGGCGCTGCCTGCTCGTCCTGAATCCTGACGCCGAGCTCGTCGGCGACTGCCTGGAGACCCTGTGCGCGTACTTGGCCTCCCATCCGGAAGTGGGCGTGGTGGGCCCGCAACTGCGCTATCCCGATGGGAGCATCCAGTCCTCCAGGCGCCGCTTTCCGACGCTCCGGACCGCCCTGGTGGACAGCACGTTCCTCGAAAAGTGGTTCCCGAGGCACCCGGCGCTGCGGCGGTACAAGGTGCTGGATCAACCGGACGATGCGGTCTGCGAGGTGGACTGGGTGGTGGGCGCGTGCCTGCTCGTACGCCGGGAGGCGATCGAAGAGGTGGGGCTGATGGACGAGCGGTACTTTATGTACTCGGAAGAGCTCGACTGGCAGCGCCGGATCCGGGACGCGGGGTGGGTGGTCGTCTACCTGCCGGCAGCGCAGGTGGTGCACCACGAGGGCAAGAGCAGCCAGCAGGTGCGCGCGCTGACGGACATCCGCTATGGCAGGAGCAAGGTCCGCTATTTCCGCCAGCACCACGGCGCGCTGCACGGGGAGGTCGTGCGCCAGTGGCTGTTGGTGCACTACCGGTACGAGTGGACGGTCGAGGCGCTCAAGTGGCTCGCCGGGCACCGGCGCGACCTGCGGCGGGCGAGGATGGACGCCTACCGCCAGGTCATCCGGAGCGGGCTGCGTCCGGACTAGCTCCGGCGGAGCGCGTGCAGAGGGCGTGGACGCGAGGATGGCGCGATGAAACTGGGTTTCTTGGCATCGGGGCGGGGGAGCAACATGCAGGCAGTGATCGACGCGTGCGCGTCGGGCCAGTTGCCGGCAAAGCCGTGCGTCGTGATCAGCAACAACAGCGGGTCGGGTGCGATCGTGCGGGCGCAGCGCGCCGTGATCCCGTGGGCTCACCTGAGCAGCGTGACGCATCCCGACCCGGACGCGCTCGACCGGGCCATGTGTGACACGCTCTACGAGCACGGAGCGGAGCTCGTGGTCCTCGCCGGCTATATGAAGCGGGTGGGTCCGCGTACGCTGGACGCATACGCAGGGCGGGTGATCAACATCCATCCCGCCCTGTTGCCCAGGTTCGGCGGAGCAGGGATGTATGGCGCGCGCGTGCACGCGTCGGTGCTGGCGGCGGGCGCACGCGAGACGGGGGTCACGATCCACGTCGTGGACGCCGAGTATGACCACGGGACGATCCTGGCGCAGCGACGGGTGCCGGTGCTGGAGGGCGACGAGCCAGAGACGCTCGCGCAGCGCGTGCTGGTCCAGGAGCACGCGCTGCTGGTCGAGACGATCGGGCGCATCGCGCGCGGCGAGATCGCGCTTCCCGGCAGGGCGGAGGTCGACAAGTGACGCTGCGCATCGCACAAGTCAAGGTCTACCCCGTAAAGGGGGACCTGCAGGCCAACCACCGGCGCCTGATGGCGATCCTGGCAGCGCTCGCGCACGAGGGTCCGGATGTCGTGGTCACGCCCGAGTGCTTCCTGGATGGCTATGTGGCGACGGAGGACTGGGTCGACGGGCAGTCGATCCGGCGGTATGCGGTCGACCCGCTGCGCTCAGAGCTGGTCGGGGAGGTGCGCGATTGGGCTGCTGCGCACCGGGCGTGGGTGGCGCTGGGCTGTACGCGCCTCGCGAGCGGCGGCGCAGCCAACAGCGCGCTGCTCATCGACCGGTCTGGGTCGCAGGTGGGGGTGTACGACAAGGTGCACTGCCAGACGCACGACGCCAAGTTCGTGCCGGGGGACAGCCTGCCGGTCTTTGACTCGGACTTTGGGCCGTTCGGCGTCATGATCTGCGCGGACCGGCGATGGCCCGAGACGGTGCGCACGCTCGCGCTGGGCGGCGCGCGCATCATCCTGAACCCGACCTATGGGATGCACGACGAGCGCAACCTGCGGATGATGCAGACGCGGTCGTACGAGAGCGAGGTCGTGATCGCCTTCACGCACCCCGGGCAGTCGTTGATCACGGGCCCGCGCGGCGAGATCGTGACGGACGAGACCTCGGAGGCGCGGACGTACGCCGTGAGCGACGTGGACCTGGACGTGGTCGACCAAGTGCGCGCGGGGCGGAGCGCTCACCTGCGCGACCGTAGGCCAGACGTGTACAGGCTCTGAGAGCGTGCTCCAGTGCAGGGGGCGCCCCTCGTCTCGCACCGAGACGAGGGGCGCTCCTGCTAGGGAGCGGGCGGCTGGCGCTGGATCTCGACCAGAGCGGTCATCCCCCAGCGGAGCAAGGGCAGGGCCTGATCGGCGTCCAGCTGCACCGTGACAGCATAGACCGTGTCGCCACGGTAGTCTTGCGCCTGAAGGTCGACAGCTGTGACGGCGCCGGTCAACGCGTAGCCTGGGTAGGCGTCAACCGAGACCGTGGCGCGCTGTCCCTGGGCGACGCCGGCGATCTCGAGCTCGCTGAGGTCGACGGTCCGGATCTCGAGCTGGTCGAGGGTCGCCAGCACGACGACGACCGATCCCGGCGAGACCTGGTCCCCGGGCTCCACGGCGACGTCGACGACCGTCCCGGCAAAGGGAGCCAGCAGTTCGGCGTCCTCCATCTGCAGCCGCAAGCGTTCCACGCCGATCGTGGCTTTCTCCAGACCGGCTTGGGCCTGCGCGATCTGCTCGTCGTCGGGCGGGTCACGATAGGGGTTGTCCCAGGTCTGGAGCGCGACGACCTGCAGGCGCGCTGCCTCGACCTCTTGGCGCACGATGTCGAGCGTGATCGAGTAGCTAGCCTGCGCGGCGATCGCCTGCGTGAGCTGTGCGCGCGCCTCGTCGATCTGCGCGGCGAGGATGCCGAGTCCGACCTCGTGTGCGCGCAGGCCATTGGCTGCGGCGTCGAGCTGGGCCTGCGCCGCCTTGTAGTCAAGCTGCGCCTGCTCCAGCCGCTTGGTCCACGCGTCGCGCACGTCCTGTTCTTCCCACGGTCGATCGAGCGCCTTGCGGTACTCGTCCTGCGTGTCTGCGAGCGCGATCTGGGCGCGCTCGAGCGCGACCTCGGCGGTGGTCACGGACGGCGCCGGGCTGTGGGCCTGCGCCTGTGCCAGCGAGAGTTCGAGCTGGCGGACCCGCGCGCGCGCCGCAGAGACGGCGATGCCGGGGTCCTCCTCTTGGGCCTGCTGGAGACGGAGCTCCTGCGCCGTGAGGGCGACCTCTGCCTGTGCGAGCCGGTCAGCCGCGTCCTTGTCGGCGCGCCCGATCACGTCGTGGCTGGCGCCCTCGATCAGCGCGTCGAGGGCAGCGCGCTGGACGACGACGTCCTGTTCGGCGCTGCGCAACGCGAGGGCGAGTTCGGCAGTATCCAGTCGGAGGAGTGGGTTCCCCGCCGCCACGCGATCGCCCTCTGCGACCAGCACGTCCACGACCTCTCCGCCGATCTCAAAGGCGAGATGTGCAGACCGCACCGGCTCGATCCTGCCTTCGGCAAGGACGGGATCGAGGGCCAAGGGCTGTTGTGCGACGGTCTGCGCGGGATCGCCCGCCTGGGGCCCTTGGGCCTCCGCGACCGGCGCCCCGACGCCGGGCGGCGCCGTGCACCCGGCAACGGATGCCAGCGCAACCACGGTCAATAGGATGACAAACCACTTGCTCATCAGGTACTCCTCACTTTGCGTTACTCGTATGCCAGGACTTCGCGGATCGTCAACCGCGAGGCGTTCCGGGCAGGTAGGGCGCTCGAGAGCGCGGACAGGACAACGACCACGCCGAGCCAGATCAGGAAGCCCAGTGCGCTGAGCGCCAGTCTGGCGGGCGCGTTAAAGATCGCCATGCTGATCACATTGGAGAGCAGGAGCGTGATCGGGAAGGAGAGCAGCACGCCCAGGACATAGCTGATCGCGCCGATCAACAGGCCCTCGAGGATCACGAGGCGGGCGATGACCTGGTTGTGGGCGCCGACAGCGCGCATGATGCCGATCTCGCGCGTGCGCTCCAAGACGTTCATGCTCATGGTGCCGGTGAGGCCGATGCTGCCCACCAGTGCGGTCAGCACCGCCATGGCGAGCAGCACTGCGGTCAGAATGCCGAGCACGTCGGTGATCGACGCGCTGTAGGCTTTGCCCGCCTCGACGCTGCCGACCCGGAAGCCCAGGTCGCGGAAGCGGGCGTTGAGCTGCTCGCCGACTTGCTGCTGGAAGGCAAGCGTGTGGTCGGCGGTCACGATCCGGTAGGCGCTGGCTTGGTAGCCAAGGCCCAGCAGTCCCGCAACCTGGTCGTAGGGCGCATAGAGCACCAGGTCATCCATGCCGCTGTACTGGAAGACGCCGACGATGCGCCACTCGACCTCGCGCCCGGCGATCTTGACGGTGAGCGTGTCGCCAGGGCCCAGATCGGGCTGGTCGTCCCAGAATGCGTCGTTCACGACGACCACACCCTCGTCGTCCGCGAGCAACCATCTCCCGGCAAGTAGCGTCGGGTCGACCAGGGCGCTGCCGACGGGCGGGGCGATGATGGCTACCGAGTCGGACGTGCCGTCCGCAACGCGCAGCAGCTCGCCGCCGGTCGTAGCCCAGACCTCGACCCCAACCACGCCTGGGGTGTCCAGGGCGATGCGCTGCACCTCCTCGACGCGGTAGGTGCGCGCAAAGTCGAGGTTGACGTCCGCGCCAAAGTAGCGGGCGAGCTGCCTCATCTGGGCATTGAGCGACACCTGGGCGTTGAAAACAGAGATAAAGACCGCACCGCCGAGGGTCAGGGTGGAGAGTGTAAGCGCAAGCCTTCCCTTGCGCCGGAACGTGTTGCGGAGTGAGATCAGGGTCGGGCGGGAGACGGCGCGGATGCGCCTCAACGTGCGGTCGATCCAACCGCTCTCGCCGCGCCCCGCGCCGTAGGCCGTGCTGCTGAGGGCGCGCTGGACGGTCGTGCGGGAGCCGCGCAGGACGGGGCGCATGCCGGCGATGGGCGGCACGAGGAGGGCGACGACCAGCTGGAAGAGCAGGGCGGCAGGTACGACGCGAAAGGGACGCAGCTCAAAGTTGATGATCTCGGCGACAAAGCGCGCGAGTGCGTAGGCGCCCCAGCTGCCGGCAGGTATCGCGACGAGGAGCGCCATCGCGCCGAACGCGAGGAGCAACGCTAGGTACATCGCGATGATCTGCGAGCGACGCGCTCCGAGGAGCTTCATGACGCCGATCTGGCGGATGTGTTGACCCAGCAGCGCCGTCATCGTGTTGGCGATCAGCGCCCCGCTGAGGAAAACGACCAGCACGCCGAGGATCACGAGCACCGACAAGAGTGCGCCGACGATCGCCGAGAGCGGATGCTCGTCCCCAACGGCGATCGAGGTGCTGTATACTGCGCGTCCGCTGCGCTCGACGCGATCCGCGATCTGGGCGGCGACGGCGCGAACGTGCGCCTCGTCGTACGCGTCGCCCGAAACGCGCACGTAGAGCCGGTCGAGGCTGAACGGTTGATGCAGCCACTCTAGGGTGTCGTAGGTCACAAAGCCCTGCAGATCGCCGAGGATGCTGCCGTAGACGCTGCTCTGGTCGCGCACTGCGCCCACGATCGGGATCTGGCGCGACGTCCCATCGGCAAGCTCGACGGCGATTGCGTCGCCCACCTGCAGGCCCAGCGCGTCGATCGACTTGTGCTCGAGGACCACGGTGCGGTCCGCCGGCACGGGATCGCCCTCTACGGGCGTGTGCCTGTGGACGTCGCTCTCGCCATAGCGGGGTATGGCGACGAGCGATATACTGTCCCAGGTCCCGTCGGAGCGGCGCAGCGTGAGGGAGACGTGACGCCGCCCCTCGGCTTGGGCCACGCCGTCCATGCGGGCGATCGCGTCCGCGAATCCCGGGTCGAAGGGAGCGGTCGACAGGACAATGTTCGAGGGATGGGTCGCGGCATAGCTGTCTGCCAGGTCGTGCTGGATCATCGTGTAGGTGCCGGCGATCACGCCAATGGCAAACACCCCGACGCCGATCGACGCCACGACGAGGAGGGTCCGCAAGCGGTTAGACCACAGGTCCGCCAGGACCTTACGCCACCTGGGCCTGAGCATCGCGCTCGCCCTCCTCCTGCTGAACACGAGCGACCTGCAGCGTGCGATCACGCGCGACCTGCTCCAGGCGTGCGCGTGTCGGCGCCGACTGGTCGAGCAGCGCGGCAAGGGTGTGGTTCTCGAGTGCGACGACGCGCACGTCGGCGTGCTGGGCTGCGCGGAAGGTTGCGACGGCGGGGGCGCCGTGCTGCAGGCACGCGACCTCGCTCACGTGCTCGCCGGGGCCCAGCTGGGCGACGGTGTCCTCTCTACCTGAGGGGTGAGCGACCACGACGTCCACATAGCCCTCTGCGATCACGTAGAACGGGCAGCCGGAGGCGCCCTGCCGGACGATGGCCTCGCCCGCTCCGTAGCGCTCGGACCGGGAGTGCCTGGCCGCGTGCAGCATCTGCTCGTGCGTGAGGTGGGGCAGCGCCGCGGCGATCGCTGGGTCGACGACCTCGCCGTCGGCGAGGAGCAGCGTGCGTGATGCGCGGCGTGCCAGATCGGTGTCGTGGGTGACCATGAGGATCGTCTTGCCCCTGTCCGCGAGCGCCGCAAAGATGGCGAACACGTTCTCGGCGGCGTGGGAGTCGAGGTTGCCGGTGGGCTCGTCGGCGACGATGAGGGGCGGGTCGTTCGCCAGTGCCCTGGCGATGGCGGCGCTCTGCTGCTGCCCGCCCGAGACCTCGGCGGGGAGCTTGTGCGCGACGTGCTGCAGCCCGACAAGGCCAAGCAGTTCCATGGCGCGCGCCTCCCGCTCCGCGGGGGGATGGACCTCCGCCAGGTCCATCGGGAGCAGCGTGTTCTCGAGCAGCGACAGCATCGGGAGGAGCTGGTAGAACTGGAAGACGATCCCGAGATTGCGTCCCCGCCAGCGCGCCATCTGGCTCTCGTCGAGCCGGTGGACATAGGTCTCGGCGATCCGGACCCCGCCCGAGGTCGGATGGTCGATGCCGGTCAGCATGTTGACCAGCGTCGACTTGCCGCTTCCCGACTTGCCGACGATGCTCACGAACTCGCCTCGCCGGAAGGAGGCGCTGACCCCGCGAAGGGCGGGAAAGTCACCCGCTGGCGTCTTGAAGACCTTGACGACGTGCTGTATCTCGATGAAGGGATCGTCTCGTTCGGATGCCGTGCGGGCAGAGTCGACCGGTGGCGCGGTACGTGGGTCGATCATCTACTGCTCCCGGCTGAGCGAGGGGCGGGCGACCGCGTCTGGCGTCTCGAGGCGTCCGTCGGCAATCGGCACGACGCGCGAGAAACGCCGCCTCAGGCTGAGGTCGTGGGTGACCATGATCACCGTCTTGCCCCCCTGCACCAGCTTCTCAAAGAGCGCCAGGATCTCGTCGGCAGTCACCGAATCGAGGTTCCCGGTCGGCTCGTCGGCTACGATGATCGGCGGGTCGTTAGCCAGGGCGCGGGCGATGGCAACGCGCTGCTTCTGCCCTCCGGAGATGCGGGTGGGCGGTTTGCGGACGTGCGCGGCGAGTCCGACCTGCGCGAGCAGTTGCTGGGCGCGGTCGAGGCTCTGTTGGGGCCTATAGCGCCCACAGAGGTCCATGGGCAGCATGACGTTGTCGAGCAGCGAGAGCTGTGGCAGGAGCTCGAAAGATTGGTAGATGACGCCCACGTTCCTGCCCCTCCAGAGGGCAACCTGGTCCTCGTCGAGCGCCGTGATCGTGGCGCCGCCAATCCGGATCTGCCCAAAAGTGACCCGATCGACGCCGGTTAGGACGTTGACGAGCGTGCTCTTGCCCGCTCCCGACTTGCCGACGATCCCGACGAACTCGCCGGGGTAGAAGGCAGCGTCGATGCCGGCGAGCGCGGGCACCTGTCCGGCTGCCGTGTGGTAGGTCTTGACGACGCCCTCGAGTTCGATCAGCGGGACTCGGTCTGCTACGGACTGCTCACTAGATCCTGGCACGTTGTCTCCATCGCGATACGTCGCAAAGTTGCTAGGATAGCATAGCACAGCGCCGTCGTGGCGGGTAGTGCTCTTGGTCACGACCTGGCGTGCGCGCATATGACATGCGTCATTGCCGCGGCGGGCAGGGGAGCATGAGCATTTCACAAAAGCGCCGACTCGTGCTATCATTCGGCTATGAAAACGCACGAGATCGAGCCAGGACTGCTGTCCACCTTTAGGCTGTACGTCGCCGTGCGCCTGCTCTTTGTGATCATCGCAGGCAGCTTTTACGTAGTCTGGCACAGGCCCGCGCTCGGGCTGGACTCGGCGATCGCGGCGCTGCCCTACGTCATCGACCTGCTGCTGCTCTCGATCCTGCTGGGAGTGCAGCGCCTCCAGCGTTGGCTGGGACGGCTCTACCTGCCGGTCGCGCTCATGGTTGCGGTCGCGGGACCGGTCGTCCAGGTTGGGTACGTCCTACCCCGCTACGACGCCGACGCCACATTTGCGTTCCTGCTGGGCCTCTCGCTACTGCTGGTACCGGTGATCCTCGCCGCGTGGCAGTACGCGTTCGGGTGGGTGCTCCTGCTCGGGCTGTCTGCGTCGCTGCTCGAGTTCTTGCTGCTCAGCTCGAGGGCGGAGCTGACGACGGCGGAAGCGCGCTGGACGACGGTTGCCCTGGTGGGACGGATGCTGCTGACCGTCTTTGTGGGGTACGTCGTCTCGAACCTGGTCGACCAGCAGCGACGGCAGCGGACAGAGCTGGCGGAGGCGAACCGCAAGTTGGTGCAGTACACGTCGACGCTGGAGCAGCTCGCGGTGAGCCGCGAGCGGAACCGGCTGGCGCGCGAACTGCACGACACGCTGGCGCACACGCTGAGCGCGCTGGCGGTGCAGCTCGACGCGATCGATGCGCTGTGGGAGCCGTCGCCGCCGCGGGCGCGCCAGATGCTCGGTCAGGCGCTGCAGGTCACCCGGACGGGGCTGGACGAGACGCGCCGGGCGCTGGTGGCGCTGCGCGCCACGCCCCTCGAGGACCTCGGGCTGGCGCTCGGGATCCGCGAGCTGGCAGAGACCGTCGCCGCGCGAGGAGGTCTGCATCTCGCGCTCGACCTGCAGCCCGCTCAAGGGGGCGCAGCCCCGGAGGTGGAGCAGTGCGCGTACCGGATCGCGCAGGAGGCGCTGGAGAACGTGCTGCGCCACGCGAATGCGACGCGCGTCTCTGTCTCGCTGCGGGGCGAGGAGGGAAGCCTGGTGCTCGAGGTGCGCGATGACGGGGAGGGGTTCGTGAGCGGCGACCGGGCGCGCGAGGGGCGGTTCGGTTTGCAGGGCATGCGGGAGCGCGCCGAACTGGTGGGGGCGACGCTCCAGGTCGAAAGCGAACCTGGGCGCGGGACGGTGGTGCGCATGGAGGTTGGGGCGAACCGTGGTCCGCATCGTGATCTGTGACGACCAGCCGATCGTATGCGACAGCCTGGCGGCGATCCTGGGGAGCGATCCAGAGATCGAGGTCGTCGGGATTGCGCACGACGGCGCCGAGGCGCTCGTACAGATCGCGGCGACGCACCCCGACGTGGTGCTGATGGACCTCAACATGCCGGGCATGAACGGGGTGCAGGCGACGCGCGCCGTGGCGCGGGAGCATCCGGCGACCAGGGTCTTGGTGCTGACGACGTATGGTGAGGAGTCGTGGGTCGTCGACGCGATCGAGGGCGGCGCCGCAGGGTACTTGCTCAAGGGCACGCCACGCGCGCAGCTGGTGGATGCGGTCAAGGGCACGGCAGCGGGACGGACACACGTCGATCCGGCAGTGGCGGGCCTGCTCTTCGATCGCGTGTCACAGCGGTCCACCCCGCCGCCGGGCGACGCGATCGCTGCTGCGCTCAGCCCGCGCGAGCTGGACGTGCTGCGTCTCTTGGCGCGCGGGCTGAGCAACACCGAGATCGCGGACCGGCTCGCGCTGTCGCACGGCACCGTGCGCAACTATGTCAGCGCGATCCTGTCCAAGCTGGACGTATCCGACCGTACACAGGCTGCACTGTTGGCAGTGCGGCACGGTCTCGTCGACCCGGATGCGACCTGAGCGATAGGCGCCGCTAGGAAAAGTGAGCGGCGAGGTCCGCGTCGAGCCGGGGCACGTCCATGGGCAGCGAGCCCTGGCGCAGCGAGGCGGTCGCCATGCAGCCCGCGGCGACGCTGTAGCGAGCGGCGATCGGCGAGGTCTTGGTCTGCCCGCCGTCGCGCACGTAGCGCAAGAACTCGGCGACGATCGCCGGGTCGGCGCCCCCATGTCCACTGGTCTTTTGATCGAGCGTGTAGGTCTGGTCTCCCGCGGGCACGTAGCGGTCCTGCCGGCGGTTCCAGAGGCGGACGCACGAGTCGAAGCCGATCCCATCCCCAAAGTTCTCGATCCGGCCCTCGGTGCCGATCACGGTATAGTTGCGCCAGGCATCGGGGGTATAGTGGCACTGCTGGTAGGACGCCAGGACCCCGTTGTCAAGCCGCATGAGGACCATGGAGACGTCCTCGACGTCGATCACGGGGTTCATGCCGGTCTGGCTGAGGGGAGGCCAATGGGCGGCGACAAAGCTGGCGTCGCCCCGCTCTTCCGGCGCGTGCCGGTCCTGGATCTGGTCGTACAGGGTCAGCCCCCCCATGGCGACGACCTGGGCAGAGTAGCCGCCGCACAGCCAGTGTAGGACGTCGATGTCGTGCGCGCCCTTTTGGAGGAGGAGTCCGGTCGCCGTGCGGCGGTCGGCGTGCCAGTCCTTAAAGTAGGCGTCGCCGCCATAGGCGACAAAGTGGCGGCACCAGGCAACCTTGACCTCGCCGATCGCGCCCTCGTCGATCAGGGCCTTCATGCGCAGGATGATGTCCATGTGACGCATGTTGTGCCCGACGTAGAGCTTGCTGCCCGTCTCTGCCGCCGCGCGCAGGATGTCGTCGCACTCTTCGATCGTGATCGCCATGGGCTTTTCCAGGTACACGGCAACGCCCGCGCGGAGCGCCGCAATGGCGTGCTCCCGGTGCATATAGTCGGGGGTGGTGACGAACACGGCGTCCAGGTCGCGGGCGAGCAGCGCGCGATAGTCGGTCGTGACCCAGATGTCGTCCCCGTACCAGGCGCGGTTCCGGTCAAAGACGCGCGGGTCGATGTCGCAGCAGGCGACGATGCGCGAGCCCTCGCCGGGATGGTGCGCGTGGCGCGCCAGTCCGCCGCGCCCGCCAGAGCCGATGACGCCGATCTCTAGATCGCTCACTGTATGCCTCCTCCAAGGGGTGGGGTGATCGCCAACGTGGCTCGATTGTACTCGATGTCGGGCGGAGCGCAAGTTGGGGGGAGGGCGGATTCTAACCTTTTTCTAGGAGTTTGGTTACGGAAAACGAGAAGGGGAAGGTGTATAATAGAGTAGGAAAGCTGTTGCGGCTTTGCGTTTCTGGCGCGTGGCACAACGTGCTACGCGACTTGCTATTATCGCTTGTCCACAGGAGGATGCAAGATGGCTGAGCACACCCTTCGAGCGAGACGGAAGAGATGGAGTGCGA
>JAFGIE010000083.1 GCA_016929775.1 Anaerolineae bacterium
GCCATCTGGTCGGCTCCTTTCCTTACGGCTGCAGACTGCACACATTATACCACGAACATGCGTTCTAGTCAAGGGTCTATTCGCACACATGTTCTATCGTGTGGGACATGCACCGCAAGGGGGGATGCCAGCGAACGCCGGATGGCGGGGACTGCGCGTGTGCCCGTGACCGGCGCTAGGCGCCGCATGTCACACGAGCGAGGAGGGCGCAGTGAGGGGTGTCTCTCAACCCGGGCGGGAACGCCTGGGCAGTCCAGCGGACAAGCCGGGAAGGGGCGCCGCCGGGCTCTCGCGGCATAGAAAGAGGGAGCAGGGACCTCCCCGCTCCCTCGGAATGCGCCGCCGACCAGCGTCTAGGCTAGCCGGTCTTGTAGCAGGTCCCGTTCCGGTGGTACGGAACCGTCTTGCGCTTCCGTGTGCGCCCATCGTCAAACTCGACCAGCTGTACCATCAACAGCTCGCCCTGCGCGATTGGCTTGCCGCAGGCCTCGCAGACATATCCGCTTGCGCGGGACCGGTTTGCCTCTCGGGTGGCGACATCCGCACCCATCTTGCTCGCACGTGCCATGTGATTGTCCTCCGCACTACCGTGGGCAACCTGTGCCCACATCGCCTTTTCCAGATTGCACAGATCTCTATTATAGCCCAGAGCCCGTTTGCTGTCAACTCAGAAATGCGACTTTGGGTGTGGCTGTAGCGAAACGAGCACCGAGCTGTCGCTTTCGCGTCACTGCTCCAGGGCGCGGACCCGCGCCTCAAAGCTGGCGCTCGCCTCGCGGAGCGCGCTCTCCGCGTCCACGCCGAGCAGCCGCGCGAGGTTCGCCAGGTCAAACAGAAGCTGCCCCACCGTGGCAGCGCGGCGGTCGGGATCGAGGTCTGTTAGGCTCTGCATCGCACGCGCGACTTGGTGCACCGCTTTTCCGGCGTCCACTTCCAGGGCGTAGCTCGACAGCACGTGCCGCTGCAGCGACTGCGCGCGCGCCAACGCCGGCATCGTCGGTGGGATGCCGTCCAATGCCGACCGCTCGGCCCGAGAGGCCTTCTCTTGGCCCTTCAACAGCTCCCAGTTCACGAGGACCTGGTCGACGTTGTCGACCTCGAGGTCCCCAAACACGTGCGGATGGCGGTACACGATCTTGGTGTTGACGGCGCACACCACGTCGCTCATTCGAAACTCGCCCATCTCGGCCGCGATCTGGGCCTGCAGGAGCACGTGCAACAGCACGTCGCCCAGCTCCTCCTTGAGTGCATCGAGGTCCCCCCGGTCGAGCGCATCTAGCACCTCGTGGGTTTCCTCCTGGAAGCCCTGCCGCAGAGAGCGATGGGTCTGCTCCCGATCCCACGGGCACCCATCCGGAGCGCGTAGGTGAGCCACTGTCTCCTGGAACGTCTGCACCCCTCCTGCGCACGGCAGCGGGGGCACGTATAGCGCCGCCGCGACCGCGGGCGCCGCCAACGCGGGCAGCCGTCCCAACGGCGTGCGGACGCACTGCCCCTCTGCGCCGTCCTCGGCTGTCACGAGGGTCACCTGATGCTGCTCCGGGTACACCTGCCCCAGGCACGCCGCGAGTCGCGCCAGCTCCGAGACATGCTCAATAGGGGCGATCACGGCAGGTCGATCTGGGTTCAGATCGGGGTAGTGACGCGCAGTCAGTGCGCTTGTGCGATAGACCTGCAGCGCATCTGGGGACAGGGCGAGCTGGGCCAATGCCGAGAGGGCGAGCCGGTACACATCCATGCGTCCTATCCTACTCATATAGCCGGGCGATCTCGTCCTGGTCGAAGCGCGGTAGTGGTCGCGTACCACCTCTGCCCCGCAAGACCAAGCCCCGCTCCGGAGGCACGGCACGCGCGATAGCGGTGGCGGCGATCCCGTCAGCGTGCAGGGCATCGCACACGGCGCCTGCCTCCGCCGGAGAAACGGCGATCAGCAGCGCGCCGGATGCGATCACGCCGAGCGGGTCGAGCCCCAGGGCGGCGCAGAGCGCTTGCGTCTCCTCAAACACCGGGATCGACGCCTCATCCACCTCGAGCCCGACCTGAGAAGCGGATGCCAACTCCCACAGCCCTGTCGCGAGCCCCCCCTCCGTGGGATCGTGCATGGCGTGAACCGCCGCCACCTGCGTTGCCAGGCGCGCCTCACGCACCACGCTGATCCCGGGATCGCGCAGGAACCTCCGACAGCGGTCAAGCAGCTCACCTGGGAACGAGCTGCGCAGCGTCTCGTGCATCTCGCGCGCGATGATCGCAGTGCCCTCGACGGCAATGCCCTTGGTCAACAGGACGACGTCGCCTGCCTCGACCCCCCCACTCCGGATCAGCCGCCCCGGACTGACTTCGCCCAGCATCACCCCGACCACGATCGGTCGGTCGAGGCCATACGTCACCTCGGTATGTCCGCCGCATGGCACGACCCGCAGGGCACGGCATGCCGACCCAATCTGGGCCATGATCGCGTCGACGAGCGTTTCGTCCGCCTGCCCGCCGGGAAGGAGAATCGTGGACAGGAACCAGCGCGGTATGCCCCCGGCAGCGGCAACGTCATTTGCGTTGATCTGCACCGCATACCAGCCGATCTCATCCGTCGCAAAGGTGATGGGGTCCGTCTTGACGACGAGCCAGCTCGGCCCAACGTCGATCACAGCCGCGTCCTCCCCCACGCCTGGGTAGACCAGCACCCGGTCGTCGGGGAGCGAGAACGTGTGCCGCTCCAGCAGCGCGCCGAGCTGTTGCGGCGTCAGCTTGCCCAGTGGAAGTGCCTTGCCCATCGGCGCCCCTATGCCAGGCTGGTGAGGATGACGAGCAGGACGCGCTCGACGAGCCAGAGCAAGATCAGGGCAACGACCGGGGACAAGTCCCATGCCATCGCGCCGCTCCGCACCGGCGGGATGTAGCGGCGTATCGGCGCCAGGACGGGCTCTGTGATCCGGCGTAGGAACACGACAGCCGCATGGGAGGGACCCAGCAGCATATCCAGAAAAGTCCGTGCGATCAAGCAGATGCTGTATAGGCTGAAAAGCGTCTGAACGAGCCTTATCACGGTGTACATACCGCTCTCCTCAGGATCGTGATCCATAGATTGCGCGCCCGACCCGAACCATCGTCGCGCCTTCCTCAACGGCAACCTCGAAATCGTCGGTCATCCCCATCGACAGATGCATCCATCCGCACTCGGGAAAGCGCGCCCGGAGGACATCACGCAGCCAACGCAGCCGTGCAAAGATGGGACGAACCTGCTCCGGATCGTCGCTGATCGGCGCCACCGTCATCAGTCCGTCCACTCGCAGGTGGGGCAACGAGATGACCTCTGCCGCACTAGGTGCCAGCTCCGCCTCCAGGTCGTCTCGAAAGCCATACTTGGAGGCCTCCCCCCCGACATTGACCTCGATCAGGATCTGCAGGACTTGACCTTCGGCGGCGGCAGCTGCGTCCAGCCGGCGCGCCAACTTGACGCTGTCCACCGATTGGACCACATCAAAGCAGGATACCGTCCGAGCAGCCTTGCGGCTCTGCACGTGACCGACCATGTGCCATACCGCGCCAGGCAGATCGAGCTGCGCACGCTTTTGCTCCGCTTCCCCAACCCGGTTCTCGCCGATGTGCCGTACACCAGCCGCGTAGGCCGCCTCGATCTCGGGCGGGGTGCGCGTCTTGCTCACCGCTACCAGCAGGACCTCCAAGGGATCGCGCCCGGCACGGGCAGCCGCATCCTCGATCCGGCGCCGCACCTCCCCCACTCGCATCGCGATGTCCTTGTCCATATCCACCTCAGCTACGCAAGGCAATCAATGCGCCGATCCGGCCCGTACGCCCGTGCTCCGCGCGGTGAGAGAACCACTCTTCGGTGTGGCAGGCAGTGCACATCCCGGCTACCTCGATCTCCGTCACTCCCGCGCGCGTCAAGCAGTACCGGTTCGCAGACCACAGATCAAAGCGCCAGTGCCCATCCGCCACTGGCGTCAGAAACTGGGTGCCATCCTCCCCAAACGACGCGCGCACGGCGTGCACGACGTCTGTCCCCACCTCGTAGCAGCAAGGACCGATTGCGGGACCGATGCCGGCGATCAGGTCCGCAGGCCGAATCCCGTATGCCGCGCCCATCTGCCGCACAGTGGCCTCTGCCACGCGCTGGACGGTGCCGCGCCATCCCGCATGCGCCAGGCCGATCGCCCTGTGCCGGGGATCGTAGAGCCACAGGGGCACACAGTCAGCGAAGCGGAGCATCAGCGGTACACCGGGCTCATCCGTGATCAGAGCATCTGTCGCCTCGATCACGCGCCCCCAGTCTCGCGCGCTGACGCGTACGACACGCGAGCCATGCACCTGGTGCGGGGACACGATGTGATCGACCTGGAGCCCCAGGGCCCTACAGATCGACTCGTGGTTGGCGCGTACTGCCGCGGGGTCGTCGCCGACCGTGTGCCCCGTGTTCAGGGCGTGCCACGGGGGCCGACTCGCGCCGCCGAGACGGGTAAAGACGCCGTGTACCAGACCGTCATGCTCCAGCAGCTGGCTGAACTGGTAGTAGACAAGCGTCCCGAACGTCGTGCGCTGCATGCGCTCATCGCTCCTGTCGAGATACCGGTACAAGGCCACAGAGCAAGACGCACTCAGCGATGCCGCACCAACGCGTCGTGATCTTCATCCCTCCAGTCCAGGACGGCGCCCAAGTATCGCCCCAACACGATGCCGCACAGCACGATCGCATAGCTGGCATAGGATACCCAGGTCGCCTCCGACCGAAACAACACGTGGAACGCAATCGCGACCACGATGCCGACCAGACCGCCGACGATCGTGCCCAGCCACTTGCCCGAGAGATCGCGGAGCATGCCGCCCAGAGTCAGCCGGGGCGCCGTGTGCCGCGCCGCGACCCGTCGCTGGAACGCACGCTCGCGTGCCCGGGGGTCACGAAGGCGGAGTTGCCGTTCGCGGATGCGCTGAATCCGCTCGATCTCGTCCCTCTGATCGCTCATGCGCTTCCTCCGTCCTGCGTGGTCCGCGTCTCGAGACAGGGTGACTCGTCCCGCTACCACGCCATTCTACCACAAGGCACACGGTCTCGCAACATCCACCCACCCGCAATCTCGTGTTGATTTCGTTTCGACTGTGTTGCTTTTTGTTTGATTCGATGCTATACTAGCGCCGTTGAGAGAGCCTCGTGGCCCGTGAGACGGTCTCGCACCCCGTCCTTGGCCCAGCACCCAGGAGTCACATCTATGCTCGCTGCGGAGCGCCACGCCCGGATCGCCGATATGGTCACCCGTCACAAGACCGTCACGGTCTCAGAGCTGTGCAAGCAGTTCGCCGTGTCCGACATGACCATCCGGCGCGACCTACAGCGCCTGGAGGACGAGGGGGTGCTCATGCGCACGCACGGCGGCGCGGTGGCGGTGCTCCCAGAGCAAGACGCTGCGTTCGGCATACGCGAGCAGGCCCACCCCGAAGCTAAAGAAGCGATCGCGCGCGTCGCTGCCAGCCTCGTGAACCCAGGCGACACGATCATCCTGGACGCGGGTACGACGACGGCGCGCCTGGCGCGGCACCTGCACGGCAAGGTGGGCCTGACGGTGATCACGACCTCCTTGCACGTCCTGCGCGAGCTTGGCGGGGATGAACAGATCACGCTGATAGCGACCGGAGGGACCGTCCGACCCGCGACGCTCTCCTTTGTCGGTTCGTGGGCCGAGGAGATGCTGTCAGGCTTTCACGCCGACGCCCTCTTTCTCGCCGCCACCTCTGTGGACCTGTCCCGCGGGCTATTCAACAGCAACGTCTACGAGATCGGCATCAAGCAGCAGATGATCCGTTCCGCACGCCGCGTGGTCCTCCTGGCAGACCACACCAAGTTCGGCAGACAGTCGACTGCCAGGATCGCGGGCCTGGAGCAGGTGCACTGTGTCGTCAGCGATAGCCAGATCGCCCCCGACGTCGCCCTCGCGCTTCGAGAGCATGGCATTGAGGTCCGCTTTGCCTCGCTGCACGAGTAGGCGCGTGCGGCCCAGGCGGAACACACCAGACAGAGGAGAGCTATGACCGAGAAACTGGATCTGAGCAAGGAGGGTCTGACCAAGGAACAAGCCCTCGATCTACTGCGCCAGATGTGGGAGATCCGCTTGTTCGAGAACCGCGTCTACGAGCTTCTGGGACGAAACGTGATCAAGGGCGCCTCGCACCTCTACGCCGGGCAGGAGGCGGTCGCCGTCGGCGCTATCGCCGCTCTGCACGATCAGGACCTGATCACGAGCACGCACCGCGGACACGGGCACTGCCATGCGCGCGGCGCTGCACTCGCCCAGACAGAGGACGCCCGCGTGGCGCACTATAACAAGATGCTCGCCGAGCTCTGCGGGCGCGTGACAGGCTACTGCCTCGGTCGCGGCGGTTCGATGCACATCGCTGACGTGGAAAAGGGCAACCTCGGCGCGACGGGCATCGTCGCCGGCAACATCCCCGTTGCCACGGGCGCTGCCCTGGCACAGCAGATGCAGAAGAGCGAACGGGTCGTGCTCTGCTTCTTTGGCGACGGCGCCAGCAACACCGGCAACTTTCACGAGTCACTCAACCTCGCCTCCCGCTGGTGCCTGCCCGTGGTCTACATCGTCGAGAACAACCTGTATGGCATGAGCGTGCCGTTCTGCAACGCCTCCGCCATGCTCGACATCGCAGACCGGGCCTGCGCTTACGGCATGCAGGGCGCCGTCGTGGACGGGATGGACGTGATCGCCGTCCGTAGCGTCGTAGGAGAAGCTGTGGCACGGGCGCGTGCGGGCAACGGCCCCACGCTGATCGAGGCCAAGACCTACCGCTACTATGGCCACAGCCGCTCCGATCCGCGCGCCTACCGTACCAAGAGCGAGGAGCAAGAGTGGCGCGATCGGGACGCGATCGAGACCTTTGCGCAGCGCCTGGTGGAGAGCGAGATCTGCAGCCAGGACGAGATCGACGCCCTCGAAAGCAAGCTGGAGGACCAGATCGACGCGGCGCAAGAGTTCGCCCTCAACTCGCCCTTCCCTGATCCCGCCGATCTGGAAGAGTTCGTCTACGCGCCATTCCGGTGGACGGACGATGACTATGCGAAGGACCGCCGCCTGCGCGCCCTCTCCCGCGAAGGAGGCCCAGGCACCCGCCGCGTTCGCTACCGCGAGGCATTGGTTGAAGCGGCGCGCGAGGAAATGCTGCGCGACGAGCGGGTCTTCATCATGGGCGAGGACGTTGGCCTGTATGGCGGCGCGTATGGCGCCACGCGGGGACTGTTCGAGGAGTTCGGCTTTGCACGCGTCAAGGACACGCCGATCAGCGAAGCGACGATCGCCGGCTCTGCCGTCGGCGCCGCGATGTCTGGTCTGCGCCCGATCGCCGAGATCATGTACGTCGACTTTACCCCCCTCGCGATGGACCAGATCGCCAATCAGGGCGCCAAGAACCGCTACATGTTCGGCGGCAAGACCATCGTCCCGATGGTGATCCGCACCGAGGGCGGCGCGGGACGGAGCATCGCGGCGCACCACAGCCAGTCTCTCGAGGCGCTGTGGACCCACTTTCCGGGCATCTATGTCGTCATGCCTGCGACGCCCTATGACGCCAAGGGGCTCCTCAAGGCGGCGATCCGCGACGACAACCCCGTCCTGTTCATCGAGCACAAGATGCTCTACAACCAAGAGGGCTACATCCCCGACGAGGACTATGTGATTCCCTATGGCGTGGCGGACGTCAAGCGCGAGGGCGCGGACGTGACGGTCATCTCGTACAGCCGCATGGTCCTGCGCGCGCTCGAAGCCGCCGCAGTCCTCGCGGAGGAGGGGATCAGCGTCGAGGTGATCGACCTGCGCACGCTCAAGCCGCTGGACATGGACACCATCGCCGCCTCGGTCAAAAAGACCGGTCGCGTGGTCGGCGTCACCGAGGCCTACAAGACTGGCTCCTTCATCAGTGAGCTGGCGATGCGGATCCAGGAAGAGGTCTTTGACTGGCTCGACGCCCCCGTCGTGCGCGTCACCGCCGCGGATGTCCCGATCCCGATGAGCGAGCCCCTCGAGGATGCCTGCATCCCGAGCGTGGAGCGGATCATCGCTGCCATTCGCCAGGTTCTGGCATAGAGAAGGCGCAGCCAGTCCCCGGGGAGCGAGAGGGGTACCCTCTTGATGTCACACCTCCCCGTGTCTCTCAGATAGCGCCGTGGTGCGGCGCTATCTCGCACCGCTGTCAGAGGAGGCGGCATGCCAACCAAAGTCATACTGCCCAAGCTGGGCCAGACCATGGAGCAGGGCGCGATTGTCGAGTGGCTCAAGGAGGAGGGCGACGAGGTCAAGCGCGGCGAGATCCTGTTCACCGTCGAGTCGGACAAGGCGACCCTGGAAGCCGAGTCTCCGGCACGCGGCTATCTGCGCAAGATACTCGTCCCCGCGGGCCAATCCGTGCCGGTCTTGACCCCCGTGGCGATCATCACGCGCACGCTCGATGAGGACATCTCTGCCGTGGCGCCCTCGACAGGCGCCCCCCCACCCGTCGCCGCAGCCGCTGCGCCTTCCACGGAAGCCGCCGCAGGGGAACCCGCAAGCCAGCAGGCTCGGACGGGGCGCCTCTTTGCCTCGCCGCGCGCCAGGACGCGCGCCCGCGAGCACGACATAGACCTGCGGGCGGTCGAGGGAAGCGGACCCCAGGGTCGGATCGTGGAGCGAGACGTCCTCGCATACCTGGAGCGTCAACCCCGCGCGACGCCAGTGGCGCGCAAGGTGGCTGCCGAATTGGGCATCGATCTGGCGACGGTTGCCGGAACCGGGATCGGCGGCAAGGTCGTCCGCGAGGACGTGGAGGCGGCAGTTGCGGCGCAGCCCGTGCCGGCGGCGCAGCCCGTGCCGGCGGCGCAACCCGTGCCGGCGGCAGAGCCCGTACCGGCGCCATCACCCACTCCCAGGCTCACGCCGGTGGAGGGCGCCGTGTCGACGTCTCTGACCGGGCTGCGCGGGATCATCGCACAACGCATGGCGCTCAGCGCCCACACCACTGCGTCCGTCACGCTGATCACAGAGGCAGACGCCACGTCGTTCGTCGAGGCGCGCACGCGCCTCAAGGCAGAGGTCAGTGAGCACTGGGGATTCACGCCGGGCTACAACGACCTGTTGGCCCTGATCGTCGCGCGCGCCCTGCGCGAGCACCCCTACGTGAACGTCCGCCTGAACGGCGACCAGATCGAGACCCTACCCCACGTCAACCTCGGCATGGCGGTCGATACGCCGCGCGGGCTCATCGTCCCCGTGATTCGGGACGCCGACACGCTCGGGCTGCGCGCCTTCGGACAGCAGTTCCGAGACCTGGTCGCACGCGCGCGCGAGGGCAAGAGCCTGCCCGATGACCTGTCGGGAGGGACATTCACGATCACAAACCTGGGCATGTACGGCGTCGACGCCTTCACGCCCATCATCAACCCGCCGGAAGCCGCGATCTTGGGCGTGGGGCGCATCCAGTCCAAGCCGGTCGTGCGCGAGGGCCAGATCGTGGCGCGAGATGTCGTCACGCTCAGCCTCTCGTTCGACCATCGCCTGATCGACGGTGCACCGGCAGGGCGTTTCCTGCAGCACATCGTGCAGATGGTCGAGAACCCGTACCTGCTCCTGGCGTAGCGCGAGATCGACGGGTCCCGACTCTGCCGACGGCAGAGTCGGGACCCGGGCATGCAAGCCGGCTCGCAGAGTCCCGCGCAAAGGTCGTGACCTATCCCTCGCGCCGCGACGCTCGCTTGAGGGCGCAGCTTGGCGCCACGCATCACCCCCTCACCAGAGGCCTCACCTCAGGAGAGCCAGGTCACGCTTGCCGCCCCACACTGGCGCCAGCCTACGTCGCTACGACTGCACTCCCGAACGCGCCAGGTGAAGCCGCCACACGCCCACAGCCACCAGGACCGTGGCGGCAAGCAGCGCCGCCGCCCACCACGGGGAAGGCCTCGTCTCGATCCCGCAGATCGGGAGCGTCGACGGCAGGAGGACGACCACCCAGTTCGACTGACGATCGCCGCCGTTGGTCGACGTGAGGAACGCCACGTTCTCGATCGCGCAGTCGGGCGGCGCCGCCAGGACACGCGTGCGGATCGTGATCTCGACGACAAAGGGATCCCCGTTCTGGTCATACTGCCCGACCGTTCCGACCGCGACGGTGACCAGCTGTCCCTGGACCTGGATCGGCGGGTCGAGCAGAGATGCATCCGTCTGCGTCGACGTCACCTCGAGGATCTCGAGCTCGGGAGCGATGTCGTCCGTGACGATCACGTCGACCGCCGCGTCCTTGCCCTTGTTGCGCACCTCGAGCGTAAACACCACCTCCTCGCCGATGTCGGCGACCTCCTTGTCAGCGCGCTTGACGATCTCGGGATCGACCTCGACGTCTGACGGGGGCGTCGGCGTCGGCGTCGGCGTAAAGGTTGGCGTTGGCGTGACCCCCAGCGCCGGTACGCTCGGCGGCTCAGCCTGCACCGCCAGACGGGGCAGGAAGAGCAGCAGCGCGGCGAGCGGAATGGCTAGCAGCACCCACCGCTTGGTTCGTCGGGTCCTCTGTTCACTGTGCATTAGATCATCCTCCTCAGTTGCCGCGCAGCACGAGCGGCACGAACACATCGTTTCCGAGTTCCGGCACTCGCGTATTGAGTGCCATTGCCGGGTCGCCAAACAGGTGATAGGTCTCGATCAGGGGCGTGTACCACTCTGGGTGGTCTTCATACGCTGCGATCAGCTGGAGCTTGCCGTACGCCGCCGCCCAGCCAATCACGTCTGCCGGGGCGCCAGAGCCCGTGCGTTCGTGCCGCAGAACCCACTCGTAGAAGCCATCGATCAGTACGGAGTGATACTCTGGCGCTCCGAACCCGCTCGAAGACCACACCGCCACCGCGCCGCCCCCAGCCTTGCGCAGCAGCGCCTCGTCCAAGACCGCGTACTCGGGATGGTGGTGGTACCCGGTCAGGCAGGTCAGGGCCAATACCACTGGTAGCCGGTCGCCGTTCGTGAGCTGGCTGACCTCGTCCTGGTAGTGGAACAGGTCCCCATCCGTGTATCCAGGGTCCTGGTACGGGACCTTAGGATCGTCCCACCAGGCGTGCCAGTGCGCATGCCCGCTGTAGACCATCAGCCACGCGCCCTCCTGCCAGGCATCCATGATCTGGGCGATGAACTCGCTCCGCGCCATCGCCGGCTTGTACACCTTGCGCGTCTGGTAGACGCTGTTCTTCAGGTACGTCTCGTACAGCTCTTCCAAGAGGTCGACGTGCACAAAGATATCCTCGGGCCCTTTTCCCTCAGGGAACTTATCGACGTAGGCATCGTCGGCAGCCACAAAGACGTGCCGCCGGTTCCACGCCCCCTCGGGTTCCGCCTGCTCGTACGCCAGGATCTTGTTCACCATCGTCGTCACCTGCGACGCCGTCGTCGCCGGCAACCGCCCGATCAGCACGTCCGCCAGCGGCGGGTATGCAGCGAGCCCTTGCAGCCCGCCCTCCCCATCTACCGCGCCGTAGCGGTTATCGGCGGACGTCTCGCCGATCGTCTTGTCCACGTTGGCGATGTAGGGCGGGATCTTGTTCCACTCTGTGCCCGACGGCGTGCCATCGGTCGCATTGCCCACCAAGAGCACATAGGTCGGCGCCGGGTTCCAGTTCTCGTACGCGTAGGAGATGTAGCTCTGGATCGCCGCCGGGTCGACTGCGCCAGTGCCGAACTCGTCATAGATGTCCTGCACGTTGACCTTGACCACATCCATGTCCTGGGCGCGCCGCGCCACCAGTGGATCGATGGCGCTCCAAAAGTCGGGATGTGTGATCACGATATAGTCGAACGAACCTGCCATCCACGCGGGCAAACTCGCCTCGCCCCACCCCTCACCGCTGGCTCCCGCGCCCGCTGTAGAGGGCTGCGGCGCGACCTGCCAGGCCTGCGCCTGGTCCCAGTTGACCACCGTACTGCCCAAGATCGCGTCAAAGGCCACAGATCGTAGGCGCTCGGCGCCCTCCGCGTTGACGTTGCGATTCCACTCGAAGCGGAGTGCAACCCGCACCCGTTCCGTGATCCGGAGCTCGCCCGTCACCGGGTTGTACTGCATGGGGTGATATGCCACCCGCACCAGGCGTTGCCCACGCACGCGGTCCACTTCCCGGACCGTGACGGAAGCGGCAGGTGAGAACGCGTCCCTCCCATACACCGCATCGTCGCGCACGACCTCGAACGCTGCCTCACTCGGGAGCGTGCCCTCCGGCGCGCGCAGCTCGCGAAGCGCAGGAACCACCGGATGAACGAGTGACACGGTAGAGATCTCAGCATCGAGGATCTCCAGCCGATAACTCCCCGACGGCGGAAGGCCGACCAGCATCCCCAGTTGGGGCAGTGCAGGGGCGCCCGGGGCGCCCTGGGTGGCATAGCCCTCTGCGTTGGGCCGGATGAACGTTTCCCCCTCGATCTCGACTTGCTCCATCACATACGAGGGAAACACGAACTCGATCTCCACCCCCGCTGCGCTCGACGCAACCAGGTGGGTACTATCGGGTGTGCTGGCAGCAAGAGGTTGGGGTGGGGAGATGAGGATCATCCCCACCCCAGCTACCAGAAGCACCCAACTCAGGAACCCAAGTTGTGCTTCGTGTTTGGTCATTAGACGTTGTCTACCCTAGTCTCGGACTGCAACAAGTAGGAGGACCCGCTAGCGCTCGTTCGAGCGCGGCAGTGTCGTGACAGACAGCCCCAAGCCACTCGCCTGGGCTGCCCCGTCTTCCTCCAGCCAATACCAGTAGGTGGCGCTGTGCACGACGCTCGTGTCCAAGTAGTTGAGCTTGCCGTCTACCGCCAGCTCTGTCGCGATCAAGACGGCGTCGAGTGGATCGCTCGTCGTGCTGCGCCAGATCGTCACCTCGCGTTCCCGGATCACGTCCGCGGTAACGAGCACGCCTTCCCGCACCGGCCAAGCGTCGAACGTAACATACGGCGCCCCCGTGTCGCCGCTGACGACGGCATCGTCCTCATCCCGCGGCGCGAACCTGCCATATACATCCTCTGCACCGTCCACGATCGCCACGTTCTGCATGGTAAACGTGGTCAGGCTCGGGTCGATGTCAAACACTACGGTCAGGACAAAGGTCTCGCCTACGTCCAGATCGCGGTTAAAGAACGCCGGTCCCGTCAGGTCGTACCACTCGAGCACCTGGTTGGGCTCGTCGACATCGTCCGGCATGTAGGGCAGGCTGAGCTTAAAGTCGACCGGTCCAAAGTACTCGTCCCGTAGCGGGACCTGGACCAGCAGCGTGTTGCCGATGTTCTCGATCTCGATCGTAAAGGTCACCACGCCCTGGACCGCTTCCGGCGGCGATGCCGTCTTTGTCACCTGGACCAGCGGGTTGGACAGGATCTCGACGACGTCGCTGTCGGTATCCTCGCGCTCGTTGCCCAGGTCGTCGATCGCCGTCGCAGTTGCAACGTTCTCGGTGTCGCCAGGCACCGTGGGCGCCACGGCGACAAAGCTCACGGTGACCGTGATCTTGCCGCCCGGTTCAAGCGCGCCCAGGTCCGACCAGGTCAGCGTGCCGTCGTCGACCGCACCGGCGTCGTCGTCCGGCGGCGTCGCCGAGACAAAGCTGAGCTTGGTCGGATCGTACGTGTCCGTCAGCGACACGGTCTCCATGAGCCTGTCGCCCGTGTTCTCGACCACGATCTGGAACTGGACGTCGTCTCCGACATAGACCGGCGGCACGGAGACCAGCGTCTTGGTGACGTCGATCGCCGATGACACGATCACGACGGTTGCGTCGTCACTGTCGCTCACCGGGTAGCCGTCGTCGTCCACGCCGGACGCCGTGACCACGTTCGTGTGCACCTCGCCTGCATTGCCCGTCACAGGCCCTACGAACGAGCACGTGTAGCTCCCGCCCACGGGTAGGACCTGCGGTACGCTGCAGTCCCCCTCCCCGTTCAGGTCCCCGTACATCGTGTCGATCAGCGACGTGATCGTCACCGTGTCCACCACCGACAGGTTGTTCACCACCACCGTGAACGTCACGTTCCCGCCCGGCTCAGCGACCACCGTCGGGTTCGCGCTCTTGATCACCTCGATCAGCGACGGCACATCGCGGATCGTCACCGTCGCCTCGTCGTCGTCGCTCACCGGGTCCCCGTCGTCGTCCACGCCGGAGGCTGTGACCACGTTCGTGTGCACCTCGCCTGCATTGCCCGACACGAGCCCCACGAACGAGCACGTGTAGCTCCCGCCCACGGGCAGGACCTGCGGTACGCTGCAGTCTCCCTGCCCGTTCAGGTCGCCGTACACTGTGTCGATCAGCGACGTGATCGTCACCGTGTCTGCAACGGAGAGGTTGTTCACCACCACTGTGAACATCACATTCCCGCCCGGTTCGTCGACCACCGTCGGGTCTGCGGTCTTGAGCACCTCGATCGCCGACGGCACATCGCGGATCGTCACCGTCGCGTCGTCAGTGTCGCTTA
>JAFGIE010000084.1 GCA_016929775.1 Anaerolineae bacterium
ACAGGTACCCTTACTACCGCACGGCCACTTGCTGATTGATCTGCCCCTCGTATCGATTTTGGGGCTTGACAAACTATAGGACGTCTTAAAGAGCGTCTCCCCATGCTGGTCGACGAGGTAGACGCCCGGGTTGTGGCTCTCGACGGCGTACCAGACCTGTAGGCCCGGGCGATCGGGGTCGATGCGCGCCGGTTTCGAGATATCCGTGTGCCCAAAGGGCTCCGCAACCCAGCGCACGCGCCCATCGCCCGCATAGCAGACGCCGCCGCAGATCACCTCCTGGACGCCGTCCTCGTCGATATCGCCGATGTCGAGGTTGTGTCCCGCAGGGCGTGACTGTGCCACGCGCCACTGCACCTGACCGCTGGCGCCGTCCACGGCGGTCAGCGTGACGTCGCCGTACGTGCCGTCGAGGACCACGACGCTGGCGGGCGCGTTCAGCCCGCGCAAGTGCCCCACGGTCATCATGACCCGGGAACGCGTGGCGGGCCATGGCGCGCGCCAGACCGGATCTCCCGTCTCCCCATCCACGACGGTGAGGGCCTCGTCCCCAGCGGCGGCGTCATAGCGCTCGGTGGGCGCCGCGCCCTCGCGGCTATGGTAGGCGACCTCCGTCCGCCCGTCGCCGTTCAGGTCCCAGGCGAGGATGGGCACGTGCAGCGTCGAGCCATCCCATCCGCCCACGGCAGGGAGCCGGGTGTCGACCTCCCACAGGGGCGCGCCCGAGTGCGCATAGGCGGCGATCCAGACGGTGCCCGCCCGCGCGAGCCGCAGGATGTACCCGATCCGCCCCTCGTTCTCCAGGTCGCCGAGCGCGATCCCGCCCACGGCGTCCCCCGGGTCGAGAGGCGCCTGGTACGCGATCAGGGTGGGCGGCGCCCCGCTGTCGACCTCGACGATCTCCGAGGGCGTGCCGTCTTGCTCGCGGACGCGATACGCATAGGTCGCGGCGCGCGGCGTGTGGTCGAGCGCGGAGGTCGCCTCGCAGATCGGCCCTGCGCTGACGGGCACCCACGGACCTGCGCTGCCCTCCCGCCGCTCGACGGTAAAGGGCGCGTCCGGTCGGTCGGTGGGGAGGAGCCGCCAAGAGAGGGCGACGGCGCAGCCGCCGCGGGGCAGGGCCTCTAGGTGGCGGTACACGTGCTGTGCAGCGGACATTCGAACCCTCCTACGCTCCTGTCGCCTGCGCGACCGGGCCCTCGCGCACGAGCGTCTCGATCTCGAGGGGCTCGCCCTTGCTCGGCTCGCGTACCAGGGCCATGGCGCCCTGCTCGCACTTGGCGACGCACACGCCGCAGCCCATACACGCCGCCACGTCGACCACGGCGCGCCCATCGGGCACCGAGATCGCGCCGAACTGGCAGTACTCGGCGCACACCCCGCAGCCGATGCAGCGCTCTCCGTCCACCTCGCTGACGTACCCCGACGGCGCCAGCATCGGCGTGCCATTCCGGTGGGCCTGCATCGCACCGCAGCAGCAGGCGCAGCAGTTGCAGATCGCGTAAAAGCGGCCCAGCATCGCGTCTTTGAAAAAGGCGTGGTGGACGTGCCCGCGCGCTTGCTCGGCGCGCAGCACCTCGACCGCCTCCTCCTGCGTGATCCAGCGCGAGCGGTTCGGATGGTGCTCCGCGACAAAGCTGGCAAAGGGCTCGCCCACGATCAGGCAGACGTCGAGCGGCAGGCACGGGTTGGGACGCGCAGTCCGGCAGGGGCAGTCGAGCAGCACGATCCGATCTGGGTTGCAAAGGACGATGTCGCGCGCACGCGCATACGGGATCACGCGTTCGAGGTCCGTCAGCCGGATCTCGCGATCGACGGTCACCAGCTGCTTTGCGGCGTCCAGGGGGACGACCTTGCCGTGGTAAGTGTCGGCGAACGTGACCTGCCCGGGCTGGGTAGGGCCGCCCTGCAGGGCGGGGAAGACGCGCGCCAGGGCGCCGATGATGGCGGCAGCCACGCGGGAGAGAGCGTGCTCGCCGGTCGCCATGCCGATGTACAGGTAGGGCCAGCGCCCATAGACATAGCCGTGCAGCCAGTCAAAGAGCGAGTAGCCGGGCGTGCGGCGTCCTTCGCGGGCAAAGGCGCGGGTCGAGGGTTGGATCAGCCTGAACCGGGTCCTGTCTGGCATCGTTTCTCCTCTGCGGGTCGGAGCAGTCTGGTCGGGACGTCGGGTCTTACTTGAGGTCCGGGAACTGGCCCTCGGGCACCGATTCGGTAGCGCCCGTCCCACCGGCGACCGGGTGTAGGGTCACGCTCCAAATGCTATAGGTCGTCGCCGTCGTCGTAAAGGGGAACAGGTCCTCGAAGCGGGAGAGCCGTCTCTTGCGCGTGAACTGCGCCTGCTCGGCATCCCAGTCCTCGCCGAGGGTAAAGTAGAGCTCGTAGGTGCCGTCCGGGATGCCGGTCAGGTTGTGGCTGTCGTGGTTGCGGATGTACACGGCGACCAGGAACGCCCCGTCCTGCCGGCTGAGCACGGCAACCCCGTCGGTGTCGAGCTCGTTGCCGATCTCGAGTTGGCCCGACCCGTTGCGGGCGCCGACCTCGCGGATGACCGTCCCCGTCGCCAGCTGGCGCGGGGGGCGGACGTTGACGTTGATGATCACGTAGGCTTGGGCGCCAAAGGGCGCGCCATCGGGGAGCTGCATCTGCCACAGCCCCTGATAGGTGCCGGATGCGTCGGGCGCGACCATATCTACCGCGAGGTCGACCGTGCCGCCCAGGGCGGTCTCTGGCACCGCGACCGAGGCGGGTGCGCCCATGCGGTCGCCGGAGACAAAGGCCCACGTCGTACCCGCGGGCCATGGCGCGCAGCCGTCGGAGACCATCCGCCATACCTTGGTGAAAGGCGCGCCCATGTCGAAGGGTGTGCCGTCGGGGATGGTGACGTCGGCGACAAAGCTGGCGTGCGGCTGGCAGGGCGGCGGGGTGGGCGTGCGGGTGGGGGCCCTGGTGGGCGTCGCCCGGGGCGTGCGCGTTGGCGCCCGCGTCGACGTCGGGCGCGCCGTAGGCTCCGCGCGCGCGACTGCCTCGGGCAGTACCTTGAGCTCAAAGAACTCAAAGATGGCAGGGATCTCGACCGGGGAGTTGTGCGCGACCAAGCCGATCTGCGAGAACCGGAAGGGGCCCTCGTGCTGCCCGATCAGCTGCCAATCCTTGCCGTCTGCGCTGTAAAAGGCGGTGAACGTGTCCCCCTCGCGGCGCAAGCGCAGGTGAGCGAGCGAGGGGCTGTCGACCGGGGTGGCATAGTTGTCGCCGACGGGCTCGTCGTCGACGAACTGGTCAAAGTAGATCGCATTGCCGGCGCACCAGTCGTGGTCGCAGTAGGCGCGCCCCACGACCAGCGCATCGCCGTTGTGCGCGCGCACGAACAGCCCCGCCGCGGCATAGTTGGCGGTCGGCTCGAAACGGACCAGCGTCTCGATCTCGAAATCGCCGGGGGCCGCATCGCGCACCAAGGCATTGGTCCACGCCTCGCCGGGCACGGTCGACAGGCGCAGGGCGCCGGGGATGTCGCTCAGGCTCCAGTGGGATGGGCGCTCGTCCAGCCACGACCAACCCTCGCCGAGTGCGCCATCCAAGTCGTCGCGAAAGGACACCTGATCGGCCCGACCGATCCGCACCGGCGCGGCTTGGGTCGGCGCCATGGTGGGTATCCGGATCGGCGTTCGCGTGGGGGCGACGCCGACCACGCGCGTCGGGGTGGGAGTGGGCTGCGGAGAGAGGCATCCGCCGAGCGCGGGCAGGACGCACAGCACGATCGCGGACAGTCGTCTCCAGAGGTTCATCTCGGTCTCCCTTGGAACGGATCGTGGATCGATGGTCCGTGGGCGCCCGCCTCGCACGGGATATCTGGCGTGTCACGCGCCCTATGATACCACACGAGGGGGAAAATGGCTACTCCATGGGGACGATCCGGCGCGCAGCGCGCAGGTCGGGCACGGAGAGGAGACGAAAGTAGCGCGCGTTGTCGCTCCTTCTGGCGAGCAGCCGGTACTTTTCCGCAAGATGCGCGCCCGCCCGATGGGCTTGCTCGAAGGGGTGTGTGCTGATCATCACCGTCTCCACATAGTCCCACGCGCCGCTGCCGCGCCCCGTCTCCCAAGCCAAGAAAGCGTGCCCGGGCACGATCGCGATCCCTGGGTGCAGCGACGCAGCCTCGAGCAGGCTCGCCATCAGCACCGTCCCGTCGATGCAGTTGGCTGACTTGACCGCCAACGACTCGCGAGGCAGGCGGATGCGCTGCACCAATTCGCCCTGGCTCGGGCCGAGCGAAAAGGTCGAGTTGATGTACGCGATCTGCTCTGCCTGCAGCGCCGCGTACACTGCCGCTACCTGCGCCCGCACCTCCTCGGGCCCGCCCTGATAGCCGGCGATCCGGCGCGCGGGGTGATGATCCGCTGCCCGGCGCAGCAGCGCCATCACCTCGGGCGCATCCGGCGTGACCCATGCCGCAAGGTAGGGAGTATAGTCGATCTCGACGCCCGTTGCGGGGTCTGTGCCGCGGAGATACGCGCTGCTGCGTGCCAACAACCAGATCGGGAACGTGCTGTGCTGCTGGGTGGCGCCGTCCAGGTCGTCGATCCGCACGTGCAGGGTAGCTCGGGTCATCTCGCGGATCTGCCGGATCTGGCGTGGGAAAAAGGTAGGCAGCTGGGGAAAGTCGCGCGCGGGCTCCCCCCGCTGCAGTACCACGGTATCGATCGCTTTAGCGGAATACCCCTCCACGTACGAGATCAGGCGCAGGCGGACGGGTTGACGCCCCTTGTTGCGCACATGGAACGTCACGAGAGGCGTCTCGCCGGCGTCGAGCAGATGCACAAAGCCGGTCGGGATGTAAGGCTGGTGAAGCAGCACCTGAGCCTCGACCTCCACCGTCTCCTTGCCCATCAGGATGCCGCCCGGCTTGACGCCCTGCTCGCCCGTGTCGAGCAGCACGCCTCCGCCCTCTCGTGGCGCAGCCCCTTCGAGCGCCGCCAGTGCTGCCTCTGCCTCAAAGAGCGCCTGCGCCAGGGCTTCGTCCGCGCTGGGATCGGGCAGCGTGTAGAGCTGCTGTCGCAGCATGGCGGTTGCGCGGCGCTGCTGGTAGAGCTGCGTGGCTTGTGTAGGGTCTGGTTGGTCCATGTCCATGCTCCCTGAGATGCGATCGCGGCGCATGATCGCCCCTACGGCGCGATCCAGTTGGGATGAGATGCGCACCACGCACACGACGTGCTGTCGTGTACGTGGAGCGAGGCGGGCGCGTGGCAGCTGTAGGCCAAGCCGAGCGGGTTGCCATCGCGCAGCAAGCGCCGCCGCATGGCGAGAAACGCCTCGCCGATCGAGCAGCCCCCAAAGAACGCCGCCAAGACCAGCTGCCCGACCTGCTGTGCCAGCTCTTCCTTGACCTTGATCTGCGTGCCGATCACGCCGGACGCGCCCGGCGTGCGGAAGGCGTGCAGGAGCAAGTGGATCTGATCGTCCGCCGGCGCCAGCGTCTCGCAGCCGTTGAGCACGACCAGCGGGCGAGGCTCACCCCACCGGACATGGGCCAAGTTGCTGGCATAGATCGGCGCAGGGTCCTCCTCCGGGCCCAGCAGCAGCCCGAACCGGACGCCCCGCTGCTCGCCGTGACAGTAAAAGTAGTACAGGTGCCGGTCGCCCTCTTCCAGGACCTCGATCATCTGGTCGCGATCGGTCACCAGGTCGACGGGCGACATACCGGCGTGCCCCAAGAGCTGGGCGAGCTCGCGGTAGTGTCCCTCGGCGCTGTCTAGGGTTGGGTCGACGGCGACGACGGCGGTCATGGCTTCTGCCCGGTTGTGGACCAGGTAACTGGTCTGCTCGGCAGTGCGCGTCTGCAATTCCTCCGGTAGGTGCTCTGCGTCCACCGCGAATCCCTCGCAGCCCTGTAGGGGCTGCCCGATCTGGTGCAGGAACCCCCAGAACCCAAAGGGGCACACGACAAGCTTGGGCTGGTCGCCTTGGAGCGGGCAGGCGTTGGCCTGCGCGCAGATGCGCTGGTTGTCGGGCAGTTCGGCCCCGGCGGTCAGATGCCGTTCAAAGTGGGGGCACAACCGGACGCGCCGCAAGCGCCCCGTATCGATCGGCAGATCGTACATCGCCGCCCAGGGAATGCTTGCCTCGTCGCCTCCACAGTGGGCGATCGAGATCGCGCCGCTCTGCCGGAGCGCAAGGCGCAGGTCCTCTTCTCCTTGCGCGCCGAGGCTCGCGCCGCAGAGCAGGGTGTAGAACATGTCCCACCCGGCGCCCGCCAGCTCGACCAGATCCTGCATCCAGCGTTCGCGTTCTTGCGGGGAGACGGCGGAAAAGGGCTCCACATAGTTGTAGCTGGGATCGCCTTCGATCGCAAAGAGCCAGTCGCGCACCTGCCGAGTAGCTACGGCGAACGCCTGGTCCTCGACGGCGACGATGGCGCCGCTGCGCACGGGAGGCCCCGGTCTGTCACCCGCCCTGTAGACGCCGATCCAGTGCCTGCCGCGCCTATCCTGGTTGACGACGATGCTCAGGTCGGGCTGGGGGTACGCGTCGAGCCGGCGCAGATCAAGGCTGGCGAGGTAGTCGATCAGCCGCTCGGTCCCGGCGTCCTGGGGGCGCTCGCCCGGCGCAGCGGCAGTCGCATCGAGCACTGCGGACTGGAGCAGCACGTTGCCGTGATAGACGCAGGCGCGCAGGCGGCACGGTCCGGACTGCAGAGGCTGGATCGGGATGTGGATCTCGTCGCTGTGCCCCCTCTCGCCGATCTGGAGGACGTCCCGGCGGCGCTCTAGGGAGAAATCGCCGCCTGGGCTAAAGAGCACGACGTCCAGCGGCGTGTGCGCGCCGCGATCGCCCACGTCCTCGGTCTCAGTGGACCGGATCTGGAGGTGGACGCAGTAAGGCGCACCCAACTGGAGGGCCTCCGCATCGGAGATGCGGCGCCCTGTGCCAGACTGACCCTCTGTGAGCCACATGCGGATCAGGCGCATGGGAGGCACGGGAACAACGGGCGGCGGGGCATCTTCCGGCTCGCGACCGGGCGGCTCGCCCTCCGGCTTGGGCCGCAGCGCGCGGTAGAGCAGCACTGCCACAACGAGTGCGACGACCCCGCCGCCGCCATACAGCCATGCACGGTTGCGTGGCTGAGGAGTAGGTCGAGGCGTCGGCGGGACCGGCGTGGGACGCGACGTCGGCGGGACCGGCGTAGGCTTGGGCGAGGTCGGAACACCCGGCGCCCGCACGGTCGGGATCACGATCCGCTCTGCCAGTGCGTCGTTGTTCTGCTCGTCCTGCTCTGCGATGCGGTTGTCCGGGTCGACGTGGACCCCGATCACCACGAACCGTCCACGCTTTTCGTCGGGGATGTCCCACTGAAAGGTGAGGGCGTGGCTCTTGCCCGGGCTCAATGGCGGCAGGCTGAGCTCCCGCCTATCCCACGCCTCGGCGCGCACGACCGCCGCGCCAGACCCCTCGGGCCCGGCGTTCCTGACCTGAGCCATCAGGTACAGCTCGTCCCCATCCTCCGAGACCCAGCCGTGCAGGCTGTGCGGCGCGAGATCGGGCAGCGGCGCCTCCTCGGGCTCTCCGACGACGACAATGTCGTCCACGCACACGGTCGAGTCGATCGCCTCAAAGGAGACCTGCCCCGCAGGCAGCGGATCGGGGTCGCGGTAGACGAGGACGGGGTTCTTGGCAGCGCCCTGCACGCTGACCCGGACCTCGTTGCCAAGGGCCTGGATCGCGATCCCGAGCCCCTGTTCAGTCCACTGATCGACGGTGAACGGGCTGAGGTCCACGTCCGCCTCGGCGACCCGCTGATCTGCACGCTCGCCCTTGGCCAAACCGACGAACAGTCGCGATCCGTCGTTGAGCAAGTATACGGCGTACCGGTCTTTGGCGCTGTGGCGGACGTTGGCGTGCAGCTGCGCCTGCAGGCAGCGCAGCGTGAATGCCAAGCACACGTCGCCCCACTGTGCATCTTCATAGCTCGCCCAGGTATGGCCCCGCCCCACCAACATGTCGCGCTGGACCTGCCATCGCTCGCCCGACGCTGCCATCGCCCAGCCTTGCGCCCGCCCGTCGTCCAGGTCCTCCTCGTAGCGCGGCCCATCCTGCGGGCACTCGGGAGGACGGGCAGACATGGAGGCATAGACCTCGACCTCGACGTCGTCCACAAAGACGATCGAGTTATCCAGCGTCTCAAAGCCGATCGTACCTGCACGAAGCGGCTCCTTGTCCTCGTAGCGGATCATGGCGCTGCCGTTGACAAAGACCTCGATCGTGGATCCGACGCCCCTGACTTCGATCGCGTACCACCTTCCCGCGGTCTGCAAGCGGTTGACCTGGGCAAGCGACGGCGTTGCGGGCGCGCCCCACGGGGATTCCTTGGACAGATAGAGGCCCCATTCGGCAAAGCCGATAAAGTATCGGCCCTGGTTGCTCATCCGGTAGCAGATGTGGAGGGTGGAGCCGGGCTCCAGCAGGTAGATCCGGGCGCGCAGCACATAGTCGGCCCAGCTGCGATCCTCGTAGGTGGCGAACACGTGACCGATGCCGCGCAGCGCCTGGTTCGGGGGAGCAGCCATGCGGGCGTCCAGCGGGACGACTTCCCACCGCTCCTCGGTACGGGTGTTCCGTTCGAGCGTCCACCCCGGGGCCTGTCCGTCGTCAAAGGTCTGCGGTTCGCCCTCGGGTCCCTGCGCGCGACCAGGCGGGGGATCGAGGCACCACAACGCGAGCAGCGTGAGCAGGCCAAGGGCGATCGACAGGCGTTGTGGGCGCCTACCAGCAGTGCGCGGATCTCGTTTCATGGTTCCCCCTCCGGCGCTCAGGCCGGAACCAGCCGCCGGGACGCGACCGGGCTGCGCGATGGCTCCCGCTGGCAGATGGGGAAGGAAAGCCGCCAGGTGGGGGGAGGGTCAGGTGTGGTCGCCTGCTCGTAGAAGCCCCATCCGTCGTGACACGGGAAGCGGCGGCGCCAGCTCGCGCGATGGACGAGCCCCGTGGGTATCAGTGTGCACAAGCACCTCTCGGGATAGGTCCATTATACCATAAAGCATGGCATATGTCACCGCACTTATAG
>JAFGIE010000085.1 GCA_016929775.1 Anaerolineae bacterium
GGCGAGACGGTCACGGTATACGAGGAGAGCGGAAGCTACACCGTCGGCGCGCCCTCCATCAGTCCCAATCGACGCTACATTGGATTCTGCCGCAACGAGCGCGTCGATGCGCCGCGAGGCCCGAACTACACCGGCTTCAAGGAACGCTTCTACCGCGTCAAGGACGGGCGGGTGACGTTAGCCTATCTCGACGGCTCGGGCTGGTTCGACGTGTTCAAGGACACACACCAAGTGGGTCACTTTCAGTTCTGTCCACAGGACAGCACGCTCGCCACGTACTGCCATGAAGGCCCGTGGAACCTCGTCACGCAGCGCATTTGGCTGCTGGACTTTTGCGCGCGGGAGGCTTGGCCCTGCTTCCGCCAGGAGGAGCAAGACAGCGTCGGACACGAGTTCTGGACACAGGATGGCTACGTGTTCTTTGACAACCGGGGGCCCGGGCACGACGGCACGATCACGTCGAGCAGGACCCAAGCCGTCGCTACCGAAGTCGAGGTCAACGAGAATGCGATGGTCCCCTTTGTCGGCTTGGCGGACCGCACCGGGCGCGTGGTGCGGCGGATCGACATGCCCTACTACTGCAACCACTACCACGCCAACCCCGAGAACACGCTCCTCGTCGGGGACGACGTGGACGAGATTGTCCTGATCGACATCTCTGGTCCGCACGCGAACTTGTCCGTCCTCTGTGCGCACGGCACGTCGTGGCACACGCAGAACAGCCACTGCCATCCAACGTGGAGCTGGGACGGCAAGCAGATCCTGTACGCCTCCGATCGTGGGGGACGCGTCAACCTATACCTGGTCGAGCCCTGAGCGTGCGCCGCCTCGCCGGGAGAGATGCTACTGTCACGACGAATGTGAGTACCGCGGGTCGTTCTGGACGATGAGGAGTGCGCAGAGATGTCCGACACCAACTGGCTCTACTTTGAAAAGATCTCCAAGTACGACCGCGCTCGCGAACCGGTGATGGTCAGCGTGCCCTTTGCGGCGGGCGTCCTGGCCGAAGCGGGCCGCTTTCAGGTGCTCGACGGCGAAGCGACGCTGCCCGCGCAATGCCGCGTGCTCGCCACGTGGCCCGACGGCTCGGTCAAGTGGCTGCTCGTGCACCTGCAGCCCGATCTGCCTGGCAGCGCATCGCACACGTTGCGGTTCCTGTGCGCCGGCGCGCCGGCGGCAGTGCCTGCCCCCACCGAGCGCGTCGTCGTCGAGCAGGACCACGATGGGATCGCGATCGACACAGGGCCGTTGGCCTTTCACGTGCCAGCGACCGGCTTTTGGCCTGTGGCGGACGTCCGGCTCGACGGACGGCGGCTTTGGTCAACAGAGCCCTTTGCCGGGTTCTCGGCACGGCTGGGCGCGCGGAGCCTGCGATCCACCGCGCTGCCGGTCACGCTCGAGATCGAGGAAGCGGGCCCGTTGCGCGCTGTGGTCTTGGTGCGGGGCAAGCACAGCGATCAGCACGGAGAGGGCTATCTTGACCTGCGGGGACGGATCACGGCGTACGCGGGCAAGCCGTACGTCGAGGTCGAATACACGTTCCTACACTGCGAGGAAGAGCCGCTGCTCCAGGTCGCCGAGATCACGCTTCCCGTCCGTTTCGGGGCAGCGCCTGCCCCCGACCTCGCGCTCGGCGAGGGGTACTACCAGACGCGGATCCAGAGGTCAAAGGAGTGCGTCGAGGAGTCCCTCACTGCGGAGACCCTGCTCTACCAGGCCAACGAGCACTATGTGGAGTGCTTCTATGGCGACTTCTGGGCGGACTGGCGCACTGCAGATGCAGGGCTTGCCGTCTCGCTGCACCAAGCGCACCAGAACTTTCCCAAGTCGCTGCGCGCGACCCCGGGCGGGATCGAGGTCGGCCTCTACCCCGCCGACTCCCCCGCCCTGGACCTGTACCAGGGCGTTGGCAAGACGCACCGGCTCTTGCTGCACTTTCACGATGGCAGCACGCCCCTCGATCAGATCTCGACGCGCAGCCTCCAGTTCCAGCTCCCTGACCGCCCCGCGCTTGCGCCGGCGTGGTACCGGGAGAACAACCCGTGGCAGATGGACTTTTTCCCGGAGCACGTGCCCGGACGCGTGATGACGCACCTGATCGAGATGCACGACAGCCGCCCCGAGGCGATGGGCATGATGCACTTTGGAGATGCCCCGGATGCCGGGTACACGGATCAGGGACGTGGACGTGGCAGCACGGTGTGGGTGAACAACGAGTACGACCGCGCCCACGCCTGCGCCCTGTTCTATGCCCTGACTGGCGAGCGACGCGCCCTGGAGGCGGCGATCGTCGCTGCGCGGCACTGGCTCGACGTGGACCTGTGCCACTATAGCCCGAACCCCCTCCACCACGGAGGCTTGCGGATCCATACCGCCCACCACGTGACTGGGGGCGTGACGCCCTCTCACGAGTGGGTCGAGGGTATGCTGGACTACTACTACCTCACCGGGCGACGGGAAGGGCTCGAGGGCGCCGAGATGGTCGCCGCGAACATCATGCGGCACCTACAAGAGCCCAGGATGCGACAGCCCGGCGCGGCACAGGCGCGAGAGGGCGGATGGGCCATGCGGGCGCTGGTTGCCATGGTGCAGGCAACGGGCGCAGCCGTCTACCGCCAGGCGCTGGACGAGCTGGTCGAGGTGTTCCTCGCCTGGCCCGCGCAGTATGGCGGCATGCTCGCTCCGTACACCAGCCACAGCATGCCGCGTGTGCCCTTTATGATCAGCATCGCGCTAAACTCGCTCGCCCGGTACCTGACGCTCCAGCGCGACGCGCGCATCGAGCAGCTGATCGTCGAAACCGCCGATGACTTGCTCGAGCACACCCTCGGGCCGGACGGGATCTTTTTCTACAAGGAGCTGCCTTCCCTCCGCAGGCACGCGCCCACGGTCCACGCCGTCGAGGCGCTGACACACGCCTATGTGGCGAGTGGAAAGCTCTGCTACCTGCACGCCGCGCTGCGCCAGTTCGACGCGCTGATCCGCCGCCCGGTCGGCGCCACCCGGCACGGCGCCAAGCGCGTGGACGAGGACGGCGCCGTGATCCGTGGCTCGGGCGGCGGCAGGACCTTTGCCGCGAGCTACACCTCGCTGATCACGTTCATTGCCAGTGCGCAACGAGAGGGCCTGCTGGACGGGTACGAGTACCCGGGCTAGCCCGTAGCAAAGGCGTGCGTCCCGACATGTAGCGAGGCCCGGACCGCATGTGCGGTCCGGGCCTCGGCTCCATTTCGCGGCGTACCTCAGTCGGAGGACGCCGGCTCCTCTGGCGCTGCGGTCTCCTCGGCGGTCTCCGCCTTCCTTGCCTTGACCTTGTCGTCTATCTCGCGCATCTTTTCCGCGACCCACGCGCTGTGGTCGCGCGGCGCACTTGGCTTGACTTGGACGCCTTCTGTGCCGCCCTCCCAACGGGTCGCACTGGCGGGGGTCACCGGCATACCCGACATCGCCAGCAGGTCGGCGAACGTGAACGTGCTATAGATAAACTCGTACGTGTCGTGAAAGACCTCGTACTCGTACTCGGGCGTGCCCTGACCGTAGAGCGTATACTGCTGCCGGTCGTTGTACAGCAGTCGCATGCGGCGTTTGCACGTCTCGCCGTCCAAGGTAAAGGTGAGCAGGACCTCGAACCCGATCGCAAAGCCCTTGGCGATCTCTTTGTCCTCCAGGATCTTGCAGTCGGGCAACTGCCGCAAGCCCTCCAGGATGCCCTCGTGTAGTGCGGGCAGGTCCTCCTCCTGCACTGGACCGTCGAGCACGTCGCTCAGATCGCGGGGCGCCACGTAGAACCCGGTCCTCGGATCGTCGCCAGGCGAGTAGATAAAGCCGTACTGGTCCGTCATGTCGAACCGGTGCCACTGGAGTGGGCGCCAGAATGAGTAGTCCCAGTCCACGTCACGGTGGATCCGCAGGCCCTTCATCATCCTGCGCGGGTCTTTCTTGGGGTCGTCCAATGTCGCCTCCTTTGTCAAGATCGGCCCGTATTGTACCCGAGCCCTCCGTTCTTGTCAATCTGCAGCGAGTCGATGTATAATCGTGTGCCGTGAGCCGCGCGAAGCGAGAGGAGGGCACGATGAGCGAACGCAGGATCCTGGACATGCTCGAATCGGGCGTGATCGGCGCCGAGGACGCAGCGAGGCTGCTACGCGCCGTGACAGACGAACCTGAAGCCGAGGGAACGCCGCCAGATCGCGCACCCACGCTGGACGCCACGACGTCCCCGAGCGAGCCCGACGAGGCATTGCTTGGCGCCCTCCACGCACAAGCGGCGCGCTGGAAACGGCTGCAGTGGGTTCCGTTTGCCGTGTCCGCCAGCGTCCTCATGGTCGCGTCGTGGGCACTATGGGAGGTCCATCGCGCCGCCGACGGTCGCATCACGTTTGGGTGGGTCATGTTGCTGCTCCTTGCCCTGCTCTCCTTGGGCGCGACCGCCGTGAGCGCCTGGATCGTCAACGCCCCCTGGCTGCACGTCCGCATCTCTGGGGGCGACGGCAAGCGCCTCGCGATCAGCATGCCCCTTCCGCTGGGCCTGCTCGACTGGGGCGTGCGGATCGCTGGGCGTTTCGTCGGCGAGGACCTCTCGACTACCCTCGGCGCCTCTGCCGAGATGCTGCACGCGCTCCGGCAGACCGGCGATGCGCGGCAGCCGGTCGAGGTCCGGGTCGACGAGGGTGACGAGCGGGTCTACGTGTACATCGGCTGAGCGGTAGCTCGATTTGACCGAACGGATGCCGCATGGTATACTCGGACACGTTGCACCCGTTCTCTGTCGATCGTGTTTCACCTGGCGTATCGCGTCGTTGTACCGAGGGAGGAAACCACGTGACGTTCTTTGCCGCACTGGACACCGGGGACGGACGGAATCCCCTACCCTACAACCCCTGCCGCCTCCTAGACTTTGACTTGCTGTTGCTCGATACCGGCGGAACCTACCAGGGCCAGACCGGGGGACGCGAAGTGCTGGCTGTGCTCCTCGGCGGCAGGGCGACGTTCCAGGTTGGGGAGACGCGTTTTGCCGAGGTCGGCGGGCGCGCCAACGTCTTCTCCGGCAAGCCTCACGCCGTCTACATGCCTGCCGGGGTCGACTATGCAGTCTCGGCAGCGGGCCCGGTCCAGATCGCGCTGACGAGCGCCCCAAGCGACCTACAGACGGCGCCCTATGTCATCGGTCCCGATCGCGTTACCAGCGGCGTGTGGGGCGCAGCCAACTTTGCGCGGTACTACAACCAGATCTTGACCGAGGCAGGGCAGCCAGATCTCTCCGCTCGCCGCCTGATCGTCGGCGAGACCTTTACGCCGAGCGGCAACTGGAGCACCTATCCCCCGCACCGCCACGAGCGAGATGACTTGCCCCGTGAAGCGTACCACGAAGAGATGTACTTTTTCAAGGTCAATCCAGCCGACGGCTTTGGCATTTGCCGCTACTACACCGACGACGGCGTAGAAGAGAACTATACCGTGCGCGACAACACGATCCTGATGGCCCCCAAGGGGTATCACACCGTCGTCAGCGCGCCGGGCTACATGACCTACTATCTCTGGTTCCTGGCGGGCGAGCACCGCCACCAGGCGACCGCCGATGATCCGACGCTGGGATGGGTCAGCCGCACCGTGCCGATGCTGAAAGAGCTGGGACACTGAGATGGGCATTCTCGATGCATTCAGCCTGAAGGGCAAGGTTGCCCTCGTGACTGGCCCAGGCCGAGGGCTGGGTCAGGGCATGGCGCTCGGATTGGCAGAGGCAGGCGCCGACGTCGCCGGACTCTACCGTAACACCTACCAGGAGACACAGGCCCAGGTCGAGGCGCTCGGGCGGCGGTTCCTGCCGATCGAGTGCGACCTCGAATGCGCCACCGTAGACGACCTGTATGCGGTCGTCGAGCGCGTCCAGGCAGAGTTGGGACGCTTGGACATCCTGGTCAACAACGCCGGCATCATCCGGCGCGCGCCTGCGATCGAGTTCAGCGAGCGAGACTGGGACGACGTCCTCCAAGTCAACCTCAAAGCCGTCTACTTTCTTTCCCAGGCGGCAGCACGCGTGATGGCGGAGCAGGGCGGGGGCAAGATCATCCACGTCGCCTCCATGCTTTCCTACCAGGGCGGGATCCGGGTCCCGGCCTACACGGCAGCCAAGAGCGGCATCGCCGGGCTCACGCGTGCCATGGCCAACGAGTGGGCGGCGCTCAACATCAACGTCAATGCCATCGCCCCCGGCTATATGGCGACCGACAATACCGCGCCGCTGCGCGCCGACCCGGACCGCAATGCCGCGATCCTAGGACGCATTCCCGCCGGGCGTTGGGGGGAACCGGTGGATCTCAAGGGGGCGGTGGTCTACCTAGCCTCCGCCGCATCGGACTATGTGCACGGCGCCCTCATGCCTGTTGACGGCGCCTGGCTTGCCCGCTAGAGTGACCTATGCCGGATCGATAGCCACGGCACGCCGCCCAACAGGGCGAACGCAGCCCGGACGCGTGCCGGACACGAAGGGAGGTGTCGCTGCGACGAACTGACACGGATGTATTGTGTATCGTCTGTCGTGAACGATCAGCCAAAGCAGAATGAGGAGGCAAGATGAGCAACAAGTTGATGTCACGCCGCACGTTCCTGCGCTCCGCAGCCCTCAGCGCGGCAGGCGCAGCGGTCGTCGCCTGCCAGCCACAGACGGTGATCGTCAAAGAGACGGTCGAAGTCGAAAAGGTCGTCGAGCAGACCGTCGTGGTCAAGGAAGAGGTCGAGAAAGAAGTCACCAAGATCGTCACCGAGGAAAAGGTCGTCGAAAAGGTCGTCGAGGTGACGGCAGTGCCCCAGGAGATCAAGGAAGCGCCCGATCTCTTCACCCAGGTCGCCGAGGGCAAGCTGCCGCCGGTGTCCGAACGCATGCCGACCGACGTGCGCGTGGTCAACGTCTACGAGTCGATCGGGCAGTACGGCGGCACGTGGCGCCGCGTGTGCACCAGCCCCGGCGATGTGGGCGCCTGGAACAGCCGGCTCAGCTATGACTGCCCGCTCCGCTACGAGGCCGATGCGGCGACGATCGTGCCGCACGTCGTCAAGGGCTTCGAGGTGGGCGACAATGGCGCCAGCTTTACCTGGTTCCTGCGCAAGGGACACAAGTTCTCCGATGGGATGCCGTTTACCGCGGACGACATCATGTACTGGTGGGAGGACTCGGTCCTCAACGAGGAGATGACCCCGGCGGGCCCGAGCACGAGCGGTATGCTGGCGGTCAAGGGCCAGCCGGTCGAGGTCGAAAAGATCGACGACTATACCGTCAAGTGGTCGTTCGCCGACTCGTATGGTCTGTTCATCCCCTGGATGGCGTCCACCCGATACAACTGGTGCTGGTCGACCTGGCCCAAGCACTACTTGAGCCAGTTCCACCCAACCTACACCGAGCGCGCCGCAGTGCAAAAGATGGCGACGGACGAGGGCTTTGACGACTGGATAGGCCTGCACGGCAACCGCCGCGACTGGCGTAACGTCGAGCTCCCGAGCAACCGGATCTGGGCTCCCGAGCGGATGCCGCCCGACATCCCGAGCACCGTCGTGCGCAACCCTTACTACTGGGTCGTCGACCCGGAGGGGAACCAGCTCCCGTACATCGACCGCCTGCGCTTCGAGGTCGTGGACGACATCAACATCCTCAACCTCAAGGCGGTCGCCGGCGCAGTCGACATGCAGATGCGCCACCTGAGCTGGGAGAACTTTCCCCTGTTCTTCGAGAGCGCCGAACAGGGCGACTATCACGTGATCCAGTGGACGATGGCTGAGGGCGCGCAGTGCTGCTTCCACTTTAACCTGAACCACCAGGACCCGGGGCTGCGCGAGCTGCAAGAGACCAAGGAGTTCCGGCAGGCGCTCTCGATCGCCATCGACCGCGAGGAGGTCCAGCAAGTGGTGTACCAGGGCCTCGGCGTGCCGCGCCAGGCATCCGTCCTCCCCACCGTCCTCGGCTACAAGCCCGAGCAGTCGGAAGCCTGGGCGCAGTACGACCCCGAGACGGCGAACCAAATGCTCGACGCGATCGGCTTGACCGAGCGCGACGCCGAGGGCTTCCGCTTGCGCCTCGACGGCGAGAGCCTGACGATCAACTGCGAGTACGCGCCCGTCTTCGGCCCGTGGGGCCCCGTCGCCGAGATGGTCGCCAAGTACTGGGCCGACATCGGCATCCGCATGTTCCCCAAGGAAGAGTCGCGCGACCTGTTCAGCGAGCGCGGCAACGAGGGGACGGTGCAGGACATGTCGATCTGGACTATGGACCGCTGCGCGCACCCGCTGCTCGACCCGCTGTACTGGATGCCGCGCCGCGGCGGCACGCCCGCCAGCGTCGGCGCCCTGTACTGGGACTGGTGGAACAGCAACGGCGAGCAAGGCGAGGAGCCGCCGCCAGACGTCCTCAAGTCCTACGAGCTCTACGAGGCGTGCAAGACCGCCAAGAACGACGAGGAGCTCAAGGCATACTCGGAAGAGCTCTTTGACCTCAACGCCGACCAGATCTGGTTCATCGGCGTGGTCGGCTTGCTGCCGCACATCGGCGTGGTCAAGAACTACTTTATGAACGTGCCCGATGGGCCTGACAACGTCTCGGACTGGCTCTGCCTCTCGCCTGGCAACACAACGGTCGAGCAGTACTGGATGGCACAGGCCTAGCTCTTAGGCCCTACAGCGCGATGGGCTTGTCCTCGGGCAAGCCCATCGCCCACCCAGCTCTGCCGAGAGCCCTCGATCCGCGGCGTACCGATCGAGTGCCCTCGGTAGAGGCTGCCGCCTCTGGCGGCATACGGGAGGAAACCCATGATTCAGTACATCGCGAAGCGGATCTTGCTCACGATCCCGACGATCATTGTGATCTCGCTCATCACCTGGGTGATCATCCAGCTGCCGCCCGGCAGCTGGCTGGACGCGCACATCAACCGCCTGATCGCGGAGGGCCAACAGATCAGCGACGAAGAAGTAGAGGCGATCAAGGCCATGTACGGCTTGGACAAGCCGATGCCCGTGCAGTACCTGATCTGGGCGTGGGGCAGCCTGCACGGCGACTTTGGCATCTCCTACGAGTGGAACGTGCCGGTCGGTGAGCTGATCTGGGAGCGGCTCGCGCTGACCGTCACGATCTCGTTCACGACCATGATCTTTATCTGGCTCGTCTCCTTCCCGATCGCGATCTATTCCGCCACGCACCAGTACTCGATCCTCGACTATCTCTTTTCCTTCCTCGGCTTCATCGGGCTCGGCGTGCCCAGCTTTCTGCTCGCCCTGGTCGGGCTGTGGATCGGGTTCCGCTACTTTGGCGTGGACCTGGCGGGCTTGTTCTCCGACGAGTACATGCTCGCCCCGTGGAGTTGGGGCAAGTTCGTCGACATGCTCAAGCACATCTGGTTCCCGCTGAGCATCCTCGGGATCGGCGGCACGGCGAGCCTGATCCGGCACACGCGCGCCAACCTGCTCGACCAGATCCGCCAACCGTACGTCACCACGGCGCGCGCCAAGGGCTTGCCGGAGCGCCGCCTGCTGCTCAAGTACCCGGTCCGCGTCGCGCTGCGTCCCTTTGTCGCCACCGTCGGCTACCAGCTTCCCGGGCTTGTCTCGGCGGGCGGCATCGTCGCAATCGTGCTTGGCCTGCCGACGGCGGGCCCTCTTTTGCTCCGCGCGCTGATGACGCAGGATATGTTTCTCGCCGGCACGTTCGTGATGCTGCTCAGCATCCTGACCGTGATCGGGCAGCTTCTCTCCGACATTCTGCTCGTCTTTGTCGACCCCCGAATCCGCTTCGAGAGCTAGCCCCGAGCTACGCCGCACCACAAAGGAGCACGCGCTAAATGGCCGAAACAACCGCCCAGGCAAGAGCATTGGAGGAACAGGAAGACAAGCAAAGGATGTTTGTCGCCTCGCAGTGGCAGCTGATGTGGTGGAAGTTCCGCAAGCACAAGCCAGCGATCGTCGGCGGGATCATCGTGATCTTTCTCTACATCCTTGCCATCTTTTGCGAGTTCTTTGCCGTGGAGGATCCCAAGACCTACAGCCGCCTGCACACCTATGCCCCGCCCCAGCGGATCCGGTTCCTCGACCAGGGACGCTTCCAGCTCCGGCCCTTCGTGTACGCCTTGGAGGGCGTGCGCGACCCGGTGACGACCCGCATCTCGTTCACCCCCAACCCGGAGCGCAAGTATCTGCTCAAGTTCTTTGCGCGCGGCGCTCCGTACAAGATGTGGGGGCTGTGGAATGCGGACTTGCACCTGGTCACGATCGACAACTATGACGGCGAGGGAACGCTCTTTCTCCTGGGCACCGACAAGATGGGACGTGACGTCTGGTCGCGCATCATGTACGGCGGGCGGACCTCGATGTCGATCGGCCTGGTCGGCGTGGCGATGACCTTTGCCCTTGGCATCACGATCGGCGGCTTCTCCGGCTACTATGGCGGGCTGTTCGACGCAATCGTGCAGCGCGTGATCGAGTTCATCCGCTCCCTGCCAAGCATCCCGTTGTGGATGGCCCTCAGCGCCTCCCTACCGGAGGACTGGCAGCCGATCCGGATCTATTTCGCGATCACGATCATCCTCTCGATCCTGAACTGGACAGGCCTGGCGCGCGTGGTGCGCAGCCAGTTCTTGGCCCTGCGCGAGGAGGATTTCGTAATGGCAGCCAAGTTGGCGGGCGCCAGCGAGTCGCGCATCGTCTTTCGCCACCTCGTGCCCGCCTTTTTCAGCCACATCATCGCCTCGATCACGGTCAGCGTGCCCACGGTGATCCTGAGCGAGACCAGCCTCAGTTTTCTCGGGCTGGGCATCCGCCCCCCGGCGATCAGCTGGGGCGTCCTGCTACAGGAGGCGCAGAACCTGCGCGCCGTGGCGACGGCGCCCTGGGTGCTGACCCCAGGGCTGTTTGTCGTGATCGTCGTCCTGTGCTACCAGTTCCTGGGCGATGGCTTGCGCGACGCCGCGGACCCGTACTCCCGCTAGCGCCATCTGCCCTTCGCCTGTCCAGCCGTGACCTGGCTGGCGCCAGACAGACCTCCGAGGTCGGCGGGCATCGCCGCCCGCTCGCGACTTCGGAGGTCTTTGTTGGGGAGACTAGATGAGTGACACACACCGACTCAAGACCGTCGTCGCCGGACCGGAGCGCGCAGGAACGATGACCCCGCGCGAGCGCTTTCGGCGCGTGATGCACTACCAGGCGGTAGACCGCGTGCCCCACATGGAGTTCGGCTACTGGGCCAGCCTCAAGGACCGCTGGCTCGCGGAGGGGCACTTGCCCCGCGAGCTGCAGTCTGAGGGCAGCGCCGAGATCCCGAACCACCTCGTGGAAGGGTTCTTTGGCTGCGAGCAACGGACTGGGGTCGGCCCGGCGATCGACGCCGGTCCGCTCCGCCCGATCGAGATCGTGGAGGAGCGCGACGGTAAGGTGGTCTATCGCGACGGGATCGGGGTCCTGTGCGAAGAGGTCCAGGAAGGAATCCGCAGCATCCCCCACTTCCTCGAGTTCCCGATCAAGGACCGCCCGAGTTGGGAGGCGTTCCGCGACGAGTTCCTGGTCCTCGACGCCGACTGGCGCGCGCGCAGCAGCGCCTGGATCGAGGAGCGGGCGCGTGCCCTGCGCCACAGCGAGCTGCCGGTCGGGATCAACTTTGGTTCCTTCATCGGCAGGATCCGCGACTGGATCGGCTTCCAGAACCTCGCCTTCCTCTCCTACGATGACCCGGAGCTCCTGGAAGAGATGGTCGCCCACGTGACGGCGCTCAAGCTCCGCTACCTGCCGCCCCTCCTAGACGCGATCGAGTTCGACTATGCCTCGGGCTGGGAGGACATCTGCTTCAACAGCGGGCCCCTGCTCAGCCCGCGCGTGTTCAGCGAGATCATCATGCCCCACATGCGGCCCGTGATGCAGTTGCTCCGACAACACGGGATCGACATCATCTACACCGACTGCGACGGCAACGTGCAAGCCTTGATCCCGCTCTGGCTCGGCGTTGGCCTCAACACGATGTTCCCCTACGAGATCAATGCCGGCAACGACGTCGTGCATGCACGCGAGGTCTACGGTCGCGACCTGCTGATCATGGGCGGCTTTGACAAGTTCGCGCTCCTGGATTCCAAGGAAGCGGTGCTGGATCAGTTCCGTCGCCTGGAGCCGGTCCTTGCCGATGGCGGCTTTATCCCCCACATCGACCACCGCTGTCCAGACGGCGTGCAGTTCGAGATGTACCAGTACTACACCCGCGAAAAGTGTGCGTTCCTCGGCTGGCCCGCGGACGAGATCGCGCGCATCCCGGGGCTAGCATAGCCAGGGACCCGGTGCCTCGGAGGCACCGGGTCCCTGGTTATCTATGCGCCCGCCACCTGGCCTATGACCTCCCGGATAAAGGCCAAGGCCTCTGGCAGATGATCGCGAAAGCGGGGCCGGACCTCCATCACGTACAGCCCGTCATACCCCGCCAGCGCAGAGAGGGCGTCCGCGTGCGGCAGGCTCCCCCACCCCGGCGGGAGGTGGACGTCGCCGTCCCCGTACGGGACCCGGGATCCGAGGTCGTCGAACACGCCTCCCAGCCGCCCCTCGTTGTCGCTGCCGTGGACGTGGCGCACGTGCGGCGCCGCCTCACGGATCGCCCCCAGGTAGTCGAACCCGCAGTAGCGGGCTGCGAGGTACAGATGCCCCAGGTCGAGCGTCAGCCCGAGATACGGATGATCGACGGCGCTGACCTGCCCGACCAGGGCCGGGACCGACATGCCGGCGTGATAGCGCAGCAGTTCTGTGTGCGCGACGCCGCAACGCGCGAGCGCCGCGACCTCCCACGGGTGCGGGTCGCGGTTCTCCATCCCCACCACTACGCCCTGTGCTTCGGCGAGCGGCATCAACTCGCGCAGCGCAGTCACTTCTTGCGCTGCAGCCCGGGCGAGCGTCGCTGCGTCGGGCAGGGGCTGCAGGCCGATGCGCGCTTCGTGCAACGCGATCAGCCCAGAGTGATAGACCATGACCGCCGTCCCGAGCGCGCCACAAACCTCCAAGCACGCGCGAAAGACATCCATCTCGAGCGCAAGCTCTGGCTCGCAACCCGGGATGCGCTGCGGAAAAGCCAGGTTCGTGCGTTCTGGGGCGTGCGCCGTCACAGGGAGCCCGTACCGCTCGATCACAGCCCGGACGCGCTCGACCTGCGACCAGTTGACGCGCCCGCCCACGACCAGGTCTAGCCCCGGGATCGAGACCTCGAGCCCGTCGAACCCGCACGACTTGGCGTACGACAGGCGCTCCTCAAAGCGCGCCACGCTCCCGTCCAGGTAGCCACCATCGGAGTTGAGGTAGACACCGCGGATGCTCATCGCTGTCCCTCCTCCCCGCCCGCGCTACCCACCTGCCGTCGCCATGAGCTGCCCTCTCCGGCGCTGCATCTCGCGCCAGCGCGGCTCTGCGTCGAGCTGCACCTCGTTCAGGTAGCGGTAGAGCCCGTCGCGCGCCATCAACTCGTCGTGCGTGCCCATCTCGGCGACACGGCTTCCCTCGAGGACCACGATCTGATCCGCATTGCGGATCGTGGACAACCGGTGGGCGATGATCAGCGTGGTGCGCCCCACCATCAGGCGCTCCAGGGCTTGCTGGATCAGCATCTCGGTCTCGGTGTCGACCGACGAGGTAGCCTCGTCCAGGATCAGGATCGGCGCGTCCTTGAGCACGGCGCGCGCGATCGCTAGGCGCTGCTTCTGCCCGCCGGAGAGCTTGACCCCGCGCTCGCCGATCACCGTATCGTAACCGTTGGGCAGCTTGACGATGAACTCGTGCGCGTTGGCGACCTTGGCTGCCTCGATCACGTCCTCTTCGGTCGCGCCCGGGCGCCCGAACATGATGTTCTCACGCGCGGTTCCGTGGAACAGGAACACGTCCTGCAGCACGATACTGATCTGCGAACGCAGGCTCTTGAGCGTGAGGTCGCGGATGTCGTGCCCGTCGAGCGTGATCGCGCCCCCGACCACGTCGTAGAAGCGCGGGATCAGGCTCGCCAACGTCGTCTTGCCCACACCCGTAGGCCCGACCAGGGCTACGGAAGTCCCTGAAGGGATGTACAGGTCGATCTGCTCCAGGACCATCTCGCCCTCGCTATAGCGAAAGCTGACGTCCTTGAAAGCGATCGTGCCAACCGCCCGACTGGGCAGGGCTACGGCGTCTGGGCGCTCGCCTACGTCGGGCTCTTCCTCGAGCAGTTCACTGACCCGCTCTGCGCCAGCCATCGCCTCCTGCACGCCTTCCCAGGCGCCGCTCAGTGCGCGCACCGGCTGGTAAAACAGGTTCAGGTAGAGAAAGAACGCCACCAGGTCGTCGAGCGGTAGGACCTTGCCCAGGACGAGGCGCCCCCCAAAGTAGATCAGGCCGATCGTGCCCAACGACGACGCAAACTCGACAAAGGGCTGAAAGGTCGCCATCAGTCGGAGCGCGCTGAGCAGCGAATCGCGATAGTGCGCGATGTGCGCGCCGATGCGGTCCGCCTCTGTGTCCTCGCGCGTGAAAGCCTTGATCTCGCGAATCCCCGACAGGTTGTCGTTGAGCGTGGCGTTCAGCTCGCCCAGTTCGCGCTGCCGCGCGCGGAAGGCAGGGCGGACCTTGACCGCAAAGCCGCGCATGGCGATCACGATCAGCGGGATCGGGATCAGGCTGATCAGCATCAACTGCCAGTTGAGGTTCAGCAGGACAATGCTCACCGCGACCAACGACAGCACGTTCACCGCCACGTCCGGGATCGCGTGGGCGATCAGGCGCTCAAAGAGGTCTGAGTCGTTGACCATGCGCGACATCAACTGACCGGTCTGTTTGTCCTCGTAGAAGCGCAGCGAAAGGCGCTGCAGGTGTCGGTAGATGTGCCGCCGGGCGTCTGCGACCACACCCCAACCGGCGACGTGCGCCATATAGCTGCGCAGGAAGCGCAGCCCTCCCTGCGCCAAGTACGCCGCCAGCGCGAGCAGCGCCAGCTCTGCGATCCGATCCATGTCCTCCAGGCTGGCACCAGGCTCGGTCACGATCGCGACCATGGTCTTGATGATCCACGGCGCGAGCAGCTCCACGCCGACCAGCGCGAGCATGCTGAGGACCGTGATCGCCAGGGGCCAGGCATAGTTCCGTGCGTAGGCAAAGGTCACTCGAAATGACTTCAACGCGTTCACCCTCCACGCCGCTCGAAGCGGCGGCTCTGATAGTGCGACACAGTTCGGCCCAAGGCGGCGCCGCCCTGGGCCGATCGATCCGTATGGGACAGGACGTGCTAGGGCGCGACTTGACCGTCGCGCAGGCCCAGCGGCATCGGCTCCGGGCGCTGGCACTGGCTCTCCAAGGTCACGTGGCGCCCCTCTCGCGACGAGTCGTGAATTGCGTGCATGATGTCCAGCACGTGGTACGTCAGCGCGCCGTTTGCGCGGTGGGCGCGTCCAGAGCGCAAGGCGGCAGCCATGTCGGCTACCCCAAGCCCGCGGCTGTTCTCCGCGTAACCGTGCGTCAGCGGGATCTCGACCCAATCCCTCGCCCCAGCCTGCAGCAGCAGCACGGGCCCGCCGAACGTGTTCGGGTCCGGCACACTCAACGTGCCACGCTCGCCATAGATCTCGATCCGCGGCAGCTGCCCACCCCAGACGTCGAAACTCGTGACGATCGAGCCGATCGCCCCGTTGGCGAACTCGAGCAGGCCCGCCACGTGCGTGGGCACGTCGACATGGATCACCGTGCCGAACTTGGGCTCGCTCGTGATGGTCCGTTCTGGGAACGTGATCCGCGTCATGCCGGTCACTCGCCGTACGGCGCCGACCAGGCTGATGAGCGCCGTCAGGTAGTAGGGCCCCATATCGAACATGGGACCGCCGCCCAGCTTGTAGTAGAACTCGGGGTCCGGGTGCCAACTCTCGTGCCCGTGACCCATCATGAACGCCGTCGCCGCGACGGGCTCGCCGATCCAGCCGTCATCGATCAGCTTGCGGCAAGTCTGGATGCCGCCGCCGAGGAACGTGTCGGGTGCGCCGCCGACACGTAGCCCACGCTCTTCCGCCAGGCGGAGCATCTCCGCGCCGTCGGCGCGCGAGATCGCGAGCGGCTTCTCGTTGTATACGCTCTTGCCGGCGCGCAGGGCAGCCAGTCCGACCTCTGCGTGCGCGTTGGGCGTCGTAAGGTTGATCACGATCTCGATCTCGGGGTCCGCCAGGAGCTCCGCTACGCTGCACGCCCGCGGTACCCCGTACTCGTCCGCTCGCGCTTGGGCGCGCTCCGGGACCATGTCGGCGCAGGCGACGATCTCGATCGCCTCGAGTCGCTTCCCGTTCTTGAGATAGATCGGGCTGATGTTCCCGCATCCAATGATGCCCACCTTTACGGGCACACCCATGTCCACCTCCCCTTTCCGTCTATGACGTGCCTCGTGCGCCAGGCATTGTCCCGGTCAGGCGACCCAGCGCACGGTCAGTGATGCGGACAGTATAGCCCACCGGCGGCGCAGAGGCAAGTCCCGACCGGGGACAGGCCCGCTGTCCTGCCTGGGCGCTAGGCCTCTTCGGGCAGCATCTCGGCGTTCCACGGCTCCAGCACCTGAACCCGGTCGCCGAGCGCGCCCACGATGTCGGGCAGGTCACACACCTGCAGGATGCCCCGGCAAAAACTCGCCGCGGGCCACGTTACGTACGGGGTCTGGGTCCACGCGTGAAACGAGCGGGGACCGTTCTTGAGCGTCACCGAAGCCACGGCTGGATAAAGCAGCGCCGCCATCGCCGCGTGGATCGCGCCCTGCCCACGCCCGTACAGCGCCACCTCTTCCGCCCCCTCGTGAACGAGCAAGTCGAGGACGCGCAATACGTCGTAGACACGACGCCCGACGTAGCTCTGCCCCAGCATGCCGGCGTACGCGTGGAACATATAGTCCATGCCGTACGGCTGGAAGAACTCGGCGTTCTGCTCCTGGGGCAGCGATTCGCCCAGGCCCCGCACGTCCAGGGCGAACGTGGGCCCGCGTTCCTGCAGCGACAGCGCCAACGGATCCGCCGCCAAGTCCATCTCGGCGGACACGTGCGGCAAGTACAGGACAGCCCGCCGCTCCACTTCCAGCGTGAACGGGTGCTCTGGGTCCGCCGGCTTCATCCAGAGGAAGGCGCGCACAGACCCCTCGGTCTCTACGGCGAAGCGTGCGTACACCGCGCCCTCGCGACGCTGCGGGCGCAGCACGCGATAAGGGGGCGTGCATCGCTCGGCAGGCAGGCAGAGCAGGTCACTCAGCGCTGCGCGCAAGCGATCGGGCTCAAGCGGCGGACGCCTGGCGGCGGCATCTTGCGCGAGGCCCGCGATCAGGGTGTACGCCGGCGTCGCGCCGGCGTCGACCACCTGCCCGTTCGGCGCAGCATAGAGATCGGCCTCTGCCAAGAGCTCGACATTGCCGCTCTCAGGCGCCTCCAGCCCGGCGTGATGGCAGAAGAACGAGACCATCGCTTCCTGGTTGTGCCGTGAGTAGCCGTGCCCCTGTGGCCCGACGAACAGCCCCACGCGATCGCTGGGCGCCCCCATCGCACTGTAGAACCGCAGCACGTCCCCGTGCGCCTCGCGCAGCCCGCGTGGATCGAAATAGTCGTACTTTTGGCCCATCAGCAGAACCGGCTTGGGCGCGCCAGCGATGATCCAGTCAGCCATGTCCAGCCCATCTCCCAGCACGCCGGGCGGGCATTGCTCCGCATCAGCGGGAAGTTCGTTCTCGAGGTTGCGCAGGAACGTGACCACGAAACAGCTCGGCGCCGCCATCGTGAACCGCTGGTCCACGCCCCAGAGCCAGGTGGTCATGGTTCCGCCCCCCGAGTTGCCCGTCAGGCCCACGCGCGTGGCGTCGACCTCAGGTCGGCTGAGCAGGTAATCCAACGCACGCACCCCATCCCACACACGCCACATGGCAAAGTTCTCGCCAAGCAGCTCGAGCTGCTTGCCCATCATGTTGTGTGCCCGCGTCCCCCAGCCCACCTGCTCGCGGAAACCGGAGCGGTAGTACTGGTCCCGCTCGCCCTGGCTCAGGGGGTCGTAGGTCAAGACCACAAACCCCGCGCGCGCCAGCCGCCGGCTGAACTCCTGGTACAGATCGGCAGCCTTGCCCGCCTCCGCGTGCCCGCACGTTCCCAGCACGCAGGGGGCAGGATGCTCGCGCACGCGTGGCAGATAGAGGTTCCCGGTCACCAGGCAGCCTGGGCGGCTCTCGAACAGCACCTTCTCGATCTGACACTCTGGCAGCTCGTGGACGCCCGTCACGCGGGGGTTGAGCGGCGTCTTTTCCGGGCGCGGCGCGAAGGCGCGATCGATCGCCTCGCGCACCCTGCGCTGGTAGGCCTGGGCATCACGAAGCGTCGTCACGGCGCGCAGCCGCGCCGCCCGCGCAGCGTGTAGCGTGCGCACCTCGGCGACATAGTGATCGAGTACCATGTGTGCGTATCCGTTCAGCGGCATTCTACACTCCATCATCCGGCGCATCCGCGCCACGAGTCGCGACGACTGTTCCCTTACTCTAGCTTGCCCACGAACCACTCAAAGCGATCCATCGCCTCTACGATCTGCTCCATGCTCGCTGCATAGGAAAGCCGGACGTGCTGGTCATTGCCGAACGCCACGCCGGGCACGAGCGCGAGCTTGGCGTGCTCGAGGAGGGCGCTGCAGAACGCCATCGAGCCCTCGATCGCCACGCCATCGAACGTGCGACCGTAGGTAGCGGACACCTCTGGAAAGGTATAGAACGCACCCGCCGGCTCAGGACACCACACGTCCCGGATCGCCTGCAGGCGAGACAGCATGTAGCGCCGTCTCTCGTCGAAAGCCAAGCGCATATCCTCGACGCTGCCCTGGTCGCCCAGGATTGCCGCAAGCGCAGCCTTCTGTGCGATCGAGTTGGCGCCGCTGGTCGAGTGGCTCTGCAGCCGCCCAGCAGCGGCGATGACGTCCCTCGGCCCCGCGGCAAAGCCGATGCGCCACCCCGTCATCGCATAGGCCTTGGAGACAGCGCCAGAGATGATGGTCAGATCATAGATCTCTGGCCCAAGGGAGGCGATGCTGGTAAAGGTCGTGTCGTAGACCAGTACGTCGTACACCTCATCGGACAGAACCGGCACGCCATGTTCGACCAGCACCTCGGCAAGCGCAGCTAGCTCGTCGCGCGAGTACACGGTTCCTGTCGGGTTGGATGGCGAGTTCAGGATCAGCAAGCGTGTTCGGTCGGTGATAGCCGCCCGCAGGTCCTCGGCGCGCAGCACGAACCGATCGGCGGAAGCGGTCTCGACGATCACGGGCGTCGCGCCGACCGCCCTAACCTGCTCCGTATAGCTGACCCAGTACGGCGCGGGCACGATCACCTCGTCGCCGGGACCCGCCAGGGCATAGATCGCGTTGTATACCCCCTGCTTGCCCCCGGCGGTGACGATCAACTGCTCTGGGCTGTATCTCACGCCGCGTTCGCGACCGATCTTGTCGGCCCATGCGGCGCGCAGCTCCGGGGTCCCAGCCGCCGGGGTATAGTGCGTGAATCCCTGATCGAGCGCTACCTTGGCCGCATCCACGATCGGCTGTGGGGTGGCGAAATCGGGCTCGCCTGCCGCCAGCGCGATCACGTCTTGCCCTGCGCGCTGCATTGCGGCGGCGCGCGTCGAGATCGCCATCGTGGCGGAAGCGGCGATGCGTTGCACAGGCTCGCTGAGTCTCATCCCTATCATTCCTCTCGAGATCGTCGACGCATCGTCGGCACTGACAGCGTACGGCAAGAGTCCCACCCTTGGTCCTCCCACAGCGTGGCACACACGCGCAGGCATCAGCACTTCTCTGCCTCGCCTGGGCCGGGTTGTCCGTGCCAGCGGGCAAGCACCCTCTTGTGCCTCGCGTTGAGGTGCGACAGTACCACAGTTTGGGATCGATGTCAAGTTCCTCTGATGCGCGGGCGTCCTTCAGTTCTGGGGCGAGCTGTAGACGCGGTCCCAAGTCGAATCGAAGCGCCCACTGAGAATAGTAGAGCGCAGGGAGA
>JAFGIE010000086.1 GCA_016929775.1 Anaerolineae bacterium
GGCAGAGTCGAGCAGGTTGCGCTTGAGCATCTTGTACAGCGCACCCTCTGGATCGAGGCCCTGGCGCAGCAGGTAGCGCTCGTCGGGCTGCTCGACAAAGACCGCCACGCTGTAGAAGCGACCGTTGCGCTGGACGCGCACCGGAAAGCTGATGCTGCTCGGGACGCCTGCATCGCGGTATGCCTCCCAGGACAGCACCTGGCGCAGGTAGGACTTGTCGGTGACGGTCGCATTCAGGTTAAACTCTTCGACCGGGGCCTGGTCCGGCGCATAGCGGAAGTGGTAGCCCTGGTTAAAGTCGAACTTGAGGCTTTTCTTGGGCCAGTAGCGCGCCGTAAGGCCCCGCAGGCGGACCAGGACGTTGTCATAGAGCACCCCGTCGTAAAAGACCGAGGCCCGGGATCCGGCATCAGTCTCGGCTGCCGCAGGATCGGCGACGAACCAGTACAGCACGGGCAGCTCGCTCTGCACTGCCGGGTCTGCGATCATGGTACCGCAGTAGTGGGGGCCACCCGTACCCTCGCCGCGTAGGGGCCAACGCGCGTCCTGCCCGCGCCGGTCCGTCGCCACCACATAGTAGCGCACCATCTGCCCGGGCTCGTGCAGGCTGCTCGGGATCGTGGCGCCGTAGACCCCGTCGCCCGCATCGCCCTCCTCGTGCGCGCCGTCGTCGCGCATCGGCGTCGCCTGTGTGGCGCCGTACATGACCCGCCAGTACAACGTGACTGCTTTGAGAGGCGCGAGCGCGCCGGCGGCGCGCACCGTGACCGCCACGTCCTGCCCCGGCGCAGGGACGGCAGGATGGTGCGCCACGTTCGACAGCACAGGGCCCTGGTTCTCGGAGGCCGATCCGTTCGCCGCCCCGGGCGTGGGCGCGGTGAAGTAACGTGCCTGCCGCGCGGCGACGAGGCCATACGCCGCGCCCTCGTATTGCGGGGGATAGTGCGGGCCATACTCCCAGACGACGGTCCTCCCATCCGGCGCGAAAAGGCCCAGGTACTCCCCCTCGCCCGAGAGCGAAAAGTTGGCGTGCAGCTCCGACCCGGCGGCGGCGCGGTCCTTGCCGGAGGCAAAGACCACCAGGTACCCGTTGGCGGGAAGGATGACCTGCGGGAACTGCCAGCGCACCGGATCGCGCCGCTCGTCGGTCAGATACCAGCCCGTCAGGTCGACGTCCGTCGGTCCCTGGTTGTAGAGCTCGACCCAGTCGGAGGCATCGCCGTCCTCGTCGATCGTGGCGCCGTCATTGACGGCGACAAACTCGCTGATCACGACCTGGGCAGGAGGCGAGGCGCCCCTGCCGAAGGGCCGGCACGCCGGGAGGGCGACGAACCAGATCGAGAACAGAAACCGGGCGAGGGACCGCCTGGCGCGCCAGCGGCGGAACGCGCTCTGCACCCCAGCCACGTCCTCACTCATAGAAACCGCACGATTCCCGCGCTCACCCGCCCAGCCCACACGCGCACATCCCACCCCCGCAGACCACAGGCACGCCCATCGACGATCCTGCACCGGTGCCCACTTGGACCGATCGCCGTTTGTCCCCTCTGGTGCGCTAGATTGTACCACACTATGCCCCGTCACCCAAGTCTACGCGGGCTGTCCGGTTTGCCTGTCCGGGACATTGGTGTAGAATAGCGACACGAACCCGACAAAGAGGAGGTACACATGGGCAAGATACTGGTTGCGTATGCCACAGCCGCCGGGTCCACCGGCGGCGTCGCCGAGGCGATCGGGCAGGAACTGCGCGCCGGCGGCGCAGATGTCGACGTGCGCCCTGCCGGCGAGGTCGCCGACCTGGGCGGCTACAGCGCCGTCGTCGTAGGGACAGGCGTGCGGGCGGGACGCATCTATGCGAATGCCGCCAAGTTCCTCGAACGGCACCAAGATGCCCTGGCGACGATGCCCGTGGCGGGGTTTGTCGTGTGCCTGGCGATGCACGCGGGCACCGACGAGGGCTGTGCGGAGGCTGCGGGCTATCTCGACACGTTGTTTGCCAAGACGCCCGACGTCGTGCCGTTCAGCAGAGGCCTGTTCGCCGGGCAGGTCGACTATGCCGTGCTCCCGTGGCTGCTCAAGTTCATCCTGAAGCGGGTGATCAAGGAGCCGGGCGGCGACTATCGCGACTGGGACGCGATCCGTGCCTGGGCGGCGGAGATCCGGCCCACACTGGCGGCGGCATAGCGGCGCTGCCCGGACACACAGGTCACCTATAGACGCGCCGTCCATACCGACTGCCGCCTGCAGAGATCCAGGCGTTGGCGCAAGCGGGCAGCGTGTACGTGGGAGGAAAGGATCGTGCACGAACTCACACCGGGGCAGTACGGCGCCGTGCGCGGGCTCTTTGCGCCGCTGTGGTACCATCTCGTGATCGACTCGGCGATCGAGGGCCACACGCCCGCACGCATCGTCGCCGATGACCCACACGACCCGACCGTAGCCTTCGTGTGGGATCAGGTAGAGGGAGGATACTACCTGGCGGGCGACCCGGACAACGCCTCCTTCAACCGCGCCCTCAACCGCTTGATCCACGACGAGATTTACCCCGAGGTGCAGCGCCGGACCGATCACGCTGCCGACCTGGTGGTCAACTATGCGCCGCTCGCCTGGGAACGGGTGCTGGGCGAGGTCCTGGCGGGGATCAACGTGATGCGCCACGCGCGCAAGCACTTTTTGTTCCGCGAGATGCGCGTGCCTGACTGGCGCGACCGGGTCCCGGATGGCTACGAGATGGCGCCGGTGGATGCCGCGTTCCTGCAGCGGAGCGACCTGCCGCACATGGAGGACCGCATCCTGCGCTGGGTCCGGCGCGCGTGGGGCGGCATCGACGGCTGGTTGGCGCGCGGATTCGGCTGCTGCCTGCTGCACGGCAGCGCGATCGTCAGCTGGTGCACCGGCGACTTTGCCGCGGGGCAGGCGTGTGAGATGGGCATCGGCACCGACGCCGCCTACCGGCGCCGCGGCTACGCGACCCTGACCGCCAGCGCCACCGTCGAGCAGTGCCTGGCGCGCGGCTTGACCGAGATCGGCTGGCACTGCTGGAGCGCAAACGTCGCCTCCGCCGCGACCGCACTGGCGGTCGGCTTTCGCCAGACGGTCGAGCACCACGTCCTGCACGCCTGGTACAACGAGATCGACAACTGGATCGTCCAGGGCGGGATGTACCTCGCCGGGCCAGAGGAAAACACGCTGCAACCTGTGGACTGGGCGGCAGCTGCTTCCGCCTATGACCGGGCGATGGCGATTGCCGAGACAGACCCGGCGCTGGCGGACCGCACCCGCCTGTGGCGCGATCCAGAGATCCAGCCCTACATCCTGCGCAACGCAGCACGCGCACACCTCCACGCGGGCGACCTGCACGCTGCGCGCGACGACGTGGCGCGCGCCATTGCCGCCGGACTGCCGCGCGACCAAGTGACGGCGTTGCTCGAGCAAGAGGGCTTTGCCCATCTGCGCGACAGCGCAGCCTGGCGTACGCTCGTGGACGCACGCCCTGAGCCCACCCCCTAGACGCCGTTCTCGCGCTAGACCCACCCATCACGGAGGCGACACTGAACGCCTACACGATTGCCTACGAGCCCGATCTGCGCTGCTATCCCAACTACTCGTTCGAGATCGGCGATGTGGACGGAGACGGGCGCGCCGAGATGGTCGCCCTCAACCAGAACGGGAACCGGCTGCGGGTCGTCAAGCTGGACGGGCAGGTGCTGTTCGAGCGCAAGGTCAAGAACAACGGCAATTGGGGCACGCCCCTGCCCTGCGTCGTCGACCTCGACGGCGATGGCTGCGCCGAGGTCGTGGTCCCGGACCTCGCACCTGGCCCTTTCGAAGCGGGCATCTCGGTCTTTGACGCGTGCGGCGAGCGGATCGCCGCACACCGCTTTGGCGCCCACGAGCGAGATGACTATGGGATCGCCGTGCCGCTCCTCGCCCCGATGCGCTGCCGGCGGCAAGACGCAGCGGGCGTCTTTGCGGCGCTCGCCGGCGGGCAGGTGGTCGCCCTCGACGCCGACATGCGCGAGATCTGGCGGCGCGGCGGGTTCCGCCACGACTATGGGCACGAATGCCACATCGGCGACGTCGACGGCGACGGTCTAGACGAGGTCGCCTTCTGTACCTGCGACCACATCAACGGGGGCTTGCGCACGGGCTGGAACGCCGGCGAGTTGGTCCTGCTCGACCACGACGGCACGACCCTCATGCGCCGCAGGGTGGATGACTATTGCCCCGATACCCACTTTGACGACATCGCGATCGCCGACTTTGGCGGGACAGGCGGCACCCAGATCCTGGTCGAGAAGGGCTTCTTGATCGACTGGCAGAGCGATCCGCCCGGCGAGGTCGTGTGGGATGTCTCCGGGCAGTTCGGACACGGGCAGTGGATCGCGCACCTGCCCAACCCCGCCGGACGGGGCAGGTTGGCCTTTGTCGCGGAGCTGTGGGGCGCAGCGGGAGGCAGTGCACTGCTCGACGGCGAGGGCAAAGTGGTGTGGGACTTGAGCGACCTGCCGCGGACCCGGCTCGATCCGGGGCGATTCCCAGGCTGGCACGTGCTGCCGACGCGCTGTCACGTGGTCCAGTGGACGCCCGACGCGGCGCCGGAGATCTTTGTCGGGGAGCAGGCGCAAAGCCCCACCTCGCACGACTGCTTTGAAACGCGGCGCTTTGCGCTCAGCGCGCGCACCTTCGACCTGCAGGGCAACCTGCTTGGCACGCTGCCGTTCCCCGACGCCCAGGTCGAGGGCTACTGGTACAACGGCGAAGTGCGCTCCCGCGTCGCCGACGTCGACGGCGACGGACGGCAAGAGATCGTCTTCCCGCGCCAGGATGGGTGCGTGATGGTGATCGCAAAGCACGCCTAGCGCGTGCAGGAGGGTGCTGTGGCGGCACGCTGGGCGCGCATACGGGCGCGTGTCGACCGGATCGGGCAACGCGTTCGGACGAGGTTCACGTATGACCCGACCTGGCAGTTCGTGGGTAACATCGGCGACCTGATCTGGGAGTTCAAGTGGTACAGCCTCTCGATCTTTGCGGTGACGATCCTGCAAGAGATTGCCGCCCTGTGGCCCGTCAACCTGCTCGGCGACTTTATCGACGGTCTCGAGAGCGGCGAGGTGGGGCACATCGTGTGGCTTCTGCTGGGCGCAAGCCTCTTTTATCCCGGGCTCCTGCGCGCCAACGTGATCTTGCGCCACAAGATGTTCTATGAGACCGACCTGAGCAAGCGAGTCGAGCTCATCCTCCATGCATCGGATGCGGGTCGCTGGACCGATTCGGAAGCGGCGGGCGCGGCGTACACCAAGACTGTCAACGCCGTCAGCGGGATCACCAACGCCGTCTATCACATCCTGGCGAGCTTTACCCCGGTCGTGATCAAGATCGTGATCGTCTCCGGCAACCTGCTTACCTACAACCGCTTGCTCGGGATCGCTTACGTGACCAGCCTGGTCTTCCCCCTGGCGATGACGTTCCTGTTCAACAACCGGCTGCGCGTGCTGCGCGACTCCCAATACGCGATGATCGGCGAGAGCTCGGGGCTGGGGATCAAGGTCATAGCCGAGAAGGAGAACCAGGACGTCCGCCAAAAGTTCCGAGACGTGATGCGCACCCGCACGGACGTCTTTGTCTCCCTCCTTGCCAAGAGCCAGTCCTTCCTCTACGTCCGCGAGGCTGCGCTCATCGGGAGCCAGTTCCTGGTCGTCTTGATGGCGCTCTCGATGCGCCAGCGGCTGAACATGACGCCCGGCGACTTTACCAAGATCGTGGGCTACACGACCCAGGTCGCCGCGGCGTTCATCAGCGCCGCCTCCTGCCTAGACGCGATCGTCAGCTACAGCCGGGCCTACTATATCTATGCCGCGGCGTACAATGTCGGCGCGGGCGAGGGGAGCGACACCCAGGCGTGATCGCACTCTGGCCCCTCCGGCTGCCCGAGGTCGCGCGCACACATGCTACGCCCTGATGCGGTGCTCCTCGATATAGTCCCACACGATCCTGTACCCCAGCCCGGGATCCTGCGGCACGCGCACCATGCCGTCCGCATCGAGCGGATCGCAGATCGCCTCCAGGTAGGGGGCGGGCGTCTCATAGTCGATGCCGGGCGCGAGCAGCCCACGCTCATAGTACGCGCACGTATCCTCGCTCGTCGCGCCCAGGATCTGCAGGTTGCCGAACCCACTCATGTGGATCTCGCAGCGCACGCCGTAGGCCTCGCACACCGCAGTCAGTTTCTTGACGCCCGTGATCCCGCCGCGCAGGACGTCGATCCGGCTCATGTCGGACGCGTCGCGCCGGATCCAGTCCGCGCGAGTGTAGAGGCTGCCGGCAGCGATCTCGGGCGACAGTACCGGGATCTCGAGCGCGGCGCACAGCCGCTCGTAGGTGTGGACGCGGTACTCGGGCATGGGATGCTCGTACCACACGAAATCGAGCGCCTCTAGGGCGCGCCCGACGCGCAGGGCATCCTCGTAGGTGCAGTACGTGCCCCACGGGTCGAACATGAGGGCCACGTCCTCGCCCACCGCTTCGCGCACCGCGCGGCAGACCTCGATGTCGGCCTCCACGTGCGAGGGACGACCCGGCATGGGCGCCAAGGTCGCCGGGTCGGCAAAGTAGTAGGGGTGGATCTTGTAGGCCCGGTATCCCTGCGCCACGCACGCCAGTGCGTGCCCGGCATAGTCCTCCGGCGTGCCCATGTTGGGATAGGTGCTGGCGTAGGCCTTGACCCGATCGCGGCATCCGCCCAGCAGCTTGTGCACGGGCACGCCGTACAGCCGGCCCTGCAGGTCCCACAGCGCCATGTCGAGCGTGCTCAAGATGTTCTCGGGCGTCTTGGAGACCCACATCCAGTGCCAGAACCTCTCCCGGTCAAAGGGGTCCTGGCCCACGAGCATGGCGCGCGCCCGCCCGATCAGCGCCTGGCGCTCATCGGGGGGCAAGCCGTCCTGATCCCCGTGCCCGTGCCCGCCCAGGTAGTAGCCCTCGGCGCCCTCGTCGGTGACGACCTTGGTCAGGGTCTGGACGACCATCTGCTGCGGCAGCAGCTCCCCGTTGCGAAAGCCCCTCCGCGGCACGCGAAAGGGGATCACGTCTACGTCGACGATCCGCATGGCACCCTCCCAGATACTGGATGGGATGGCGATCCCATCCTCCACAGCCTGAAGCGCGCGATCTGCCGCCCGACCGTCACCCCGCCGCCGGGTACAACGCGTCGATCACGCGCTGCAGATCGCGGCGCGTAGCCTCGTCGAGCGGCGTGGCGGGCTCGCGCACCGTCGCTGTCCGGATCGCGCCGCGCTGGCGCAGGATCTCTTTGTGCACGTGGTAGAACGCCCCCCACCCCAGCCCCGAGATGCGGTTGATCGGCAGGATCCGGTCATAGAACACCCGGCGCGCCGCGTCCTGCTCGCCGCGCTGGTAGAGGTCCCACACGGCGACAAACGCCTCCGGGTGGCTGCAGCCGGGCATGGTGCCCACCGAACCGCGCGCCAGCTCTTCCAGCAGGTAGGTCCCGCCCGCGCCCCCAAAGACCGTGAGCAGATCCCCAGCCTCCCGCACGGCTTCCTCGACCATGAGCGCCGTGGGCGAGCTTTCGACCTTGATGTAGCGCACCTGAGCGCACTCTTGGGCGATCTGGCGCGCCAGTCCAGCCGGAACGTGTGCGCTCGAGGTATCCTGGATGTAGATCGGCAGTGCAGTCGCCGCGGAGAGGGCGCGGTAGTAGGCCCGCACGCCATCGCTCGTGGCGGGCATGACCGAGGACGGCATGACCATCAGCGCATCTGCGCCCCCCTCTTCTGCCATGCGGCTGTACAGCAGGGCCAGATCTGTGCCTGCCGCCCCGCTGTTGACCACCACCGGCACACGTCCCCCGACAGCGTCCACCACTGTGCGCGTGACCAGCGCACGCTCCGCCTCGGAGAGCTTGAACACCTCGCTGCCCAGCGCAATGCCGAGCCCGTGTACGCCAGCTGCGAGTTCGAACGCCACCAGCTGCTGCAAGCTGTCCACGTCCACGCGCGACGCCTCGTCAAAGGGCGTCACCAGGATCGGAAAGACGCCCCGCATCTTCTGCTCGCTCACTTGGGCTCCTCCTGTCACGGTCTCGGGTCGCGCCCTGCCTGCCATTCTCACGGTTCTCGTTCACCCATTATCGCCATGTCGCCGATTCGCGCAACTGCCCCTTTGACACCCCGTCACCCGACGCTATAATACCCCTGCAAGCGCGCACGACTGCTCACCCACCCCAGATCGCCAGACAGGAGGGCATCATGCTATCCAGCCGCGTGCGCGAGTGGCAGGACCCGCGCGTGATCGGGATCAACAAGGAGCCGCCGCGCTGCACAGCCACGCTCTATCCCGACCCTGACTCTGCCCTCGCCGGAGGCGCCTCCCCCTATGTCCGCTCGCTCAACGGCGAGTGGCGCTTTCACTGGGCGGCTCGACCCGCGGACCGGCCCGCGGACGGATGGGCGGTCGCGCCGCCGGAAGACGCCACGGGGGAGGCATGGGGCACGATCCCTGTACCCTCGAACTGGCAGCTGCAGGGCCACGGCATGCCCTACTATGTCTCCGCCGGAGGCGTGAAGGGACTGGGCAAGCGCAATCCCCCGCGCATCGATCCCGACGACAACGAGGTCGGCTCCTACTGGCGCGCCTTCAGCGTGCCCGAGGCGTGGGCCGGACGGCAGGTCTACCTCCACTTGGCGGGCTGCAAGTCGGCGATGTACGTGTGGGTCAACGGGCGCCTGGTCGGCTACAGCCAAGGGTCGATGCTGCCCGCCGAGTTCAACATCACCCCCTACCTACAGCCGGGCGCCAACGCCCTGGGCGTCGAGGTCTACCGCTGGTCCGACGGCAGTTACCTGGAGGATCAGGATGCGTGGTACCTCTCGGGAATCTACCGCGACGTCGCCCTGCACGCCATGCCCACCGTGCACGTGCGCGACCACGCCCTGTGGTGCCAGTTCGACGACGCCTACCGCGACGCCACCCTGCACCTCAGGCTACAAGTGCGGAACTGCGGTCAGAGTCGGGTCACGGGTCACACTGTCGATGCGACCCTGCTCGACGCACAGGGGCGCGCACTGCTCGGCGCCTCTGGGATCGCGCGTCCCGCGCCAGGCGACGAGAGCACGCTTGAGCTGCAGCTCGACGTCGCGCGCCCGCGCCAGTGGTCCGCCGAAGACCCCTACCTGTACCAGGTGCTCATCTCGCTGCGCGCGCCAGGCGGCGAGGTCCTCGGCGCGACGTGCACGCCCTTTGGCTTTCGCCAGGTCGAGATCGTCGACCGCCAGGTGCGGATCAACGGGCAGCCCGTGATCTTGAAGGGCGTGAACCGGCACGAGTTCGACCCGGTGCGGGGGCAGGCGATTGCGCGCGAGCAGATGGAAGAGGACGTGCACCTCCTCAAGCGGACCAACATCAACGCCGTGCGCACCTCGCACTATCCGAACCACCCCCACTTTTACGCGCTGTGCGACCGCTACGGGCTGTATGTCATGGACGAGGCCAACGTCGAGTCGCACGGCACGGCGCGCACGCTGCCGCGCAGCCTCCCCCAGTGGCGCGACGCCGTGGTCGACCGCATGGTGCGCATGGTCGAGCGCGACAAGAACCACGCGTGCGTCGTCTTTTGGTCGCTGGGCAACGAGGCGGGCGATGGCGACAACTTTGCCGCCATGAAGCGCGCCGCCCGGCAGATCGACCACACGCGCCCGATCCACTATGAGGGCGACCGGACGATGCACACGACGGACGTCCTGAGCACCATGTATCCCTCGCCCGCGCGCCTGCACACGATCGCGCAAGGACACGAGCCGGTGCGGTTCTCTGGCGCGGGCAGCCTGCGCGGCGTGATGCTGCCGCCCGAGGCCTGGGCGGACAAGCCGATCCTGCTCTGCGAGTACGCGCACGCCATGGGGAACAGCGTAGGCAGTCTCGAGGCGTTCATGGAGGCCTTTGAGCGCTACCCGCACTGTGCGGGGGGCTTTATCTGGGACTTTGTGGACCAGTGCCTGCGCAAGGAAACGGCGGACGGGCGCGCGTACTGGGCCTACGGCGGCGACTATGGGGACCGCCCAAACGACAAGTGGTTCTGCGGCAACGGGCTCTATGCGCCGGACCGGACACCTCACCCGCACGCCTTCGAGGTGCACAAGGTCTACCAGAACATCAGCGTGATCCCGGTAGACCTGGACGCACGCCGCGTTGCAGTACGCAACAAGCACGCATTCGTCGACCTGAGCGCATATGCCGCTACCTGGTCGCTGACCGTCGACGGCGAGGTCGTCCAGCGCGGGGAGCTCGCCCCGCTCGCGATCCCGCCCCAGGCTACGCGTGAGATCGAGATCCCGTTCGAGCCGCCCACCCCCGCGCCCGGCGCAGAGGTCCATCTGCGCGTCGCGTTCGCCCTGGCAGAGGATATGGCGTGGGCTGAGGCGGGCTACGTCGTCGCCTGGGACCAGTTCCCGGTTCCCTACGAGGCGGCGCCTGTCCCCCACGCCTCGCCCGCCGCTGGGCCCGCGCTGCACGTGCATCGCGATCGGGCGCAGGTCATCGTCTCCGGCGAGCGCATCGCTGTGACCTTTGGCCGGCGGAGAGGCGCGCTGACCTCTCTGGCGATCGACGGTCGGGCGCTGCTGGAGGCGCCACTATGCCCCAACTTTTGGCGCGCGCCACTCGACAACGATCCGATGGGCAACCCGCTGCTGCCCCACTGGCTGAAGCGACTGCTGCGGCTGGATCGTTGGAAGCGCGCGGCTGCGCGGCGCAGGTTGGTCGACTTGAAGGTGACGCAGCCCGAGGCGGGCCTCGTCGAGGTACATGCACGCTTCCGGATGCCGTTTGCACAGGCGCCCCTCGAGCTGTCCTACGCCGTGTACGGGAGCGGCGCGGTGCGGGTCGAGGCTGCGTTCACCCCGAAACGAGAGATGGTCCGCTTTGGCATGCAGACCGAGGTCCCGGGCCAACTCGACACGCTGACGTGGTTCGGGCGCGGGCCGCACGAGACGATGCGCGATCGCAAGTGCAGCGGCGTGGTCGGCGTGCACTCGGGGCGCGTCGAGGAGCTGATCCACGACTACATCCACCCGCAAGAAAACGGCAACCGCTCGGACGTGCGATGGGCCACGCTCACCGAGGAGGACGGGTCTGGTTTGCGGATCGAGGACGCCGGGGGCACGCTGCTCAACGTCAGCGCCTGGCCCTACACGCTGGGGGATCTGGAGCGCGCGCAGCACCCCTACGAACTGCCGCGCCGCGAGACGATCACGCTCAACGTCGACCTCGCGCAGCGGGGCGTAGGCGATCTGACCACCCCCGTGTATGGCCTGCCGGAGGACGCACGCCTGCCCGCCGGGGTGGCGTACCGCTACAGCTTTTGGCTCAAGCCCGCACGCGACGTGGGGATTGCGCAGTAGCTCCGCGCAATCCCCACGACAGAGGGCGGGAAGGCGGGGGGCGCCCCTCGCCAGAGGTCTCCGGGAACGCACCACCCATCTGCTGCTGCCCCGTCCCCGCCGCGAGGCGCGCGAGATCGACGCCGTCAAAGCAGGAACCCAGGACGCGGTGGACCGGCAGAAACTGCGCCGGCTAGGGGAAAATGCCGCGCGACTGGATCGCGTCCGCCACGTCGTGCACGGCGAGCATGTTGGCCCCCAGGCGCATCGGCACGCCCCGCTCCCGGCTCAGCGCCCACACCTTCTGGAAGGCCTCGACCATGATCCGCTTGAGGTGACGGTTGACCTCGGCTTCCTCCCAGAAGAAGCACTGCATGTCCTGCACCCACTCAAAGTAGCTGACCACGACGCCGCCCGCATTCGCCAGGATGTCGGGCACGACGATCACGCCCCGATCGTTCAGGATCTCGTCGGCATCGGCGGTGGTGGGCCCGTTCGCAGCCTCGACGACCATCTTGGCGCGGACCTGCGCTACGTTGCCGGCGTGGATCTGGTGCTCGAGCGCCGCCGGGATCAGCACGTCGACGTCGCTGGTCAGCAGCTCGTGGTTGGTGATCGCCTCGACGCCCGGAGCGGCGTACCCCTCTAGCAGCCCCTGCGGATGGCGCGCTACGTGCTGGTTCAGCGCCGCGATGTCCAGCCCATGCGGGTCGTACAAGCCTCCGCTGACGTCGCTCACGGCAACGATCCGGCAGCCCATGTCGTGCAGGATCGTCGCCGTCGCCTGTCCAACGTTCCCATAGCCCTGGACCGCCACGACTGTATCCGACGGCGCGCGCCCCACCCGCTGCAGCAGCTCTGCCGTGACCAGCGCCACGCCGCGCCCCGTCGCTTCCCGTCGACCGAGCGACCCTCCGAGCGACACCGGCTTGCCCGTCACGATCTCCATGGTTGCGGTGTCCCGGAGCATGGACACCGTGTCCGCCACCCACGCCATCACCTGCGCATCGGTGTTGACGTCCGGCGCCGGGATGTCGCGCCTGGGTCCGAGGATCGGCAGGATCATGGTCGTGAAGCGCCGCGTGAGCCGGCACACTTCGTCGCGCGACATCTGCTTGGGATCGCACTGCACGCCGCCCTTGGCGCCGCCGTAGGGGATGCCGACCACGGCGCACTTCCATGTCATCAAGGCGGCGAGCGCCCGCACCTCGTTCAGGTCGACACCCGGGTGGTAGCGCAGCCCGCCCTTGCACGGGCCACGCGCGCTCGAGTGCTGGATCCGGTAGCCAGTATAGACCTCGATCCGCCCATCGTCCATCTTGACGGGCACCGAGACGGTCAGCTCTCGCTCTGGCTGGCGCAGGATCGCGTGGATCCCCGGGTCGAGGTTGATCCGCTCCGCCACGTCGTCGAGCATGCTCAGGACGGTGTCCCACAAGTCCTTGCCGCGTGGCTTGGCGACCACGGGCGCAGGCTGGACCTCGACACGCGCCGGATCGGCAGGTACGGTCTCGGTTCGTTGTTCAGCCACAGTGTCCTCCTTTACGATCTGTCGCGCCCATCGTGTGGGGCGCTGGTGTAGGGCGTCGAGCGAGGCGGCGTGTCCCCGCCGCTGCGCCACGTCATCGTCGTCAACCATGTGCGCGTCCAGCAGGCTGTCCGATGGCGCCGCTCCCAGAGCCGGGCGCAAGCCTGCCATGGCGCACATTCGGGGGCTGCTAGCCGCACACGCGATGCCGCCCCCCGATCTGCAGCACGGACCCTTGCTCTCTCCTCCATCACCTCAACGCGCAATGTGGCGCCTCCCCGCGATGGGCGCCTGACCACACTGCCGACCAGACTGCGCAGCACCTGGCTGATCCGCACGTGGTTCGTCGCCACGATCGCCAGAGACGGCGACGATCCGCCGCCGCTCGGTCTGGCGCCCAACCTGGCTCGCTACCTCTGCCGCCAGGCGCGGGAGCAGCACGGGCGCGCCTTCGAGGCGCACCCGCCCAGCGTCGATCGCCGGGGACTCGAGCAGATCGTGGATCAGGTCCAGGGCATCGCGCCGGGCGTCACGGAGGGTGAGACAGTCGCGCACAGGGCCGTAGAACAAAAGGATGCCCGTCTCGGCGGCATCGAGCGCGTCGAACGGGCAGGAGGTAGAGCAGCAGAGCATGGCTTCCAAGTCGTGCCGCGTCGCCAGGATCTGGGCGATCTCGAGCATCGCCTGTCGGCGATGCTCGTGGTTGCTGCTATGACCGTCCCCGGGACTGGCGTCATCCGGCGGGAGGTTGTCTTGGCGCGGATCGCACATCGTCGTGACCTATCCTCGCGGCGCACGTGGCACCCTATGCTCTACCTGGATTATAGCCCCAATCGCGCAGTTGGGCAAGACGCGCTCGTCGAGCGAGGTAGTGTGTCCTTGGTTCGAGGATTGTGGGACCGCTCGTGACCTCTGCTCCCGGACGCCCGTCGGGCACCGCGCGCCTGCCCCTACGGACGCATTGGTGGAACTCGGGTGCGCGGTACCCTCCATCATGGCGCGCGGCACGAGACGTGGAGCGAGGCCTACGTCAATCCGGCGCTCGGGGCGTGGTTGCTGGGACAGGAACGCGCAGAGAAGCCAGCACAGCCACCGGGCATGCGACCGCCCCCGGAGGCACTGAGAGAGGCGCAGACCCGGCACAGCAGCGACGAGATGGGCTGCGCTTCAGTCCCGTTGCGCGCACGAGCGGCACAGTCCCGTGATCGAGAGATGTGCCAGATCGGCGACAAAGCCGTACCGCTCCTCGAGGTGCGCCGCCAAGGGCTGCGCCTCTGCTAGATCGATGCCGCTCACCTCGCCGCACGCCCGGCAGATCAGGTGCACGTGTGGCCCATGCACGCCCAGCAGCTCGTAGCGCCGCTCCCCATCGCCCATGTCGATGCACGCCACCAAGCCGAGTTCCTGGAGCAGGTCCAGCGTCCGGTAGACGGTCGAGACGTCCACCGCCGAGGCAACCGAATGCACCTGGGCATAGATCGCGTCCGCTGTCGCCAGGCCCTCCGTGGCATGCAGCGCAGACAGGACCAACTCGCGCTGCGGCGTGAGGCGCAGTCCGCGCTCGCGCAACTTGCGCGCAAAGACTTTCTCGCAGGCCATGATCGCTCCCCCTAGTGCGCGTGCGGGTGATCGTGCGGATGGTCGTGCTCGGGCGGGTGATCGTGCTCGTGCGGATGGTCGTGCTCGTGCGGATGGTCGTGCGCGTGCTCGTGCCCGCCCGGCGTGATCGGCCCGCCCAGCGCCTCCAGCGCGCGCTGCAGATCGGCGCTTGCCTGCTGCGAGCGGTCGATCGCCGTGCGGATCAGCTCCGCGGCACCCGCGTACCCCGCCTCTTCTGCTGCGTGTGCCCAGCGCGCATAGTCGCTCGCGTGCTCTTGGTTGTGCTCGATCCAGTGCGGCAGCAGCATGCGCAGCTTTTCGACCTCGGTCATATGCCGCTTCCTTCCTGGCGCACAGAAGAGACCAGCACGCGGTGCTTGAGCAGATCGATGCCCTGCAGCGTGCCCTTGACCTCCTGTGGTTCGCCGAAAAAGGTGCGCATCAAGATGCCGTCGCTTGTCGGCTCCAGCCAGATCACGTCGCGCATGATCTCCTGGTCATCCAGATAAACGGTTGCCTGGCACATCTGTCGTCCTCCTGTGGGCGTCTTTGTTGCAACTCTTTGCAGTTACGTATTATAGCAGAATGCGGGACCGGGAGCAAGTGCCGAATGCCGTGGGGCGTCCTTCAGTTCTGGGGCGAGCTGTAGACGCGGTCCCAAGTCGAATCGAAGCGCCCACTGAGAATAGTAGAGCGCAGGGAGA
>JAFGIE010000087.1 GCA_016929775.1 Anaerolineae bacterium
GGCATTCTCTTTCGCACCCCACCGCCCGACTCGACCGGGCTGCCCCACATTATGGAGCACTCTGTGCTCGGGGGCTCGCGCAAGTACCCGGTCAAGGAGCCCTTTGTCGAACTCGTCAAGGGGTCCCTCAAGACCTTTGTCAACGCCTTGACCTGGCCCGACAAGACCGGCTACCCCGTCGCCAGCCAGAACGTCAAGGACCTCTACAACCTGATCGACGTCTACCTGGACGCAGTCTTTTACCCGCGCATCACGCCACAGGCCCTGCGCCAAGAGGGATGGCACTATGAGCTGGACGACGCCGCAGGCGAGATGACCTTCAAGGGCGTGGTCTACAACGAGATGAAGGGCGCCCAGTCGTCGCCAGAGGACCGCGTGGGACGCCACAGCCGCATGGCGCTCTTTCCCGACACCTCATACGGCCTCGACTCGGGCGGCGATCCCGCCGAGATCCCAAACCTGACCTATGAGCAGTTCAAGGCGTTCCACGAGACCTACTATCACCCTTCAAACGCGCGCCTCTACTGGTACGGCGACGACGACCCGCAGGAGCGGCTGCGCATCCTGGACGCCTACCTGCGCGACTATGACCGGATCGACGTCGATTCACAGATCCGGCTGCAGCCCCCGTTCGAGGGGCCGCGCTACGAGACGGTCGCCTACGACGCTGGCGAGGAAAGCGCCAAGAAGGCCTACTTGACCCTGAATTGGCTCCTTGGCGAGAACCGCGACCCAGAGACGACGCTCGGCCTGAACATCTTGGAGCACGTGCTGATCGGCACGCCGGCTTCGCCTCTCCGCAAGGCGCTGATCGATTCCGGGCTGGGCGAGGACCTGGTGGGGCGCGGTCTGAACGAGGACAGCCGCCAGATGTACTTTTCGACCGGGCTGAAAGGCATCGCCGTCGACGACGCGCAGCGCGTCGAGACGCTGATCCTCGATACCTTGGCCCAGCTTGCCGGAGACGGGATCGAGCGCGACATGATCGACGCCTCGCTCAACACGATCGAGTTCCAGCTGCGCGAGAACAACACCGGTCGCTTCCCGCGTGGCCTGGCGCTGATGTTCCGCGCCGCCTCGACCTGGGTCCACGACGGCGACCCCCTCGCACCCCTCGCCTTCGAGGCGCCGCTGCAGTCGATCAAGGCGCGCCTCGCCGCCGGAGAGGTTTACTTTGAGGGACTGATCCGCACCGCATTTCTCGACAATTCGCACCGGGCGACCGTGCTCCTGCGCCCGGATCCCACCGTGCGGCAAGCGCAGGAATCAGCCGAGCGGGCGCGCCTGGACGCCGCGCGCGCGGCGATGAGCCCCGACGAGCTGCAGCGCGTGATCGCCGAGACGCGCGAGCTGAAACGGATGCAAGAGACGCCCGACTCGCCGGAAGCGCTGGCGACGATCCCGGTGCTGTCCCTCGATGACTTGGAGCGCGAGAACAAGCAGATCCCGCTGCAGGTGACCGCCGTCGGCGGAGCCACGACGCTCTACCACGACCTGTTCACCAACGGCATCGTCTACCTCGACCTGGCGTTCGACCTGCACGCCCTGCCCCAGAAACTGCTGCCTTACGTGCCCCTGTTTGGGCAAGCTCTGGTCAAGATCGGCACCGAGACCGAGGACTTTGTACAACTCTCACGTCGCATCGGGCGCAAGACAGGCGGCATCTCGCCCACCCTGCTCTCGACGAGCAAGGTCGGGACACCGCAGGCGGAGGCGCGGCTCATCCTGCGCGGCAAGGCAACCGTCTCCCAGGCAGGCGATCTGCTCGACATCCTGCGCGACATCCTGCTCACCATCAAGCTGGACAACCAAGAGCGGTTCAAACAGATGGTGCTGGAGGCCAAAGCGCGCAAGGAAGCGGCTCTCGTCCCGGGCGGTCACGGCGTGGTCCACACCCGGCTGGGCGCTCAGTTCAGCGAGGCGGGATGGGTCTCGGAGCAGACGGGCGGCATCGAGCAGCTCTTTGTGCTCCGCCAGCTCGCCGGCGAGGTCGACAGCGATTGGCCCGCCCTGCTCGCGCGACTCGAGCAGATCCGGCGCATCCTGATCAACCGCAACGCCTTGGTCTGCAATGTGACCACGGACGGCGCGGACTGGCCCGCGTTCGAGGCGCAGCTCGCTGGCTTTGTCGCTGCCCTGCCCGACAGCCCACTGCCCCCTACGACCTGGACGCCGGACCCGCTCCCTGCCTTCGAAGGACTGACCATCCCGGCACGCGTCAACTATGTCGCCAAGGGCGCGAATCTCTACCGCGCGGGCTATGCGCTGCACGGCTCGATCTCGGTGATCCAGAACTACCTTCGCACCACGTGGCTGTGGGAGCGCGTGCGCGTGCACGGTGGGGCCTACGGGGCCTACCTCCTCTTTGACCGCCACGACGGGTTGCTCGACTATCTCTCCTACCGCGATCCCAACTTGCTCGCCACGATCGACAACTATGACGGCACTGCGCGGTTCCTGCGTGAGCTCGACCTCAGCCAGGGCGAGCTGGTCAAGAGCATCATCGGCGCGATCGGCCAGATCGACGCCTACCAACTGCCCGACGCCAAGGGCTTCACCTCGATGACCCGCTACCTGATCGGCGAGAGCGAGGCAGAACGCCAGCGCCTGCGCGAAGAGGTGCTGGGCGCCACCACCGCCGATTTCCGCGCCTTCGCCGACGTACTCGAGCGGGTCAACAGCGAGGGGCACGTCGTCGTCATGGGTTCGGCGGAAGCGATCGGCGAGGTCAACGCGGCGCGCGATAACTGGTTGGAGGTGACGCGGGTCCTCTAGGACGCCTCGCGATCGTGCATGGACAAACACAGTCCGCGGCAGCGTTGAGCGCTGCCGCGGACTGTCGCATTCCGGGATCCCGCTCCAGGCTATACAGCCAGCCGATGCGCCGCACTGAGGCGCAGGAACTCCTCGCACATGGCGTCGATCGCTTCCTGGCGATGTCCCGCCCCGACCGGGTCGCTGTACCAGCGCGGGATGAATCCCCCCTCCGGGCGCCCGAGGTGCTGGACCATGCGCCGGCAGTACGCCCGGATCTCGTCGAGCGTGCCGCGCACCATCGTGTTCTGGATGTCGACCGGCGAGTAAAAGGTCAGCCGTCCGCCAAAACGCTCGCCCAGCGTGACCAGGCCCATGTTCTCCTGCTGGTCCATGTGGACCACGTCGAGGCCGATCTCGATCAGGTCGTCCAGGATGTCGACGATGTACCCACAGCTGTGCAGAAAGGTCAGCATGCCCGCCTGGTGCGCCGCAGCATAGATCCGCGCGTAGCGCGGTTTCCAGATCGCGCGCCACGCCGCGGGATCGATCATGAGACCGCCCTGCAGTCCCCAGTCATCGCAAAAGATAAAACCATCCGCCCCCGCCTTGGCGTAGCGCTCGATCGCGTACAGGTTCATGTCGACCAGGATGTCGACCAACCTGCCCAGCTTGTCCGGCGCGTCATAGATGTCCAGCCACGTGTTCTCGAGGCCACGGATGAAATGGACCCGCTCATAGATCGAGATGCCGCTCGCCAGCAGGAACTTGTCCCCCGCGCGCTCCCGCGCCCCCTCCACGTGCGCCCATCGCCGGGGCTCCGTGATGTCGGGCACGTGCAGCGCCGCTAGCTGGTCCCACTCCTTCAGCGGCGGGTCGCGGACCTGCCCCAGGGCACACACGCCGATGTTCTCCCACACTGCACCCCACTCATCCCTGCCGCTGGGCGGGCGATGGTCGGGCGAAGGGGACATGCCGACCGACGCAAAGTCGGTGCCGTATGGCGCGGGCAGGTCGTAGGGCAGCCGGTCAGCGCCCTCGAACCGGATCGTCCGCGATACCACCGTGCGACTGTCCATTTCCACCTCCTCCTGCCCTCTGCCCGGTCGGTGCCGGGTCCCCTGGCTGGGCTTACGACGCCGAGAGTGCCGCAAAGGACTCGCGCAGGACGTCGACCAGGTAGTGAAAGACCACGCTGTGCACCGCTTCCACCATCCCCATGTCCTCAGAGGGCACGTGCAGGCTCTGCTGCGCGATCTGCTTGAGCGCTCCGCCGTCATAGCCGCACACCGCAAACGTGCGCATTCCCGCCGCGTTGGCGTACTCGACTGTGCGCAGCACGTTCGGGCTGTTGCCCGACCCGCTGATCGCGATCAGCAGCGCGCCCGGCTCGGCGAGGTTGCGCAGCTGCTCCACAAAGATGCGGTCATATCCCTCGTCGTTTGCCCAGGCGAGGATGTAGGGGGCATTGTCCGTCAGACTGATCACGCGGAGCCGCGGCTGCCCCTCCAGGTCGGTGATCGTGCCCTTTCCGAGGTCCTCGCACAGGTGCGACGCGCTCGCTCCGCTCCCCCCATTGCCCACGATGAACACCAGCCGCCGGTCGCGGTACGCGTCGAGGATCGCGTCGACCAGCGCCCGCACCTCCGCCCGGTCGAGCGCCGCCGTGAGCGCCGACACCGCATCTTGATATGCCTCCCACCAGCCCTGTTCCATGGATCTACTCTCCTACCTGGGCGGCAGACCGCGCGGATCTTCGTCCACGCGCGTCACGTCTGCGGTGTGTATCATCCAGTCCAGCATGCGCAGCTCCATCTCTGCCTGCACGCCCTCATAGCCTGGATCGCCGTGTATGTTCGACAGCTCGCGCGGATCGCGCGCCAGGTCGTACAGCTCGCTCACGCCGTGCGGTCGGCGCACGAGCTTGTGCGTGCGGGTGCGCATCATCGTCGCGCGGCACACGCTCTCCGGACGCTCCTGCTGCTGCAGGCCCTTGGGATAGTAGATCTGCGACGGATCGCGAAAGATCGCGGCGTTGCCCCGTCCTTCAAAGCAGTGCGCCTCGTGCGTGTCATACCCTCCCTCGGCATATACCGCCCGCTCCGGGTCCCCCGGCGCGCCCCCCAGCTGTGGCATGAGCGATCGCGCAAAGTGCGTGTGGCGCGCCGAGATGCCCGCCCCCTCCAGCACCGTGGGCATCACGTCGAACAGCTCGACCTGCTCCTCGACGACGTGCCCTGCGCGGTTCCCGGGCATCCGGATCAGGAGCGGCACGCGCGTCATCGTGTCGTCCAGCGCGCTGGGCCACTTTTCCACCAGGCCATAGTCGCCCGCCCAGTCGCCGTGGTCCGCCGAGACGATCACGCACGTCTCCTCTGCAAGGCCCGTCTGGTCGAGCGCGTCGAGCAGCTGTCCCAGCATCCAGTCGACATAGCTGCACATCCCCAGGTACACAGCCTGTATCTTGGCAAAGACCTCGTCGGGGACGCCCTCCAGGTCGCGATACTGCCGGATCAGGCGATGGTAGTCGGGCTTGCGCGCCAGCTCGGCAGGGCGCAGCACGGGCACGTCCTCGGGGCGGATCATGTCGTGGTAGGGCTGGGGCGCCGTGTAGGCTGGATGGGGCATCGACAGCGGCAGGTAGAGCATGAACGGCTGGCTCTCCGCGCCACGCGTGCGCAGAAAGTCTATCCCAGCCTGCACGCGCTGCATGTCGTGCGTGCCGTGCACGCTCCCCGGCAGGGGCTCGCGCAGAAACGAGTAGTACCCCGGTTCCCCCGCGCGAAACGGGTTGGTGCTGGCGTGTCCCCCCGGTGGGTCATCGAAGCGATCGACGGCGCTCGACCAGCTCGCCGGGGCATACAGGTCGTTCTTGCCGTACCACTCGACGTGGTAGCCTCGCTCGCGCAGGTAACGGAACAGGCTCGGTTCGTGCGGCTGGAGCAGGTTCCACAGCGTGCGGTGCCCGGCGACGTGCGGGTACCAGCCGGTCATGAGGCTGCATCGCGAGGGCGAGCACACCGGGTGCTGCACGTGACACTGGTCGAACCGCACCCCCTCCTCCGCCATCCGGTCATAGTTGGGCATCTGCGCCAGCGGGTGTCCATAGCACGACACGCTCTCCGCACGCATCTCGTCCGGGAAAAAGAACACATAGTTCATCGTGGGTGATCCTCCACCTCGATCTCGAGCGCTCTAGTCAAAGTGGACTGCGTACTTGATCACGGTGTCGGGCGCTTCGCGGATCTGGCGAAAGACCGCCGGACCCTCGTCGAGCGCGACCACCGGCTGGATCAGGCCTGGTGCGCTGAGCTTGCCCTGGCGCATCATGCTCACGATGCACGCGTACGCGCGCCGCTCGTCCCAGCGTGGATAGTCGCGCGGCGGGTGTCCCCACCCACAGCCGTGTGGGACGACGATCGTCAAGCGGTTGTGATGCCACTCGCGCCCCAGCCACATGCCGTGCGCTTCGCCCTGGTAAAAGCCCGCCGAGCAAACCGTACCCCCGACGCGCACGGACCGGATCGCCGTGTCGAGCGCCGGATACGCGCCCGCGAGTTCGATCGCCACGTCGACGCCCTTGCCCTCCGTCCGGCGATGGACCTCGAGCGCCACGTCGGTCGCCGCCGGGTCCAGCACCAGGTCGGCGCCATTCTGCGCCGCCCACGCGCGCCGCCCGGGCAGCACATCCACGGCACACACCCATTCCGCGCCGCCCTGGATCGCCATCCGCATTGCCAACAGCCCCAGCCCGCCGAGCCCGATCACGACCACGCTGTCCCCGTACCGGAGGCCCGACTCGCGCACGCAGTGGAAGGACACATACGCGGGTTCGACGCACAGCGCGAGGAGAGGATCGATCTCGCCGAGCGCCCAAAGCCGGTCTTCGCGACAGATGTTGGTCTCGCGGACGTCCATGAACCCGAACACGCGCTCGCCCCCGCGCCAGCGGGTGACGCCAGGACCGACCGCGACGACGATGCCCACGCCCGTCGTGCCCGCGTTGTGCGGTCCAGCCGGTTCTCGCTCGCCCGCATGCTCGTCCGGCACGAACAGCCGCATCTCCTGGTCGAACCGCTGCCCGGCAAACGTGCGACCGTCAAACATCCCAAAGGTCGTGCCGTGCTTGCCCGAAGCTAGCTCGGTCTCGACCAGCACCTCCCCCTCGCCCAGCGGCGGGTCCTCGTACGCGAGCACCTCGACCTGGTAGGGTCCCGTGATCGCCAACCTCCGTGGCATCGTCGTCCTCCCTCGTGCAGCTGTCCACAGTCTCGCGCGGATCGTCCCCTAGCGCCCGTCCGGCGGAGCGCGGCGGGCATCCTGCTCGCTCACCCCTCGTCCGACGAGAGCACGATCCGCCCGCCATCCCGGTACAAGCGCAGCACCTGCCCCGGCAGACGGACCCGGGTCGGCACGCCCGCCGGCGTCTCTGCCTCCAGGTGCACCACGCCGCTGACCGGGTCTTGCCGCCACTCCACGCGGACTTGGCCCATCGGCGTGGGCGCTGACCCGCGCGCGTACGCGCCGATCTCGGTACACGGCGCGATCAGGATCTCCTCGAAACCGGGGCGGTAGGGACGGATGCCCAGCCCGCACCGGATGAAATCGGCTGCGATCCAACTGCTCCAGGCGTGACAGTCGCTGCGCGTTGGATCGGGGTACTCGGGCCACGTCGAGACGCGCTTGCCCAGTGCCTCGCGCCACAAGGAGAGCACGTGCCGGTCAAAGGCCTCGTACCCGCCTGCGACCTCCAGCGCCCGCGCGAGGTAGTAGCTCTGCATGAACTGCATGCGGTGCAGGGCGGGATCGCTGGTCAGCCTGCTCAGGATGCGCCGGCGCTGTTCTCCTGTAGCGGCGCCCGACAGGATCGCCAGGGCCTGGCTGTGCTGTGACAGCACGTCGTCTGTCCGTCCAGGTCCCTCCAGGTACAGGCCTTCGCGCTCGCTCCACGCCCCGTGGCGGACCGCCGCGCGCAGCGCGTCCGACAGCGCGCGCCAGCGGTCGGCGTCTCCCGGTTCGCCCGCCTCGCTGTGCAGGCGCACTGCCGCATCCATGGCGTGGATGTACAGACAGGTCAGGTACGTGGACCCACCCTCGCGGATCGCGGGCGGCTCCCCGCGCTCCCACCCCGGGGCGCGGTCGACCATGTTCCAGGGCGGGACCAAGCCCACAAAGCCGTCGTCGCGCAGCCGCTCGCGAAAGAACCACAGCACGCCGTCCACGACGTGCAGGTTGGAGCGCACGAACGCCCGCTCCACGGGGCCGACGTACTCCCAATAGTCCGCCACCATGAGCACCCAGATCAGGGCAAAGTAGGGCAGGATCTGGGGCACGACCGAGGGCACGCGGCTGCAGACGAGGCCATCTGGGCGAACAGAGTCGCGGAACAGCCGGATCGTCCGCCTGGGGAGCGCCGTCTCGCCCGCCAGCACGAGGCTGCACAGCGCCTGCAAGCGGCTGTCGGCGACATAGTTGAGCTGCTCATAGTAGGGACAGTCCTCGTACGTCTCGTGCGCGCAGAGCTGGAGGGTGCGCCAGCTGATCTCCCACATCGCGTCGCTGTCCACGAGATCCGCCGCAAACGCGGCGCGCAGCTCCTGTGGGTACGTGGTAAAGCGGTACGAAGCCTCGCGCAGCGCGACCGGCGTCGGACCGCTAGAGATGACGATCTTGACATACCAGAACGTGCGCCAGTGAAAGGGCTCGTAGCAGAACGCCTCCCCGTCCAGCGCCAGCGTGTCGCGGTAGCCGTGTACGTCGCCCCACGACCGGTCGTCTCGCACCTCTTTGACCGGCACTTGGTACCCCGAGCGGTCCTCGATGCGCAGCAGGCACTCGCCATAGACCACCTCGACCGTGCGACCGGCGCCGCCCTCGAGGCGCAGTACCGGGTAGGCGGTGGTCAGCGCCCCCGCGTCGAGCACGATCTCCCCCCCCTCGCCCGCGTCGAGTTCCCAGCCTACGCTGCGATCCACCAGCTCCAATCTAGCGCCATCGGCCAACCACGCGCCCGCGAACGCGCGCGGCTCCTCCACCAGCGCGGGCAGGTCGCGCGGAACCAGCGACTGGTAGCGGCTGCTCTCGCCCCACAACCCAGGCACGTCCGCCGGGCCCGAGCTCACCGCAGGCTCCCAGGCGCCGTCGTCATAGTCCACCTCGGTCCAGCCGCGCGGGTAGCGCTGGACGTCGACCCGCTCCCAGTATCCCTGAAAGCGGTGGGCGTTGGCGATGTAGGGAGTTCTGTCCGGAGCGAGCGAACGGTCGACCTGCACGGCCCAGGCGCCCGGCGTATCGAGCCCTGCATCTGCGGGCCCCTGGAAAAGCAAGCCCGGGCGCGCCGAGTGCACCTCGCCCGTGGGCGCATCGGCGCCGAAATGACACACCTCCGCCGCGATCGCGTTCTCGCCCGCGCGCAGGTACGCCGCCAGGTCGTAGGTCTCGTAGGCATAGTGCGCCAGTGTGCCCTTGAGCGGGCCTCGGCCCACGCGCTGCCCATTCACCCACAAGCGGTAGCGGCTGTCCGCCGAGACGTGGACCACGAACTCGTCCGGCGCCTCGGGCAGCGCGAAGCGGCGCCGGAACCGCCGTACCGCCAGCTCAGGTCCCCCGTGCGCCCTACTCCACGCGAACGACGCGCGCCACCGCTCCGCCAGCGGTCGGTCCACGATCAGGCCCATGCCCACACCTCCCTCTCGCCCCTTACACGCCGCTGTACGCCGAGAACCCGCCGTCCACTGGGACCACGATCCCGTGGACAAAGGACGCCTCGTCGGACAGCAGCCAGAGCAGCGTGCCTACCAGGTCCTCCGGGTCGCCGAACCGCCCGAGCGGCGTGTGAGTAATGATCGACCGCCCGCGCGGCGTCAGCTCGCCTGTCGCTGGATCGGTGAGCAGGAACCGGTTCTGCTCCGTCAGGAAAAACCCCGGGGCGATGGCGTTGACCCGGATCTGGGTCGAGTAGTTGTGGGCCATGTGAACTGCCAGCCACTGCGTAAAGTTGCTGGTCGCCGCCTTTGCCGCCGAGTACGCCACGCTGCGCGTCAGCGGTCGCTCCGCGCCCATCGACGAGATGTTGACAATGTGGCCCGCGCCGGCGTCGACCATGTGCCGCCCGAAGACCTGGCAAGCCAGGAAGGTCCCCAGGAAGTTCAAGTCGAACACCCACTGTACCGCCTCCTTGGGCAGATCGAAGAAGGGGAGCGCTGCACTCGTCGTCGCCTCCGGCTTGGCGCCCCCTGCGCCGTTGATCAGCACGTCGATCCGCCCCAGGGCATCCAGCGTCTGCTGAGCCAAGCCCTCCAGCGAGCGCCGGTCCAGCACGTCCGCCTGCGCCGCCATGGCGCGCCCTCCGGCGTCGAGAATCTGGTCGACCACCCGCTGTGCTCGGTCGGGACGTGAATGCCCGACCACGACGACGGCGGCGCCCTGTCGCGCCAGCCCACGCGCCAACGCCCCGCACAACACGCCGCTGCCGCCGATCACGACCGCCGCCTTGCCCGACAGATCAGGCGCCACCTTCCCTCCTCAGATCGATCCGCCGCCCCTCTTCGGCGGACTGGTAGGCGGCATAGATCACGTCTACCACCTCTCGCCCCAGGTCCACCGTCGAGATCGGCGCGCGGTCGTAAGCCACAGCCCCGCAAAAGTCCGCCATCTCGTGAGGGTAGCCCAGCATCCAGTGCTCGTCCACGCTCGGGTAGCTCCATCCTCCGCGGTGGTCGGCCTTTTCCATCAGGTACGCGTCCCCCCACAGCCCCGGATCCGGGGCAAATGCCCGGATCGCGCCGCTGTGGCTGACGTTGCACACGATCCGACCGGTCGACATGCGGACCTCAAAGGGCGTCTCGATCCCGCCCAGCGACACGTCCGCGGCGTGCACCACGGCGCGCGTGCCATCCTCAAAGCCGATGATCGCCTCACACCAGTTCTCCACGTCGACCCAGTCGTCGACCACCCAATGCACGTCCTCCGCAAGGAAGGATGGCACCCGGTCCAGCCGCGCGACCTCGGCTGTCACCCAGCTCGCCCGGATCGGGCGCCCGTCGCGCCACATCCCCTCGCGCGCCTTGAAATGGAGCGCCGCTCCGATCGGATGCGGGGCGAGCCGCATGAGCGAACCGCCGCCCGCGCGCGCCCACTCCTTGGCGTAGCGCGCGTGCGAACCGCTGTGGCTCTCCTCCGCTCGGATCTCGAGCACGGTGCCGCCCGAAGCCTGCGCCAAGCCCAGTGCGCGCTGGATCGCAGGGCAGTAGACCCAGTTCTCGGCGTATCCCAACGTCACCCCGGCGCCGCGCGCCGCTCCGATCATTCGATCGACGCTGCGCAGCGCCGCGGCGCGCATCCACGACCTGGGCGTCGCTCCGACCGGGGTCGCCGCTCCTGGACCGCCAAAGTACCCGGTCAGGGGCTTCTCGCACAGCGCGTGCTTGCCGGCGCGCGCTGCTGCGACCACGATCGACTCGTGCAGCTCGTTCGGCGTGCAGACGTCCACCGCGTCGACGTCGTCCCGCGCCAGGATGCGGCGGTAGTCGTCGTAGGCGGCGGGGATGCCGTGCGTACGCGCGAACCGCGCCGCGCTCTCGGACGACGACGCCGCCACCGCCACCAGCTCAGCCTCGACCGGCTTGCCCTCCCCATCGCGCGCCACGTGCGCGTAGGACCGGGCGTGGATGTCGGCGACATAGCCAGCGCCGATCAGGCCAATGCGGACCGTTGGCTTGTCCACCAGGTTGCCCTCCTCGCCATCGCGCGGCGCCTAGGCCACACTGCACGCCCACCGCAGCCCTTGGATCACCATCTGCCGGAAAGCCGGGTGCGCATAGGTCGCGGCATCGTGCCCCAGGGCGATGTACAGCACCCGTCCCGCTCCGTACGTCTTGGTGTAGACCATCGGCTGGACCGCATCCTCCCACTCGGTCACCGCGAGCACGGTCGCGTCGCGCGGGGTGCGGTCCAACACGTACAGCTAGTCCGAGAAAGTCATGTGCCCCAGCCCGGCGACCACGGGATGGTCGGGGGCGATGACGCGGACGTCGAACGAGGCGTAGGGCGGATGATGGTCGAACCGCGCCCCGATCACGTCGATCAAGGTCTCGCGCCCCTCGTCGATCACGGTTGCCGCGTGGATCCCGATCAGGCCCTTGCCCGCGTCGACGTAGCGGGCGATCCCAACCTCCTCCGCGTCCGTCAGGCCCTCCATCGACGTGCACAACACGCACACGTCATAGGTATCCAGCGCGGCGCGCCCCAGGACGCTGCGGTCGTGAGAGACCCCAACCTGCACGCCCTCGAGCGTGCGCGCCCAGCCCGCGATCTGATCGCCCAGGTCTTCCATCTTGTGCCACTTGTCGTTCTGGCTCACCACCAGCACACGCTTGTCCATGCTACGCTCCTGCCAGCCACGCGCCCGTCACGCGCAGCACCTCGCACTTGAGGTCGAGGTTCTGCCGTCGCGCCGGGACCATGTTGAGTTTCATCGCGCCCTCCTTGGTTTGGCCAATACTTCACGGATCTCTAGATCGCGGAACTTGCGTGCGTACGCGGGCATCAACACCAGCGCGGTGTCGGCGCCCTCGTCTGTCCCGGCGATCGCGATCGCCTCGCGGGACATGTCGAGCAGTTGTGCATCGGCAGCCATCAGCGCGACCTCGACTGCCACCTTCATGCCCTGGCAAAAGCAGTACAGCGTCTCGCGCACGATGCGGTTGGGCGCGCGCACGTCAAAGGCATCGCTGACGTCGTCGCCGAGCGCGTGCAGGCAGGTGAGGACCGCGATCCCCAATCCCTCCAGCTCGGCGCGCTCCTCCGGCGACATGGTCCATCCCTGATCCTCGAAACTGGCACAGATCGAGACTGCGATCAGCCGCACGTCCAGCCCGGCAAAGAGCGCGTGTGCCCGCTTTGCCGTGTAGCCGTGGCTCGAGGCGACGACGACCTGCTTGATGCCAAGCGCCTCGGCGCGCTCGCGGGCGACGCGCAGCGTCGCGTCCGTGTTCGCCCTGCCCGGTCGTTCGTGATACAGAACCTTGCCTTCCATCGTTCCCCCTCCTCTGTTCGGATGAGCCGTGGCACGCTAGTCAGACGACGGGCGCAGGGGCGGCGGGAATGCATAGCTCGGCACGTTCGCATAGCGCGCCATCCCCAGGTCGAGGCGAGCCTCTGCGCCAGGCCCGAGCCGCACGGTCAAGTAGCGGTCGCCGATCGCCAGCGGCGCGCCTCCCCCCGCGACGCGCGCCTCCGTGAAGCGGTGCTCGCCGTACGCCCCCGCCTGCAGCAGCACGTCCCGCGGCGCAAGCGGGTCCACGTTCACCAACCGCACCCGGACGCCCTCCTCCGAGATCGCCTCGACCAGCGCCGCCACCCCTGGCGGCAGCCCGGCGCGGCGCGCTGCGGGATCGAAGTAGCGGACGCTGGCGTGCAGCAGCCCCCCGTGGTAGATCGCCGCCGGCGTGCCCATCGTCATCTGGACCAGGCCCTCCGGGATGACAGGGTTGAGATCCTGCCAGTGGTGGACGTCCCATGACGCCACCTGCGACCAGTCATCGCCGTCGATCCGGTCCAGGCGTTGGCACATGCCCTGGTAAGTGTCGTCGAGCACCTGCTCTGGGTACCCCGGGTGCTCCCCTGCCAGGTAGCCATACCAGGGCTCGGGCCAAAAGTGGCCCGCCTTGCCCAGCCGCAGCGGTCGATCGTACCAAGTTGACCGGTCGGGGAACCGCTCCCGGAGCCGCGCCAGGTCCGCAGCGCTGCGCGTCATGTGGTACAGGTGGACATAGTGCCGCCCCTCCAGGGGACGATAGTCGAACCACCCCGCATCCCCGTAACGGAAGGGCACGACGATCTGCCCGTCGCGCTCCTCGCGCAGCGACCACTGCAGGTCCGCTTGCGAGCGGTGCAGGTCGAGCCACGACGGGTCGCCGGTCAGCAGCATGGCGTTGCAGCCCGCGATCAACGTGGACTCGAGGATGATCCACGCCCCGTGAGGCCATCGCCAGCCATAGTACCCGCCCCACCACTTGCCGCCCATCCGCTCGCCGATCTCGCCCGACGGACCCACATTGTCGGGCATGATCCCGCCGTTGCGCGCCGTGCGCTCCTGCCACGCTGCGAGGTACTCGAGCACCCACTGGCGGTACTTTTCCTCGCCCGTGTAGAGGAACGCCTCCGTCATCAGGCTCGTAGCGTTCAGGTTGAGCGGCACGTCCCCGGGCACCATGCGCTCGTTCATCAGCGCCAGGATCTGGGCAAACACCGCATCATCGGTCCAGTCGAGCACGCACAGCGGGTCGCTGCACGCGTGGCCCGGCACGTCCTCGTACGGCGAGAGATAGTGCGCCAGGATCGGACGGTGCGTGACCCAGTCCTCTGCCGTCATCTCGGCGCGTGGCCCACGACTGCCGTTGATCGGGGAGCGGATCATCTTGAGCGCTGCGTCCCAGTTGGGCGCCTCGGGGTCCTCTCCGTTGTACATCGCGGCGAAGCGCAGCAGTCGCGTCCGGTCCATGTGCTGGTACGGGTCTGCGAGCGCCAAGTAAGCCAGGTAGGTGTAGCTCTCGCCGTGGTGCATCCAGTCATAGTACGCGTCGAACTCGCGGTACACCTGCCCATATCCCGTGAACTGCCAGGTCAGGGCGCTCCACTCGCGGCGCGCCAACTGGTGCACGTGCTCGCCGCCCCCCACGACATAGAACAGCGGAAAGGTCACAAAGCTCTCGTACGCGTCGTCAGAACCGTCCATCCCGGGCCACGCGTCGCGCCAGATCAGCGTCCCGTCCGGGCGCGTGTACGCCTGGCAAAAGTCGACCGCAGCCCGGTCCATCAGCTCGATCAGGTGGCGCTGGCGAACCGCCCACGCCGGCGGAGCGGCGCGTCCCGCGCACGAGATGCGCACGATCGGCTCTTGGTCGTTGGATCTCATCTCAGCCTCCACCGTCGTCTTGTACGAGATCGCCGTGCGTGAAGGTGGGGTGCGCCGATCCCATGCCTTCACGCCGTCTCCCTGCTGTGCGCGCCGAAAGACAGCACAGCCCAGATGCCAAAGGCGAGCACCAGGACGACCTCGATCGTCGTCAGCGCGACGCGCGGGCCCAGCGGTTCGAACATCTGCCCGATCAGCCAGGGCACCGACATGCCGGCGGCGCTGCTGCCCATCAGGAACCACCCCGCCACCCGCCCTGTCACCGCCATGCGCCGCTCGGCAAGCGAGACCAGGGTGGGGAACACGGACGCCATGCACAGCCCGAGGCCCAGCGACCCCGCCCACAGCGCCACAGCCGATCCGGGGTAGAGCAGGATCGCGCCCACGCTGAGCACGCTGCCGACCAGGTCGCCGAGCAGGACCTGCCTTGGCCGAAAGCGCGCCGCGATCGGGATCGCCAGCAGGCGCCCCACCGTCAGCGCGCCCCAGAAAGCCGAGGTCAGGTATGCCGCAGCGGCGTCATCTGCCAGCCCCATCGCGATCCCATAGGTGTATACCCAGCCGCCGAAACTCGCCTCCGCGCCCGAGTAGAGGAAAAAGAACGCCACGAACAGGGCAAGCAGCACGCCGCCCCCGCCCTTGCCCGCCCCGTCCTCCGTGCTGTGCGCTGCGCGCGGGCTGGGCACGCGCGCCAGCCACGCCGCGGCGGGCAGCACCAGCGCCGCGATCGCCCAGTACGCCAACCGCAGGTCTGATGTCCGCCCCCGGATCTGGTCGATCACGACCGGAGCGACAAAGGCGCCCATCCCGAAGAAAAAGTGGAGCGCGTTCATGTAGGGCCCGACCCGCGCGCCATACACCCACACCAGAAGAGCGTTCCCGCCGACGTCGATCGCGCCCTCTGTGAGCCCGGTGATCGCGAACACGATCACCACCAGCCATAGCACCGGGATCACGGGCGACAGCGCCATGCTGAGCGCCATCAGCGCCACTGCGCCTGCCATGAGCGGATGCCCGGGCAGGCGGTCGTAGAGCCGCCCGCTAGAGAACGAACCCACCAGGTACCCCAACGCACGCGCCGTGAACAGGATGCTGATCTGGCCCAGCGTCGTGCCCGTCCGTTCCGCCAGCCCCGCGATCGTCGGGCCCAGCGAAGCGGTGACCATCCCGATCGCGATGAACGCCAAATAGTACGCTGTGGCCTGCGCCCACTTGGGGACCCTTGCCACAGCCGGAACCTCGACCGAGAGCGAGCTTTCAGGTGTCACCACGTGCGTCTCCCAGGTAGCGTGCTGTGATGAGCGGCGGTTATAGGACGTTCATGCGCCCAGGCGTGCGCGGAGCGCGGCGGTCAGGTTGTCTTCTGGCTCGACAGGGAGCGCGACCGGCGCGCCGCGCCTCCCCGATCTCGCCTCCCAGCGCTCGTCGCTGCGAATCGGCGAGCAGGGCCTAGTTGGCGCCCCGCACAACGATCCAGGTGGCGCGCTCGCCCCCCGTGAGCACGCGCGCCGCGTCCCCTTCTGCAGCCCCAACGCCGGTCAGCGCCAACCGGCACACGGCGACGCGCCCGCCCAGCACCTCGAGCGTAACCGTCACGCCCCTCGCGCAGGCGCGCTGCTGGCATGTCCCCCACGCGTCGCCGGTCGACCAAAAGTGCGTCCCCTCGCGCGCCGCAAACCGCATCGCGCCCGAGACGGCAGAGTAGTGAAAGCCGGTCCATGCCAGCATCGCCGCCCACGAGGCCATGGCGCGCGCATAGTGATGCCCGCACTCGGCCTCGTTGAACGGGCTGCGCTTCCGCCCGTCGTAGCGGTCGCGGATCGCGGCAATGCACTGCAGTCCCTCGTCCTCCATGCCCTCGTACAGCATGTGCGCTGCCGTGCCGTACTCAAAGCCGGTCATCACCTCCGTGTAGTACGGGAAGGGTCGCCGGGGGCGCCTGCCCCGTGGATAGGACGCCATGAGCAGACCTGCTTCGTCGCCCAGCACAAAACTGCGCATGTGGTTGAAATGCGCGTGGAAGCCCTGCCGGTAGTTGTAGCGCAGCACGCTCCGCAGCGCAGCGCGCACGTGATCGGGATCGAGCAGGTAACCCAGACCGCACACGTGCGCCACCGTCTGCCCCACCAGCTGGTCAACCAGGCACCCGGGGCCCAGCTGCAGCGACGGTTCGCCCAGCTCCTCTGCCCCCATGCCCACGCGCAAGCCCGGCGCGATCGTCGCGCCGGCGGGCGGAGGCCTGATCTCGTGCTCGTAATACTCGCCGTTGAACAGGTTGTCGTCGATCCACGCGCTGCCTCGTTCGAACAACTGGCGGCAGGTGTCCGCGAACTCCCCGTCGCCCAGGTAGCGCGCCATCTCTTCCCCCGCGCGCAGCGCACCCAGGTACCAGGCGCCCATCTGCGGGTTCGGGCCATAGTACTCGACGTCCATGGTGTTGTGCTGGCAGCCTTCCATGACGCCATCACGGTCCGCGTCCCACCCGCCCTCGACCCAGCAGAAAGCCAGCGCCTGCCGCGCCTTGGGCCACAGTGCGCGCAGCATGTCGTCATCGCCCGAGAGCTGCCAGTCGCGGTACAGCTTGAGCAGGCACCCCATCTGCCCGTCAGCAGCCGCCCTGCCGAACTCTTGCGCGCGCGACAGCGGGAGCTGGACGCGAAAGCTCATGCGCCCCTCGTCGTCGGTGGCGTGTGCGAACTCGACCTCGCGCATCGACCGGGAGAGCGCACCAAAGAGGAACGCGGTCGCCTGCTCATAGTTCCACACATGCGTGCACGATCCGTAGCAACAACCGCACGTGTCGCACGACCCCTCCCAGCCGTAGAACCGCCCGTCCTCGGTCCGGAAACAGGTCTGCGTCCGCAGCGTGCTGAGGTTGAACAGCGCGGCTTCGGCGATCGCCGGCGGCAGGTCGCTCTCGCAGAAGGCACGCACAAAGCGCACCGTCTCGTCCTCGAGCGCCCGCAGCGCCGGCGCCACCCGCTCCACCACGTCCCACGCATCGCGGTACTGCGTCGCGTAATAGTTGCCCACGCGATCCAGGTCTTCCCCCGGCGCGCAGCAGCTCGGGGAGGGGGCGCGCGGCTGCCACGTACGCCGGTTGGGAAAGTGCCACGCCAAGACGAACGTGACCTCGCGTTGCGCCCCAGGAGGCACCTCGACCTGGACCGCGAGCGAGCCGACCGGCGCGTCGACCCCGCTCGCAGCGCGCTCGGTGAGCCTGCCATCCGCTGCCAAGTCGTCCCAAAAGTCCAGCAGCGAGTCGCCCCAGCTGAGCTGCGCCCAGGACGTGCGCTGGGTGATGCCCTCGGTTGCCGTGGTCGCCAGGGCGAGCGTCCCCCACTGCTCGGCGCCGGGATCGACCCCCTCGGACCACATGCGCAGGCCCGTGCAGTTCGCGCCCGCGCAGACGGCATTCCGGTTGGCGATCGGACCGAGCGAGTAGTCGGGATCACCCTTCCAGTCGCGTCCCGGACACCAACCGTCCACGCCGATAAAGTTGGGCACGCTGCCGCACACCGAGGCGACCACCCTACGCTCCCCGGGGTTGATCAGCACGTAGCGGAGCACCGCGATCGGGATCCCGCTCCGGTCTGCATCCGCCGGGATCAGCGGGTTGAAAGCCTCCAGCCGGACATCAAGCGGCACGTCGGCGTCCGAGAGCATCACCTGTCCCAGCGGGTAGGCAGCCGCAAAGCGACACGCGCGGAAGCGCGGCAGCCCGTGGTTGCGCACGCGGCTGCCGTGCGACCCCTCGTAGGCTTCCAAGGGAAGGGGCCCTTCGAGAAGGCGCACGACTGCCGGCTCCCCTTCGGGCTGCGCATAGAGGGCAAAGAACGGACCTCCCTGGGAACCGAGCGCCGGGATGAACCCCTTGGCGGCGCGGTTCACGACCTCCCAGTCGCGCAGGTCGCCCCGCCCGCCCAGGGAAACCGTGCCCGTGCCGATCCCGCCCAGGGGCAGCGCGATCCGTCCCAAGTGCTCCTGATCGTACTCGCGCACGATCGGCCAACGCACATTCGTTGCGACCATCGTCCCTCTCACCGTCCTCTGTCTTGCGGGCCGATTCTACCCCAATTCCGGCGTGTTGTCGAACCGATCCCGCGTCATCCGGCGTCGCTCTCCTCGTCCCCGCCAGTTCGCACCGGCAGGGCGCGGAACATCGCCCAGAAAGCGACCGTGCCGAGCGCCGTCAGTACGCCGGCTCCCGCGAACAGCGTGCCGTACCCCAGCGCGGCGATCGCGTATCCCCCCGCCCATGCCAACGCCGTCCAGCTCAGGCCCAGCGCCGCGCTGGACACCCCCGCCATGGTCGATCGCCAGCGCCGGGGCACGATTTCCATCTGGTACACGCCGATCGCGGGATCGGTGATCGACGAGAGGGCATACACACCCATGCGACCCAGCGTCGCAGCCGCCCAGTGGGGCACCAGCGCGAGCGGCAACAGGCTGGCGATCATGCCGACCGACCCGCGGACCACGACCTTGTAGTAGCCCCAGCGCGCCGCCAACACCGGCATGACCAGCGCCGCGGGCGCCGACGAGAGCTGTATCAGCGCGACCAGCGCCCCGATGCGCGCGGTCGACACGCCCAGCCCGTCGTCGAGATAGACGTTAAAGAACATGCGCGTCGTTCCCACGCCCGCGGCGCGCAGGACCGTCGTCAGCGCCATCATGGCGATCAGGGCGACCGGTGCATGCGCGCCCGCGCGCGGCGCCTCCTCGCCGGCTTGCTCCACCTGTGCCGTCCCCCGGATCGCGAGCAGAACCGGGATCGCGGGCGCGCCGAGCAGAGCGGCGAAGATCAGCGCGTAGCGGTAGGGCGCCGGATCGGCGAGCGTTGTACCCAGCCAGCGTGCCACGAGACCGGGCAGGGCGCCGCCCGCAAGGCTGCCCAGGAACCCGGAGAGAGTGTCCACCACCATGCGCAGCGAGTAGGCATGGCTGCGCTCGCGCGCGCTCGTGGCATCGACCATGAACGGGTACGCGTTGACGAAATAGAGGGCCAAGCCCATGGTGATGCAGGCCTGGGTCGCCAAGATCCACGCCATCTGCCACGACGCCGGCGCCAACCCGACCAGCGGTTGCAGCCCCGAGCAGACCAGGCACACGATCACGCCCAGTGCGATGGTCCGATGCGGGCTCAGCCGTCCCCCGATCAGGCCCGCCGGGACGGCAAAGAGCGCGTACGCCAGCGGGCCAACCGCGTTGACCACCCCGATCGTCTCGGGCCCATAGCCCAACCGCAGCAGGTACAGGTTGAACAGCACAGGATAGATGCCGTTCATGATCGTGAAACCGATCACGCCCGACATGACGAGGAACAGTCGTACGTCGCGATTCAGCAGGCGGAGCCTGCGCAGGTAGAGGTCGATCTGGCTTCTCCCAGTGCCCCACGGGCTGGCGCACCCGGTGCAGCTGCCCCAGGCTTGTCCAGTCCCACGCGGCGACGTCGAACGTCTAGCCCGCGACCAGCGGCGCGCCGCCTGTGGTCAGCCGGATCCGGTAGAGCCCCGTTCGCGCCGTCACATACAGCGTCTTGAGGTCCGCGTCGCCCCACGCGAGGTTCGCCGGCGCCTCTGGGATCTCGATCACGCCCAGCACGCTGCCGGAGGGCGCGACCACCCAGATCCCGCCCGGACCGGTGCAGTACACGTTGCCGTGCAAGTCGACCTTCATCCCGTCGGGCGCGCCGTCCGCCCCCGGACGCTTCAGCTCGGCAAAGACGCGCCCGTTGGACAGCGTGCCGTCGGCGCCTACGTCGAAGGCCCGGATGTGGCCCCTGCTCGTGTCGTCCACGTACAGCACGCGCTCGTCTGGCGAAAAGGCCAGTCCGTTCGGGCGTTCGAACGAGTCGTCCAGCAGCGTCAGTGTGCCGTCAGGAGCGAGGCGGAACACGCCATTGTACGGCAGCTCTCTCCCCTCGCCCTGGTTGGGCAGACCGTAGGGCGGATCGGTCAAGTAGATGCTCCCGTCCGAGCGGACCACCACGTCGTTGGGGCTGTTGAGCCGTTTCCCCTGGTAGCTTTCGGCGAGCGTCGTGATCGAGCCGTCCGGTTCCGTCCGCGTCAGCCGCCGGTCGTGCTCGCACGCCACCAGTCGGCCCGCCCGGTCCAGCGTCAAGCCGTTCGCGTGTCCGCTCGGTCGACGAAAGACCTCGACCCCTTCCGCGCCCGGCGCCCACTTGTAGATCGTGTTTGCCGGGATGTCAGAGAAGAGCAGGTACCCGTCCGGGACCCAGACCGGTCCCTCTGTGAACTGGAAGCCGCTGGCGACCCGCTCTACCTCCGCGCCGCCGACGATCTCTTCCAGCGTCCCTCCATACGTCGCTTCCGTCGACATCTGATCCTCCTGCCGACCGCACCCCGCGAGGATATCGCACCCCGCCGCGATACCAACCAAGCAGAGCAGCAGCAACAGCCGCCCCACCCTCCAACGCTTTCTCACACGCCTCCTCCTGCTGCCGCCTCGCGCGCGCCCCCCCAGCCTCACGCACCCGGGGGCCACAGGCCCAGCAGGCGCCGCGCGGCGATGATCGAGCAGGTGTGGTACGTATTGTGGGCGATCAGGCTCTGTACGACCTGCCAACGCATCACGTAGGCCCCCACCACGACCTCCGCCAGCGCTGTATCGCTCAACGCCTCCACGAGCTCAGCTGTCTCGCCGTTCAGCGCTGCCGAGCGCGCCACCGCCGCCTCCCACGACGCCTGCTCGGGCGGGTCGGGCACCGCGGGCCATCCATCCTCCCCGCCCAGGGCCGCACGGTCGACCGGCAGGCCCCGCAGCTGCAGCAAGGCAACCTCCTGCCAGAACCGAACGTGATGGACGTACGCCCACACGCTCTGCAGCCCGTGTCCTGGGTCTGCAGCTGCCTGTCCCGCAGACAGCCCGGCGACAGCGCTCGTAAAGGGCGTCATGACGCCGTGGTTGTCGTACGCATAGAACGCGACCAACGTCTCTGCCAGATGCTGCCCTTCAGACATAAATCACCTCCGTGTGTCAGTCGGCGGTTTACCGCTGTGCGATGCAGGCTCTCCCCTGTAGCGATCGCCTACGGCGCCGGGACGACACCTGTCCCTGTACCCTCGCGCAGCGACGCCAATCGCCGCTCGAACTCGGCGCGATCTGCCGCCTCTGCTGCCGCGAGCAGGATCGGCTCTCCCGACAACCCTGCCGCGATCAGCTGCGCGTGCGTGCCTGCGACCTGGTCCAGCAGGCGCGCATCTCCGGCGGCGCGGTAGCCGTGCGTCGTGTGCTGCTGTGGCCCATAGATCCACTCTCGTAGGCGCGCCGCCCCCGCTTGGTCCCCGGTGACCTGCACGGCGCTCCCCTCCCAGCGCAGATGGAACCGCGAAAAACTCTCCCCACCGCCGGGACGCACCGTCTCGAACAGGTGCCGGGCCCACAACTCGGTCAAGCCCTCGACCAAGCCCTGCCCGCGGACCTCGACGCTGGGCCTCGTCTCGGGATCAAAGGTGTCCCTGTACCAGACCTCCCACGCCGCCTTGGGCGCCGGGTCCAGGATCGGGTCCCAACCTGCCTCAGTCCTGTCGCGCGGCATCAAGCGTGCCAAGATCGCACCCACGCCCGGCACGCAGCCTCGCGCCTCGTCCACCCCCTGGCGCTGACCCCCCGCGCGTCCCCGTTTCTTGCCCGCCACGTCCGCCCCTCGCCTCTCCCCCCCACTTGGATCGCCCGTCGCACGCTAGCCTCCGACGTGCTTGACCTTGTACCCCAGCCGCTGCAGTTCTGCCGCGATCCGCTCCCGGTGATCCCCTTGGACCTCGATCGCGCCCTCCTTGACCGTGCCGCCGCCGCCGCACAGCTTGCGTAGCGACCTGCCCAGCGCGTCCAGGTCGTCGGGCGACAGCTGCAGCGCGTTCACCACGGTCACCGTCTTGCCCTTGCGTCCCTTGCGCTCGCACTGGATCCGCGCCGTCTGCTGCTGCGGGGGCACGCTGACCGGCTTGGGACAGCGGCACGGGTACCGCCCGCACTTGGGGCAGCGTTTCCCGGCGACCGGGTCGTTGGTCGAGTAGACCAACCGGCTGTCCTTGGGTGTCACGCTCCGCCTCCTTCCGCATCCGCGCCTGCCAGGATCGCCGCCGCCCGTTCCATGGGCAGCTGATGCCCCACCAGGGGCTGAGAGCCGTCCGCTTGCCCCTGCTGCCATACCGCCAGGATCCGGTCCTCGGTGACCAAGGTGCTCACGTAGCGGCTGCACCCTGTCCCCCACGGTGAGACGAACATGGGCTGCAGGTCAGAAAGCCGCTCCATCGCCGGGAAGGCGGCGTCGCTGCCCAGGAACGCGCCGCCCAGCTCCTCGCACGAGAAGCCGCGCGGGCGCACGTGCGCCAACGGGTTCTCGTCGTGCGCGCGCAGGCACTCGGCGCCGTCGTAGAAATACACCGAGCGCGTGCCCTGCCCCACCAGGACGCCTAGCGCCGGCAGCGCCATCCGGTCTGTGATTCGCGTCGCCGCCACGTCCCACGCCGGTCCGCGCGACACGACTTCCCAGCTCTGGACGACGAATGGCCCGTCCACGCGTTCGCGCAGCGCGAGACCCGTGTTGGAGGAGGACCAGCAGAATGGGTGCGAGGAAAAGATCAGCGCCGTTGCCCCATTGCCCCGCGCAAAGAGCACGGGATCCTTGACGTGCAGGTACGCGGGCTGCGCCGTGCCCGCCAGCACCGGCGAAAGCGTCGCGGGATCGAGCGATGCGGGCGACGACCCCGTCATGCGGTCGATCGTCCACACGCCCGTGCCTGGCTTCTGAAAAGCACGCAGGTCCTCGGGGTAGGGCAGCGCCTTCTCGGACGAGACATAGAGCTCCCACACGCCATCCGCCCGCCGGTGGAGCGCCGTGCCCTCGATCGACAGCACCTCGGCGCCCGGTCGAGAGAGGTCAGCCTTGGACCAGCTCCGCACCTGTTCGTAGGTCCGCCCCCCGTCGACCGAGACAAGGAGCGCACACATGAGCCCGCGCTCGCCCGCCTGCAGCCCCGTGCGCGAGTCGCCATAGTTGCGGTACCGCCCGGTGAGCCAGACTTGGCCCTCCTCATCCTGCGCCAGGCTGCCCCCGCCGAACCAGTAGCCGCTCGCCGCCCGCTGCGGGGCGACCAGCACGCGCGTCCGACCCTGATCGATCAGCGCGCGCAGCAGATCGCACACCCGCTTCCTCAGGTCGCCCATCTGTCCTCCCTCTCACGACAGCTTGCGCCCATCCCGCCCGCCGCCCTCGCCGCTGTAGGGCGCCCCTGGGTCCCAGTCCGTGGGCTCCGGCGCCACGAACGCCGAGAGGGGAAGCGTGACCTTGCACCCGTGCCGGCAGGACAGGTATGCCGCGTCGCACAGCTCGAGCGCCGCCAGCGAGCTCTCTGCGACGCCATAGTCGGGCTCGCCGCGGTCGATCTGCCCTGCCAGTGCTTCGAGATGGCGCTGGTGCGCGCTGCGCGGGCCCGGATCGACGTCGAACGTGCGTCCCCTCGGGTGCGCCCCGTTCAAGAGCCAGTACCGGGGCTCCCAGGCGTAGAACTCGAGCAACCCGCCCGTGCCTACCAACCGGAACAGCGTCCCCTTGCCTGTGCGCGACACGACCACGTCGTCGCCGGTGTGCATCACCACCCGCACGCCGCTTTGCGACTGGGCATAGGTCACTGCCGTGGTCTCGACCTGCATGCGATCGCGGTACGTGCGCGTGCGCTTGTCGCAGCTCGCCATGACCCAGCCAAAGGGCTCCCCGCCCGTGACCACGACGACAAAGTTTAGCCAGTGAATGCCGGCGTTGATGATGTCCCACCCCGCACACTGGATCTCGATCAGCTCCAGCCTGCCGATCTCGCCGCCCTGCACGCGCTCCACGATCTGCCCCACGTGCGCCGCCACGAGCAACCCGTGCGGCACGGCGAGGGGTAGGCCCCGTGCGCGGACCGCTTGCAGCACCTGGCGACCATCGCGCCAATTGTCCGCCAGCGGCTTCTCGACCAGGATGCCGCGCAACGGGTGCGCCAAGGCGTCCCGCGTCACGCTGAGGTGGTAAGGGGGCCATGTGGACACGCACACCACGTCAAGCGCGCACGAGGCAAGCATCTCGCCGTGCGTCGCATACGTCCGCACCTCCGGGTACGCGTCCTTTGCTCGCCGCCGCGCTTCCTCGCTGAGGTCGGCGACAGCGACCAGCTCGTAGCGCGGCGAAGCTGCCAGGGCCCGCATGCTCAGCGTCCCGCCCGACCCGGCGCCGACCACGCCCGCCCGGTAGGTTGTTCCTTCCGCCGCCGCTCCAGCCATCCGCCCCTCCTCCCTCTGCCCGTTACCCGAGGTCGATCCGGCGCCCCTCCGCCATCGAGCGGTACGCGCCGAGGACCATCTCGACCGACACGCGCCCCTCCTCAGCCGAGATCGTCTCCTCTGTGAGCCCGCGCACATAGTCGATGAACGGGCGCGGGACCGCGATCAACCGCTCGCGCTGCGAGCCCGGGATCGGCAGGTCGAACTCGGTCCACCGCTCCTCGCCGCTCCGGATCATGCGCAGCGGCGCCACGCCCTCTGGGCGCGGCGACTTGAGCGCGACGGCGTCCCCATAGTCCTGGATGATCGTCCCTTTGTCGCCATAGATCTCGGTCGTCGCCACCGCCGCCACGCTCGTCGACGAGTTGAGCAGGATGCCGATCTCCCCCTTGGCAAAGCGATAGATCGCCACGCCGTTGTCGTCTGGGGAGACGTCGGTCACCACGCTGTCGATCTCGGCGATCACGCTGCGCGGCTGCCCAAAGATCCAGTAGAACCAGTCGGCGGGATGCGAGGCTTCGTCAAAGAACATGCCCACGTTCGCCGTCGGGTCAAGGTGCCAGCGCGTTGGCCCGTTGACGAAAGCGGGGTTGAGCAGCACGTCGATCGCGTGTCGGCGCCGGACCACGGCGACCTTGCCCACCGCGCCGGCATCCACCAGCTCCTTGATCTTTTTGTTGACCGGGTCGTGCCGCATTTGGAACGCCATGCTGAACTTGATCCCGTGCCGCTGCACGGCTTCGATGATCCGGTCGCAGTCGGCAAGCGTAGTCGCCATCGGTTTCTGCAGCAGGACGTGCTTGCCCGCCACGGCAGCGCGTTCGACGAACGCGGCGTGGCGATTGGTCTCGACTGTGACGATCACGGCGTCCACCCGCGGGTCGTCGATCACGTCGTCTATGTCCTCGCGGAATGCCATGCCATAGGCCTGCGCTGCCGCCTTGCCCCGCGCGACGTTGTCGTCCCACGTCGCGATCAGGTCGACGTCGTCAAAGTCCCGCATCACCTCGCAATACGCGCCCGCATGACCGTGCGCGTGGCTCAAGACCCCGATCCCTACCTTCTTCACGGTTCACCCCTCCGTGTAGGACAGCGCCCGGCGCAACGCCATCGCGCTGTCTGCTGGTTGGTTGAGCGCCAGCGCGTACTCGACCACGCTGCGCCCCTCAGGTTCCGTCGTTACATCCGCAACCAGGAACGTGCCCATCATGCCCAGGTCAAAGGGGACGGCGCACCCGTGCACCCCCTCCGGGACGACCGCAGTCAGCGAGCACGCCCCCTTGCCGACCCACGACCACGGCGCGTGCAGGTGCATCGGCCCCACGAACGGCATCGGGGTCCGGTGCCGCACCCAGTCCTGCGTGCTCCCGGGCACGCAGATGTCCGTCCCATCTGGATCGCCCCCCAGCGCGAGGTCCACCAGCACCAGCCCGATCCACCGCACTTGGCGCGGCACCGGGTTCTCGTGTTCGAGCCGCACGCGCACCACGGGACACCCAGGCACGACCAGGTAGCGCACGCGGAAGCGCTGTCCGCGCAGGCTCCGGTGATGGCGCACCGTCCACGACGCGCAGACGCCGCCCCACTCTCCCTCCTCGACCACCTCGAGAGTCACGTCCTCCAGCTCGGAGAACGGCGACTCGTCGCCGGGACAAAAGACCAGCGGCTCGACCCCGCCGATGTGATAGTCCACAAAGAACCGCGGCTTGACCTCGGGGTAGTTGTCATAGAGGTACGTGCGTCCATCGCTGTCCTCCAGGCGGATCAGGTTGCCCCCCACGTCGCCGCAGACCTGAAAGCGCAGCGCGCCGTTCGACACCGCGGTGACCGGCTTGCCCGCGAGCTCACCCCGCTCTACGCGCACCGCGCCAGGATGCGCGACCAAAAAGGTGACCGGGAAGCGCATCTCGAACTCGCCCTCATAGCACAGGTCGACCGTCGCCGCCGCACGCGCCTCGCGCTCGGGCACCGAGAGCTCTACCTCCAGCGAGGCGGGCTCGCCCGGCGCCGCGCGCGGCATCGGCAGCGCGTCGACGCAGCCCGCAGGCCCTACCAAGCCCCCTCCCCACCCCGCCGGCAGCGACAGCCGCAACTCCCCCTGCAGGGGGTACGCGGTCGCGACGCGCAGCTCGAGCGTCCGCCGCGACGTGCCCGTGTACAGGACCCTGTCCCCCACCACCCCTACGTCGACGGGCGGCACGCTGCGGGGCCCGTACTGCTGCTCCTGGAACGGGATCTCGACCCGCCCGACGAGCTGGCTCCAGCGATGCCGCACCTCGGGCAGGGAGACATAGCCCACCCCGTGCCACATATGGCAGAGCGTGACCCTCTCGCCGGGCTGGAGTGCGGTGCTCTCCACGTCCAGCGAAGCGAGCAAGCCATCGTCGACCCTGACCTTCGCGACGCCGCGCGGTTCCCAGAACCACGCCGAGAAGCTGCCGTCGGCGAGGTGCTTGACTGCCGTCCAGGTCTCCCGCCACGCCGCCGCCTCCTGCGGGAGCAGGTGCTCGGCAGCCACGGGCAGGATCGCATCGGCAGCCAAGACGTGCGCGTCCACCGGCACGTAGGTCTGGGCAGGGGCGCCGAACGGGTTGAGCGACAGCCCGCCTCCGCTGCCCACGTGCACCCGCGCGCCAACCGACAGCGTGCCGCTCGGCTGGAGGCTGGTTACCGTCGTCCAGTGCTCGACCTCGCGCGCGCCGGGGCGCACCCGGATGTGCTTGCGGATCTCTAGGTCGGGGATCTGCCGGCTCACAGCGCGCAACACGACCGTCAGGGCGCCATCGCTCGGTTCGGCCTCCCACGCATAGCGGAGCGTCCGGTCGAGGTTGAGGCCATAGGGAGGCCCGATCTCGAGCTCGATGTGCCGCGCAGGACCGGGCAGCGACCGCCGCCGCAGGTGCAGGGCGCCGCCCTCCAGGTCGGCTGTGACCTGGAGCTGATCGGTCACCACCCGGATCTGGTCCCCATCCTGCCCCTCCACCACCGTCGCCAGCGCAGCGCTGTCGGCGATCACCGGCAGGCGGACCACCGGCATGGCGTGGCGGGCGCCATCTCGTTCGATCGTCGCTGTGGCGCGCACGGTATGTATCTCGCCGCCCGCCTGCAACGCGGCGCCCGGTTCCGGTCGCACCCCAGGAATGTGCAGCGGGAGCACGATCCCAGAGACGGCTTTGCCCTCCAGCGCGAACGGGACCGACCGTTGGCTGCCCGGGATGCCCTCGGCGTAGACGTCTACGTGCCCCGCCAGCGGCTCTGTCGCGTTGTTGAACAGGTCGAGGTAGATCGACGTCTCGACGCCGGGCGGCGCGACGTGGAACGCATCGTGCGCGACCAGCTCTGCCGCGGGCTGGATCTTGCCGCCGGTAACCAGGTCGATCACCTCGCGACCCAGGATCACGCGCGTCCGGACCACCTCCGACGCCTCGCGCTTGTAGAGCGTCGCGCTGCGATCGACCACGAAGCCGCGGGTCACAGTGACGGAAGCGCCCGCCGGCACGTCGACCGTCAACGGAAAGGGCTCCGCCCACGCCAACCCGGCATAGCCCTGCACGGTCAGCGTCGCCGGCAGATCGCCGTCCGTGCCATTCTCGATCGCGATCGTCAGTGCGTTCGGGATCCCGATCTGGATCTCGTGCGCGTCGAGCCGCGTCTCGACCGCCAGGCGTTCGCCGTCGAGCGCGCGCGCCACCCCGCACAAGCCCCACCCGTAGCGGTCCACCCTGCCGGTCAGTCGGTCAGCCCCAGCCTCAAAGACGTACTCGTAGACCTCCATGCCCGCGACGACGTGCCGGTCGGGCGCCTGCGCCAGCTCGCGCTGGAAGCAGGCATACCAGTCGGGGTGCCGTGCGAACCACGGCTCGGCGAACGGCATGCGCAGCAGGGCGGGCACATAGTCCTGCATGTAGACGCTCGTCTCGGGCACCCAGAACAAGCCCACCTTCTTGTAGAGCGGGACGGCGTTCATGTTCCCGCTCCAGGTGTGGAGGTCCACGCGGTCGATCCCGCGCTCGCAGGCGACCTCGATCGCCCGCAGCAACATCCGCCTGCCGTACTTGTGGCCTTTGACGCGCGGGACCACGCCCAACACGCTCACGTACGCCGCGTTCGCGTCGCGCCAGTGCGGGTACAGCCCGCAGTAGCCCACCGGCTCTCCGTCCGCGTCCAGGGCGATCAGGTCGGCGATCGCCGACGTCTCGTCGAGCCAGTCGTGGACCCGTTGTGCGTCATAGGGCACCCGCCCTCCGAAGCCGCCGGGCCATAGCTCGTTGAATGCGTTGAACATCTCGGCAACCTGGGACGCCATCGCCGGGTCATAGAGCGCGATCCTGCCCCAGCCTGTCGCCGCTTCCTGCGTGGTGGTCATGGACATGCCTCCCTCGACTGGCGAGTGGGTCTCTGCACGGCGATCGATCGGCGTGCGTACGCAGGCGCCGGCACGCTGCGACCCCCCACCGCGGCATTGTACCACAGAACGGGGCAAACGACCATGCGCTGAGAAGGAGAGGAAAGCCGTGCGCAGGGGGGAGCGCGTCGCGCGTGGATCCCGGGTCTGCTGTGGGACGGACGAGAAAGGGGGCGCGTGGCGAGCTAGCTCAGCGCTCCAGGGTCGTCGCCGGTCGGCGAGAGATCGTCGGGCGACAGGTGCAGCGCGTCCTCCCTCTGAGCCAAGCTGCCGCTGCCCATCCAGGTCCAGGTTGCCGTGAACGCCAGAGACTGCAGCACAGCCGACGCGCCCTCGGGCAAGCCAAGCGCCAGGTCATAGCGCATGCCCGCCAGTACGCCCAGCAAGGCGCCCATTAGCAGCGCCGCGACCGTCCGCCAGCACGTCGCACGACGCGAGGGACGCGTCCACGGCGCGCACGCGTCTGCACGAGAAGACAAGTTCCTGGGTCGCTGCACGGTCCGTTCTCCTCTGACAGTGGGCGCCGAGCCAAATACCTACTCCCATTGTACCACTTTTGATGGGCCCGCTGCGTAGGATCGGCGTGAACGAACCGTAAAGGATCCGTGAAACGTCACGGACGGATCTCGACGACCACTCCCTCCTCCGCCCAATCGTAGAGCAGGGCGGCGTTCTGCGTGCTCAGCAAGATGCAGCCATAGGTCACCGGGTAACCGAGGTTCCCCGTCCACAGCAGCGTCGCGCCATCGCGGGTCGGGAACCCGTGAAAGCCATTCATGAACCTGGAGGAGGGCACCGGGCGGTAGATCCCGACAAAGTAGGGCATCCACAGGTCCCAGCTCGCCGCGTAAGCCTCCCGTTCGTGCGACTGCACCTGGAATACCCCTGGCGAGGTCGGGCTCGAGGGGATGCCGGTGCTCACCGTCCACGCCCAGACCACGTTGCCCCACTCGTAGGCCCACATCTGCTGCTGGCTGATGCTGACCACGATCCGCTTGTGCATCACCACCGGCAGCGGCAAGAGCACGTCGGGCGACGGGATGGCGATCGTCTGCCCCGGACGGAGGCGGTCGACCCCGGGGTTGGCCTCTTGCAGCCACGGGTAGGGGAACCCGCGATCGCGCGCGATGCTCGCCAGCGTCTCGCCCGCCTGTACCACGTGCTGCCCCGGGTGGTGGTACACGCGGAACGTCACCTGGAATTCCCCCGACAGGATCGCGGCGGCAACGTCGTCTGTGACGTCCTCCTCCAGGTAGTAGCGCGAGGCGCCCAGCTCTCCCGCGCGCCCAGCCAGGTACGCGCGCACCCGTTCGCGCTCCACCGACCAGCGCAGGGCAGGCGGCGGGCCTGGGTCGTAGGCGAGCGTCACCCAGCTCGCCCACACGTCCGGCTCTGCCGTCCACCACAGCGACTCGCCCGCGATCGGATCGAAGGCCCGGATCGTGACCGGGTTGGAGAGCCAGGCGTTCGCCTCCGCCTCGAGCGCGTCCAAGTTCGTCACCGGCGCCTGCACGGCAGAGAAAGCCAGCGGCGCCGGCGCCCCTTCCGCTAACTCGAGCAGGTGCGCGCCGATCCAGTCTGCCGTCGCGCCTACGTCGAGGGCGCGCCCGGGAACCGACGGGGACTGCTCGACTCGCGCCCCCGTGACGCGGAGCGTCGCGTCGATCGGAGCGACGGCAACCTGTGGCGCCAGCGCCCGCAGCTGCGCTTCCATGCGGGCGCGATCGATCGTGACCGCCGGCGTCACCTGGATCGGCGGCGCGCCGGACAAGAGCGCGCGCAGGTGCGCCGCCGGGTCCCCGATCCCGAGGGCAACGTCGACCACCTGCTGCGCATCCAGGCGGAGCCCGAGTCCTTCCGGCGGAAGCGACCACACCCGATCGCCATCCGCCAGCGCCACCGCGCGCTCCTGCCAGGCGCGCTCCAGGGCGGCGACGCCCTCTGCGCGCGAACGACCCCCAAGCGCTACGCCCAGGCTCTCGACGCCAGGAAAGACGTGCGTCGCGCTGTGCAGCCACAAGGAGGCAAGGACCAGCGCGAGGAGGAGAAACAGCAGCAGGGCGGCAAGGAGCACTGCCAGCGGATCCCGTTCCAACCGGCTGAGGACGGGACGCCCTGGCGTGTGCGCGGCGAGCATGCCGTGGTGCTGCGCGCGCGTGCGATCCCGATCGTTGAGCGGTGTCGACATGCGTAGGTTCCCCCAGTCCCTACGATGCTGGCGCCACGGTCATCCCGAACCCGGGGCATCCCCCCAGTCCGGCACGCGCAGCACCTCGCCGTCCCGTAGGGCCGACTTGTGCGCCATCAC
>JAFGIE010000088.1 GCA_016929775.1 Anaerolineae bacterium
CCGGACGGCAGCGATCTGCGTAAATGCCGGAATTACCTATTGACAAAATGTAACTAGTGTGGTATAATGGGCGCACCTGGAGAGAGAAGCGCACGTGGCAGCGCCACGCGCGCCCCCCAGAGAATATCGCGGAGAGGAGGTGAACGATATGCCAAGAGGTGATAGGACTGGGCCCGCAGGGATGGGCCCGATGACCGGTCGTGCGGCTGGATACTGCGCTGGCTATGACGTGCCTGGGTTCCAGAACCCCGTGGGTGGGAGAATGGGTATGGGCATGCGTTGGGGCGGTGGATGGCGCGGCGGCGGACGAGGCGGCTGGCGGTTTTGGCGTCAGCCCTTTGGGCCGGCGTACGTGCCGCCCGCATACGCGCCGCCGGTGACCCCCGAACAGGAGGCTGGTGCGCTGCGCACACAGGCTGAATGGCTGGGCCAACAGCTGGAGACGATCCGGCAGCGACTGAGCGAGCTCGAAAAGTAGATCGCGATCGATCGGGATGCATCGTCGAACGGGCCCGTTCCCAGGGGGCACTACCGTGCCCTCAGTGGGAGCGGGCCCGTCGCGTGCACAGGAGCGCGCACGCACACGAGACAAGTGTGACGGCGCCCTCACCTTTGACATCCCCCCTGTTGTGTGCTATCCTTGTGCGCAGCTAGGGGAGGCGCGACCGACAAGGAATGGCGGAACGTACGTGGTGAGGAGACACCTCAAGCCTGCGGGCGTCGCTGCGCTTCCCCAGTAGACGGAAGGATGCAGATGCAGGTAGGGGACGCTGACGGCGACGTACCACAGGCGGAACGCGCCAGGTCTGAGCGGGATCTGGGCGCGTTCTTTGCTTCTCAGGCAGGATCGCACCAGGAGACCGCACATGATCAACCTCGGCGTGCAGTACTACCGACCCCCTTTTCCCAACCCCCGATACTGGCGCGATGACCTAGCGCAGATCGCAGCTGCCGGGCTGAACACCCTGCAGCTGTGGGTCGTCTGGAGCTGGGTGGAGCCAAGCCCGGGCGAATACCTGTTCGACGACTATGATCGCCTGGTCGAGATGGCGCACGACCGTGGCTTGGGCGTCGTCTTGAGCACGATCGCGGCGGTCCATCCCTATTGGATCCACCGCGAGGTGCCGGGCAGCGAGATGATCGACAATATGGGCCACAAAGTCATCTCGTCGAACCGCGGCGAGATCCACTTTGGCCTGACGCCGGGTGGGTGCACCGATCACCCAGGCGTGTGGGCGCGCATGCGCGGCTTCCTCGAGCAGGTCGTGACCCGCTATCGGGCGGCGCCCAACCTGCGCGGATGGGATGCGTGGAACGAGCTGCGCTGGAACGTACAGGCCGACGGGCTGGTCTGTTACTGTCCCCACACGATGCGCGCCTTTCGCGACTGGCTGGATGCGCGCTACGGGGGCCTAGAGGGCCTCAACGCTGCCTGGCAGCGGCGCTATCGCGCCTGGGACGAGGTGATGCCGGGCAAAATGCCCAACCGGCCCTACACCGAGATGATGGCCTTTGAGCACTTTATGACCTGGCGCGCCACGGAACACGGCAAGGCACGCTATGACCTGATCAAGTCCCTCGACCCCGATCACCTGGTCACGGTGCATGGCGGGCAGCCGACGGTCATGCACGGCGACGCTTACCCTGTGGGCACAGCGCTCCATCGCGGCAACGACTGGACCTACGCCGATCACATGGACGGCATCGGCTGCTCCAGCTTTCCGGTCTGGCAGGGCGCCGACGACGCGGCGCTGACGGCGCGGCTCAGCTACCTGACCTCCGCCGCACGTGGGAAGCACATCTGGCTCAGCGAGCTGCAGGGAGGGCGGGCGTCCAGCGGCTTCCAGGTGCACAGCCCTGTCCGCCCTGGGCCGCAGCAGCGCTGGGTATGGACCGGCATCGCGGGCGGGGCGGACACGATCCTTTTTTGGTGCTGGCGGGACGAGGTGTTTGGCCGTGAATCCGCCGGGTTTGGGCTGTCCGGCAACGACGGCTTTGCCGAGCAGCGCCTGGCGGCGATGCGCAAGACGGGCGGCATCCTGCGACGCCACGCCGCGTTGCTCGACGGCTACCAGCCGGACGCGCCACGGGTGGGCATCTATTTCAGCCCGCAGTCTTACTACTTGCACTGGGCGCAGGACGGCAGCGGCAGGACCGCGCAGCACGCCCTAGAGGGCTATGCGCGCGCCCTCGTGCGCGGCAATGTGCCCTACACCGTGGTCGAGGAGGAGCACCTCGCGTGCCTCGACGGGCTCGACGTCCTCTTTATGCCACGCGTGCTGGTGATCGACGAGCCGCAAGCCGAGGCGTTGAGCGCCTTTGTGCGGCGCGGTGGGGTGCTCGTCGCCGAGTCCGAATGCGGCGCCTACGGCAGCAATGGCCTGTACCGTTACCCGGAAGACCGCTTTCTCGCCCAGCTGACCGGGATCCGCGAGATCGGGCGCCGCACCCTCGATCAGTCTTCGGTGAGGTTCGTCCTGGGCCGGCGCGCGTACGATCTGCCCGTCGCGCAGTGGCTGACCCCACTGCACGCCGGGCGTGACACCGTGTTGGCGACCGGCGCCGATGGGCCGCTGGCGGTCGAGCACCTCGTGGACCGGGGGCGCGTCCTGCTCTGCGGGACCTACATGGGCGATGCATACCATGTTGGGCAGGCGGGCGATCCGGCATACGCCCCCCACAGCGCCGATTTCGAGGCCTTTCTCCAGCAGATCGTGCGCGGCGCAGGCGTCCGCCCTGCCGTCGAGGTCCTGAGCACGACGCCGGCGGGCAGCGGGATGATCCACGCCACAATGGGCCGCAGCGAGGAACGTCGCATGGCGTTCGTGTTCTTTGACGAGGCCTGCGAGTCGGCGCGCCTTCGCTTCCCCTCAGGCGCCTTCTATGGCAAGGCGCGTGACCTGATCAGCGACCAGGTCCTGCGCCTGACCCACACCTCGGGCGGCGAAGAATGCGACCTAGTGCGCCCCGAGTGGGGCTTCATGGTCTTGGTGCACGAGCTGTAGCGGCAAGGGCGATACCCCACCGGGCGCCCGTCACGTCCTGAAGGAGGAGAGATGGGATCGATCGCGATCATCACCGACACCGACGCCAGCTTGCCCGCCGAGATCGCGGCGCGCCACGGGATCCGGCAGGTGCCGATCAACATCCTGTTCGGCACCGAGAGCTATGAGACAGGCATCGACATCGATGACGCACAGACCTTTGCGCGCATCGATCGGGAGGGGGTGCTGCCCACGACGTCAGCGCCATCGCCGGGCCAGTTCGTCGAAGCGTTTGAGGGCGCGTTCGACGCGGGCGCCGAGGCGGCGATCTGCTTCTGTGTCAGCAGCAAGGTCAGCGCCACGTACAGCGCAGCGCTTGCCGCACGCGAGACCATGCCCGAGCGCGACATCTCGGTGGTCGATACGCTCAGCCTGTCGATGGGCCAGGGCTTCATGGCGCTCGCCGCGGCAGAGGCGGCGGCGCAAGGAGCGACGGTGGACCAAGCCGTCGCGCGTGCCGTCGCCGTCCGCGAGCGGACATCGCTGTACGCCGCCCTGTCCACGCTCAAGTACCTGGCGATGAGCGGGCGCGTGGGCAGCCTGGCGGCGGGCATGGCGAACCTGCTCAACGTCAAGCCGATCCTGACCATCGCCGACGGGACGCTCGACCTGCTGGAAAAGGTGCGCGCGCAGCGGCGTGCCTGGGCGCGGACGATCGAGCTGACCGAGCAAACGGTCGGCGATCGCGCGATCGAGCGCATGGCGATCATCCACGTCAACGTGCCCGAGGAGGCGCGCCGCTTCCAGGAGCAGGTCCTGGCAGCGCTGCCCTACCAGGGCGACGTGATCGTCGCCGAGGTGACCCCTGGCCTTTCCGTCCACTCGGGGGCGGGCATGGTGGGCGTGGTCGTCGTCGCAGGCGAGTGAGCGTCCAAGTGGGGACACGAGACAGGCCGCTTGAGGGATGATGCTCCCTCAAGCGGCCCCGTGTTCTGCGGCTCGCCCACCGTACTATGCGGGCCGCCAGACGTGCTCTATGGAGTGTTACTGCCCCGCTGCGACCGGCCCGACGTGGAGCACGCGCATCATCTCGTGATCCTCGTGCGAGAGGATGTGGCAGTGCCACACGTACCGCCCGGGCAGGTCAAAGGTGGCCTTGATGCGCACCACCTGGTCTGGATAAGCCGTGACCATGTCCTTCGGCGCCTTTTCCACGCCTGTAGCCGGTTCGATGTTCCCGTCGAGCGCAATGTTCTCCAGCCGGTAGCCCGTTCCCATGGTCCCGTTGTGCTGCATGATCGGCTGCGAGACGACGCCTGCAGAAAACCCTTCCCGCTCCAGGACCTCAAAGTGCACCAAGTGGAGGTGTACGGGGTGCGCGTCCATGGTGGCGTTATAGACCTCCCAGATCTCGGTCGCCCCGAGCCCCGGGTTCTCGGTCGTCGGCATGTGCCAGGTGATCGCGCCATTGACGGTCATGCCCATCGAGTCCATCTCCGGCTCGGCGGTGCCCAGCAGCGGCTGCAGGCGCCCGAACTCGTCCATGCCCTCGAACAGCGCGACCTTGCGGATCCTGGTCACGTCTCCCGCATTTCCTGCGTACCCGGCGATCCGTGCGGGGTCAAAGTCATCCGCGCGACCCGCGTCAAAGGGCAGTACCACGTCGAAAGCCATGATCCGGTCGGTCTGGCGATCGGCGAACAGGTCCTCGGGCGCCAGGGCATCGCCATAGTCGCCGCCAAAGGGCGCGTCGCCGCCGATATTCTCCATGATCACTCGGCTACCGAGTGTCACGGTCTTGAAATCAAAGACCACGTCGTAGCGCTCGCCGGGGCCGATCACGAGCGTGTCGGTCGTGGTCGCCGCGCTCGCCAGGCCCTGGTCGCTGCCGATCACGGCGAACGGGATCGGCGCGCCGGCGGCGCTCAGATCGGTCGCGCCCGCCGCCGTCTCCCGGAAGCGGACGACGAGGAAGCGGCTGTCGCAGCCGTTGAGGAGCCGCAAGCGATAGTTGCGCGGTTCGACATCGGCCTTAGGCCAGATCACGCCGTTGACCACCATGTGGTCGCCAAAGAACTCTGCCAGCGCCGTCGGCCCGCCGCCCGGGAACTGCGCCGGGGGCAAGGTCGCGCCCTCGCCCGTGATGAAATCGTCATAGAACGGGTCGCCAGGGTAAGCCGGGTAGAATAACTCGCCGGTCCCCTTGAACATGCGGTCCTGGATCGCGTACGCCAACTCGTAGGGGAAGGCGGGCAGCGTCAGGGGGTTGCCTGGCAGGCCCGTGTCCTGCGCGTCGCGAACGATGTAGAACCCGGCAAGTCCGGCATAGACGTTGAGCCGAGTGATGCCCAGCGCGTGGTCGTGGTACCACAGCGTGCCCGCGGGTTGGTCGTTGCGATAGAGGTACTTTTTCTCCACCCAACGCGGGCCGCGCACCGCATAACCAGGGCTGAAAAAGTACTCGGGATTGCCGTCATAGATCGAGTCCGTGTGCCCGCCATGCAGGTGGGTGACGATCGGCACGCCGTGCGTGGCGATCGAGAACTGCGTATAGCCGGGCAGGCTGTAGGCCCAGTGGAGCGACGTGTCGACGGGCAGCAGGTGGGGCAGCGGTAGTCCCGCCGCATCGAGGAGCTTGTTCTCCCACTTGACCTCGATCGGCGTGCCCTGTTGCACCTCGAAGGTGCGCCCGGGCCAAGTGTACCCCTTGCCGTTCTCGCCATAGCCCCACACCGTCGTCAGGAGCGGGGTAATGCCATCCGGGGCCACAAGCCCCACGTCTTGCACCGTCTGCCCGACGGCGACCTTGAACTTGTTGTTCGGCGAAGTAAACTTGAATGCAGGCGCCAGTGCATTAGGTGCCGGGTTGGTGAACTTGGGCTGGAGCGCGGGATCGCTCAGCCCCGGAATCGCTGGAACCGCCAGCAGACGCTTCAGGTTTGGCTCGGACCCGCCCGTGGTGCTTGCCGCCACCCGCAGGCCCGGGAGCGCGAACCCGGCAACCGCAAACGCCCCTGCGGTTAGAAACTGCCGCCGCGATAGGTTGAGTGTGTCTTTGCTGCTCATATGTACCTCCCTCTACGCGCCCTCTTCCAGCTCCGCCGCAAAGCCGGGCCCGTACCGATTCGCCTGTAACGTTCCCGCCATCTCGACGCCATGTTGGTAGAGAGCGAAGCCCTGTATGATGCGATCATGCGTCGGTCTAGTCTAGACCTTGTCATGTTAGGGATATTGTACAGGCACACTCGCGTGCGGGCTACGACAAAAGTCGCCCGTGCCTGGGATTTATAGATCGCGTTGCCATAGGGGAACCGCACGGTGGGGGAAGCAGGAAGTGGCAGGGCCCCGTTCCCTCGGAGGGAACGGGGCCCTCAGCGTGGCTACACGCTCAACCCCTCTAGGAGCTGGCGGCGCGTCCAGGCGTTGAGGAGCGGATCGTCGATCGCCTCCATCCACGCCACCAGGCGCGCGCGCAGGCGCGCCAGCGAGGCGGCGGCAGCCGGATCGATTGCCAGGTTGTGCAGCTCGCCCGGGTCACGCTCCAGGTCGTACAGCTCGTCCTCTGCCGTCGCGTTCCACACGTACTTCCAGCGCCGGTCGCGGACCATGCGCTGGCTGTAGAGCCCGAACTGGTTGCCGTGGTACATGGAGAGGATGTCTACTCGACCATTGCCCCCTGAACCCATCAGCATGGGCAGCAGGCTGACGCCGCGGAACGTGGGCGGCGCCGGCGCGCCGGCGACCTCGCACAGGGTCATCGCCAGGTCGATCGCGTGCGAGACAAACGCATCGCACGTCGTCCCTGCGCTGGCGGCGCCTGGCAGGCGCACGATCAGGGGCACGCGAACCACGTCCTCATAGAGCACCATGTGCTTGTCGAACATGCCGTGCCCACCGCACAGGTCCCCGTGGTCGGTGGTATAGACGACCATCGTATCCCCCGCCAGACCGAGGCGATCGAGCGCGTCCAGCAGGCGCCCGACCTGCGCGTCCAGCAGGCTGACCGTCCCCAGGTAGCGCGCCACCACGGGCGCCCACTCGGCCCACGTCCAGTCTGCCACGCCCCACGAACGCCGCTGCTGCGCCTGGGCGTATGGCTTGTGCGCCAGCGGATCGGGATAGCTAGGCCACGGCGCGATCGCGTCCGGCGCGTACATCGAGTAGTAGGGCTCGGGCAGCACGCTCGGCAGGTGCGGCTCGTGGGTGTCCCACTCGATGAAAAAGGGTGCGTCCGCCGCTGCGCGCGCCTCCAGCAGATCGATCACCCGGTCTGCGCCCCATGCCAAGCGTGTCTGCGACGCCTGGGCGTGTGGGTCGAGCGCGCCCTCCCAGCTCACATCATCTGGCAGCGGCGGCACGCCCTGCGCCGCGCGCCACGCCCCATACGCGTGCGCCGAGACGTGGGTATCAAAGCCATACGCCGCCGGGCCAAGGCGCGGGTGCACCTGCCATTTGCCCACGTGCGCCAGCCAGTACCCGGCGTCGCGCAGCGCCTGGGTGGTCGAAGGGAGCGACTCGCGCGCGGGCCACGGCGCCTCCGTGCCCCAGTTGGCGATCGCGCCGTGTTGGCACGACCACTGCCCGTGCATGAGGCAGTTGCGCGCAGGCACGCAGACCGGGACCGGCGTGAACGCGGCAGAGAAATCGACCCCTACCGCGCAGAGACGGTCCATGTGAGGGGTCTGCACGAGGGGATGCCCGTGCGCGCCGAGGCAGTCGTAGCGGTGCTGGTCCGACTGGATCAGGAGCACGTTCGGCGGGCGGCGGGGCATAGACGACCTCCTCGCGGGCGTGTGGGCTACGTCTCGCGCTAGCTAGCCCAGGCCAAGGCCCACGCCGGGACCCATGGCTTGCCCACGCCCAGGAGCCCCAGCGACAGCGAGACGGCGAACATCAGGACGCCGAACGCGATCAGGGCGACGTCGCGCCGCCGGTAGTGCAGCTCCTGGAGCCACGTACGCGGGGCGATGCCAAAAGCGCGCAGATCCATGGCGTCGATGATGTCCTCGCTGCCGGCGATGGCATAGATCGTGACCGGCACGATCAGGGGCGCCAGCTTGCGCACCTGCGCGATCAAGCCCCCGCGCAGCTTTTCGATCTCGTATCCCCGCGCGCGCTGTGCGTCCATGGTCAGCTGAAAGTCGCGTGCAAAGGTCGGGATGAAGCGCATGGTCAATTCCATGGCATACGCGATCTTGTCCGGGAGCCCCAATCCCCGGAACGTGATCCCGTACTGCGCCGGGTTGAGCGTGTAGGGGATCAGGACCGTCATGCTCGCCACGCCAAAGACGCGCGCCATCTGGCTGAGCGCAAAGAACGTGCGCTCGACCGTGATCGTCAGCGTCGGGCGCCAACCCAGGATCGTGAACGGCGCGCGCAGGCTGGCGATGGTATGCTCGGTGTCATAGAACTCGACCCCGCCCCTTCCGGTGAGAAAGGTGAGGAGCGTGAAAAAGAGGATAAAGCCGCCCATGAACAGCCACGCGCGCCGCATCTCGCGCCACCTGATCTTGGAGAGGGCGATCGCGGCTACCGCGATCGCCGCGAGCGGCGCCAGAAAGCGCAGATCCCAGAACATCAGGGAGGACGCCAGGAAGCAGGCGTAAAAGATGAGCCAAGCGCGCGGATCAAAGCGCTGGATCACCGAGTTCCGATCGCGATAGCGCCACGTGACCAGCATGGGTGCCTTCCACTCGCATACGGCGCCACACTCCCGACCGGGATTGCGGCGCGACGGAGGTCGGGGCGCGCCCGGGCGCGCGCCCCGACCCGTAGGCTGCTAGCGCCCAGTCTGCCGCTGCACGGCAGCGTAGGCGCCGACCAGCAGCGGGACCAAGATCGCGGCAAAGATCAGGTTCGGCCCGGCTGCTGGCAGGAACTCGCCGACGATCGCTACCGCCGGCGAAAAGCCGTTGATCCAGATGTCCGAGATCGCAGCAAAGCCGATCCCGATCAGGTTGCCCAGCATGCTCCAGGTCACAGCTGCGCCGATGTTGTCGTCCTCTCTGAACGCCAGACGGACGAGCACGATCAGGATCAGGCCGATCAGGGCCGAGAGACCGGCGAACCACGTGATCGGCGCATCGCCAAAGATGCCCTGTTCGGGCGCAAAGAAAAGCATGTTCTCCAGGCGGGGGTTCAGGGCGTAGAACAGCGTGCCCGCCGCCGCGAGGACGGCGCTGATGATCAGGGCCACGTTCATGCTCTTTTTCTTGTTCGCAAAGAGCACCGCCATGCCGGCGATCATGCCGATCAAGCCATTGCCCACGCTCCACTGCGGCGACAGGCCAAACCCGGTCAAGGCATCGCCGAACATGTTGCCCACCGCGCCGGTAAAGAACCCAACCGTCGGGCCAAACGTGTACCCAAAGAACATCGGGATCGCGATCGCGGGCCGGAGCGCGACTTGGCTGACCGAGGGCACGGCAAAGACGGTGCCGTTAAAGAGATAAGAGAGCACGGCGTACAGTGCGGCGCCGATCGCCATGTACACCACCTCGCGGGTGCCCACATCCCACGCGCCGCTGCCGCGCGTCAGGAGGTAGACCACGAACACGACCAGCAAGCCAATGCCCACGAACACAAAGCGCAGCAAGGCAGTCTCGTCGAGCCGGAGGCTCTCGTTGATCATCCCCCCGATCCACGCGATCAGCAGGAACACGACGAGCACAGCGACGAGCGCGACAATCACAGAGATCAGTCTACGGTTCACAGAGCGCCTCCTTCCAGTGCACGGGTCCACGTCCATCGGATGGCAGCTTGGGCCACGTCATCCCGGTGCAAAGGCACGCCACGCGCGGCGTCTGCCTTCGGAGACCGGCTTGACGCGGACGTCTCGTCCTCGTCGTCGATGCACACCTCCTTTCCGCACCCATCTGCTCGCCCCACGCGCCCCGAGGGGCTAGACGCGCCGCCTTGGCGGTGAGAGACGCGCTAGCGCGCCACGTGCGCCAACGCTTCCGCAGACATGAACTGGCCTGTCCGCGGCAGGTACGCCAGGTTGGCCTCGAGCAGCGTCGTCGGCACCAACCGACAGCGGCGCAGCAGATCGCGATCCGCCAGCACCTCGTGCGGTGCGCCCTGGGCGGCGATCGCGCCATCGGACATCAGGATCACACGGTTGGCATAGCAGATCGCCAGATCGAGGTCGTGGGTGATAAACAGGACCGCCTCAAAGCCCGGCATCTGCAAGATCGCGTCCATGAAGGCCATGTAATTCGCATAGTCCTGGCCCGCCGTGGGCTCGTCCATGACCAGGATCTTGGAGCGCATGGCGAGGACGGCGGCGATGCTCACCCGCTTCTGCTGCCCGAACGAGAGCGCCAGCGGCGGATAGGTCTCCAGCCCTGCCAGGTTGACCGTCCCAACCGCGTGCGCCACGCCCGCCGCGATCGTCTCGTCGTCATAGCCCAGGTTCTTGGGCCCAAAAGCCAGTTCTTCCTGCACCGTCGGCGCAAAGAGCATGTGGCTCGGGCTCTGAAAGACATAGCCCAGCGTGCGCGCCACCTGGGCGACGCTGATCGCGTGCGTATCCTGTCCCTCGACCAGCACGCGCCCGGCGCGGGGCTTGAGCAACCCGATCGCGTGCTTGATCAGCGTGGTCTTGCCCGCGCCATTCGGCCCGAGGAGCGCAATGATGTCGCCCTGGCGGATGGTCAAGCTGACGCCGTGGATCACCTCGGGCGCCTGCTCGTCGTAGCCAAAGGAGACGTCCTCGAACGCGACCAGCGGCGCGCGCCCGTTGGGACGGATGGCGGGAACGTAGGTGGGCGGCGGTTCTAGCGCCGCGCGGGCCATCACGACGGGCGCCGGCAGCTTGACCTGCCGGTGATCGACGACCTCCATCAGCCCGGCGGACGGACCCAGGTAGGCGATCCGCCCGTCGCGCATGTGGAGCACCCGGTCGGGCCGGATCGCGAGCGCGTCCTCGACGCGATGCTCGACCAGGCAGATGCTGATCCCCTCGTCCGCTAGACGGCGCATGAGCGCCAACGCCTCTTGCGCACTGGCGGGGTCGAGGCTCGCCAGCGGTTCGTCGAGCAACAGGACAGAGGGACGCATCGCCAGCACGCCGGCGAGGGCCACTTTTTGCTTCTCGCCCCCAGAGAGGGAAAAGGTCTCCCGGTCGCGCAGGTGCGCGATCTGCAGCCGTGCGAGCGCGGCGTCGACGCGGGCCCGGATCTCCGTTCGCGTGAGCCCCAGGTTCTCCAGCCCAAACGCAACTTCGGCATACACCCGCGTGCCCAGGATCTGTCGCTCGGGATCCTGAAGCACCGTACCGACGATCTGTGAGATCTGGGCCAATGACTTGTGCGCCGTGTCCTCGCCCTCGAGCTGGACCGTGCCATCCAGGTCGCCCTTGTAACTGCGCGGGATCAGGCCATTGATGGCGCGGATGAGCGTCGTCTTGCCGCACCCACTCGCCCCGGCAACGAGCAGCAGCTCGCCGCGCCCCAGCGTAAATGAGATGTCTTGCACGGCAGGCTCGGGGCGAGCACGATAGCGAAAGGTCAGGCCCTGGACGACCAGGGCGACTGTGGTCCGTCTTGCCTCGGTCAATGCACACCTCATGTACGATAACCCACTGGGCGAGGAAAGGTTACCGGGTAGACGTCGCCCGTGCACCGGGCACGCTGCGCCATTGTACACCCGTTGGCGCGGACCCGCCAAGTGCCCGCTGTCCCTCAGCAGGCGTTGAGCCCCGCCGGCGAGGTCGAGCGTGTGGGCAGACAGCGGCATGATTGTACACCCGCGGGAAAGGACTTGACAAACGAGCAGTTAGGGTGTACCTTGTCTTCCGCTATCATCCGTCCGCATGCGCTAGGAGAGGGGACAGGGCGGGGGTTCGACTTGCCCCGACGCTCTGCCACGCCCAGGCGGGAGCCAACCCGCACCCACGCGTGCGGGCAAGACGCACCCTATGCACGGCATGCCCGGACCAAAGGAGGACACGTGAAACAGCAAGGCAGACCGAACATCGTGTTGATCGGCATCGACTCGCTGCGCGCCGATCACATGAGCTGCTACGGCTATCCCCGGCTGACCACGCCGCACATCGATCGCTTTGCCCAGAGCGGCGCCCTGTTCGAGAACGCGTTCAGCGCCTACATTCCCACCACGCCGGGCTACGGGTCGATGCTGACGGGCATGGACTTGTTCAGCACCCAGGTCGTCGCCCTGCGGCACAAGGGCCCCCTGCGCCCCGAAGTCCAGACGCTGGCGGAGGTCCTCCGCGCAGCGGGGTACAACACCACCAGCGTCGGCTTCGAGGGGAACCCCAGCTCGCGCGGCTTTGACACCTACCTCAACTATGCCGGGTGGGGCAGCTGGAACGAAGGACGGAGCCCAAAGGCCCAGAACCTGAACGACGTGACGATCCCCGAGCTGGAACGCTTGGCGGGAGAGGACGCGCCCTTCCTGCTCTTTCTGCGCCACATGGACCCGCACGCGCCCTACTTGCCCCCGGCGCCCTATGAGCGCATGTTCTACCACGGCGACGAGCGCGATCCGGATAACCGATCGATGGACCCGGTGATGTCCTTCAAGCCCTTCCGCGACTTTTTCGCGACCTGGATGCCGCCCGGGATCAGCGACAAGGACTATGTGATCGCCCAGTACGA
>JAFGIE010000089.1 GCA_016929775.1 Anaerolineae bacterium
CCTTGAGCGGGCCGAACTCGCCGAGGTAGCGCACCGAGAAGCGGATGCCTCCCACACAGACCACGCTGAGCAGCCAGTCGATGATCAGCGCCGAGCGCGGGAACCCGGCAAAGCCCGCGCGCGGCAAAAAGAGGCCGATGAACACGGCGAGCGCGAGCACGCCCGACGAGACCGTCGTCGCCGCCAGGACGAGCAGCATCTCGGGGACGCTGGCATAGCGCCAGTAGCGTCGGTACAGTCCAAACAGATAGTAGAGCGGGATCTTGATCGCCAGCGCCAGGGCAATAAAGCGCACGCATACAGGGAGGTAGGACCAAAGGGCGGGCACGTCGAGGCGGATGGCGAAACCCAGCAGCGCCGCCATCGCCGTCAGCGCCACGTCGCCGGCGAGAAAGTAGCGGTTGCGGATCACGGTGGGCGGTCTCGGTAAGCGCATCGGCGTTTGCATCCCTTGTCGAGCCTATGACACAGCACAGCGCAGCCCCTCGCACACGGCGTCGATCGTGGCGGCGTCGACGTTGTTGTGGAAGGGCAGGGCGATCGTCCGTTCGGCGATCGACTCGGTGACCGGCAGCAGCCCGCGCAGGTCGCCCATGCGCGCGCGGATGTAGGGCTGGGTGTGGATCGGCGCAAAGTAGCCGCGCGTCGCGATCCCGCGTTCGGCCATGCGGCGCATGACGGCGTCGCGCGCCAGCCCCTCCGCCAGGGTCACGACGTACACGAACCAGCTCATGCGCACGTGCGCGCGGACCGCCGGCGGGCGGACGCCGTCGATCTCGTGGATGCGCGCCGTGTACGTGCGCGCCACGCGCTCGCGCTTGTCGAGGATGGTTTCCAGCCGCGCGAGCTGGCTCGCGCCCAGCGCCGCCGACATCTCGTCCATGCGATAGTTGTAGCCCAGCCGCTCGTGCGCCAACCAGGCGCCCATCTCGGCTCGGCCCTGGTTGCGCAGGCTGCGCGCCAGGCGCGCGATCTCGTCGTCGTCGGTGACCAGCATGCCGCCCTCGCCGGTCGTGATCTGCTTGTTGGGGTAAAAGGCGAACGCGGCGGCGTCGCCGAACCCGCCCAGCTTGCGCCCCTTGTAGGCGGCGCCGAGCGCCTCGCACGAGTCGTCGATCACGCGCAGACTGTGCTGCGCCGCAACCGCGTCGATCGCGTCCCACTCGGCAGGGTGCCCAAACAGGTCGACCGCCATGATCGCGCGCGTGCGCGGGGTGACCCTGGATGCCAGGTCCGCCGGGTCGAGGTTGTACGTATCGGGCTCGACGTCCACGAACACGGGCGTGGCGCCCTCGAACAGGATCGCGTTGACGCTGGCGGCAAAGGTGAACGAGGGGACCAGCACCTCGTCGCCGGGGCCCAGGCCCAGGGCGCGCACGGCGATGTGCAGGGCTGCGGTCCCCGAGCTGACGGCGACCCCGTGCCGCACGCCGACGTACGCCGCGAGCTGCGCCTCAAAGGCCTCCGTCCGTGGTCCCAACGCCAGGCGCCCGGAGCGGAGGACGTCGAGGACGGCGGCGACGTCCGAGTCGTCCAGGTCAGGGGCGGACATGGGGATGGGGTCTACGCAGGTCAAGGCGTTTCTCCTGATCTCTCTACCGCTCACGCGGCGCCACGGATCGGTAGGCTGGAAAGTAGCCGTCGGGATCCAGAGCACTGCCATAGTATGCGGACCAGTCTCTGCAGAGACGTGCGTATGCGCTGGGGAGATGAATGTGCTTGTACACGTGGAACCGGGCACGCAGCGGGGAGAAACTGGCCTTGAACCGGAAGACACCATCCTGTGGACGGTAACCGCCTCCTAGCACCATTCGCTTCTTGCCCTGACGTATGGCCCAGCGGATGGTTTCATAGATCAGCGCGTTGGTAGGGCGGACTTGCTGGTAGTCATAATCTGCCCCACCCAGATAGGAATACACGGTATCGCGGTCGTGCAGGTACAGAGTAGCCGCAACGACTCGATCGTGATACGATGCAAGCGCGAATCGAGCATTGTCTGGCATTCGACCAAAGAATGCAGTAAAGACCTCGAGAGGTAGATAGTATCTCTCCAATGCCTGAACGCGATCCATGGTCTGGACATATAGCCGGTAGAACTCGCCGATGTCGTCCGCCGTTTCTGCTGGAAAGACCCGTACCTGTTCCCTCTGCGAACGTCTGATGTTCTTGCGACATGCATAGGTGAACGAGTCTTGCCACAGTTCATCTTCCGACAAAGTCAGGTCTACATATACGATCTCGCGATCGAATGCTATGCTGTCAGGATCGAGAAGACGATCTTGCGGAAGCCACGGGTGCAGGTGGGCGAATTCGGCAACGATGTTCCTTTCCTGGCAGAACTCTGAGAACTGCCTAGCAAAGTCGATATCCAGGGGGAATGGCGACGAACCGTACACGACAGGGCCAGTATAGTCAGGTGTCCGGATATCCCAGGCAGGTGCAGCGCTCGCACAGGCGAAGGGTAGCGCGCTAATCGGGCGCAAGGAGAACGGATAGAGTACGCACGCGTCTTCTGACCCTAGCACGAACAGGTGACCAGTATGACCTGTGGATTCCTCCCATATCTGAGCATAGTCGGCACAGCCGAAGACGCTTACCTCGCTGGGCAGGAGAGCATCCCACATACTGTGATCTTTCACCGAGAGCAGTCTCACTTGATCCATGCGACTCTCTACTCCACGAGACGGACAAAGTCCTCAACTATCACGTCCTGGTGTACTGGCAGGTTCAGGATGTGTGGTGAGGGCCCGCGTGACTCTGTGCTTCGGATTCGCGGATCGGCCCGAACGGCCCCCTTGGATATCAAGTGCGCCGCTCCGTATTGCGGATCCGTCTTCATAGTCCACACCCGACCGGCTTGGACAGACGTAAAACCTTCTCACAGCCGAGCAAGGGCCACTCTGTCGGCGCGGCAGGCAACGAAGGCAGGATTAGCGCATCCCGTTCTCCTCGCATGTGCTTGGCGACCGCAAGGACAGCTTCCTCGAGCGTGATGCCCGTGTACGCGAGCAGTCTGCACGCACGGTTGGCAATCAGGCCAAGGATCAGGCGCCCCGATCCACAGACACATTCCACTCTGCTGAAGCCCTGGGCCTCTTCCTCTCTCTGGGCCTTCGTCCATGATTCCTCGTCGTACTGCAGGGGGCAGCCTGTTCGTGGGATCAGGTCAAGGGCCAGTCGGGCCCGGAAACCGGATGACTGCAGTTGGTATCCACGGCGCTGATACCATGCGTGCGCTTGCACATTGCTCGAAAAGACATCCAGCACGAGCTCGTCGCATCCCAGGCAAAGCGCTCGCTCTTCATAGTTCCTCAACAACGTGCTGCCGATGCCCTGCCGGCGAACGTGACCGGCGACGGCGAGGTAGTTCAGGAAGAACTGCTGATCCCGACGTATGGCGTGAGTGTATCCGATGATGCGCCCGGCGTGTTCCACGAGGGTGAGATGCTGATTCGTTCTCTCGGGCCCCTCAGCGATGAGCTGCGCCAGGTAGTGAACTGCCTTTGGCGCCTGGTAGACCGTGTAGGCGAGGTACGTGTCACGAAATACGTGGGCGATGAGGCTGTACAGCTCTTGTGCGTCCGCAGGTGTAGCCTCACGCACGCGAGGTAACAGACCGGGGGTTGGCTCAGGCACGTTGCCCACGCTCACTTGCCTCCGAGGCTTCACCTGAGAACTCCCTGCGGCGTTCCTCGTCAAAGTCAAGCATGTTTGTTCCCGGATCGACTCGCAGCCCTTCACGTCTCAGCGCCTGCCAGGCAGTGGAGAACAAGACTGCCAGATCGAGCCCAAGAGAGCACTCGTCCACATATCGCACGTCGGCGGCGATGCGTTCATCCCAGGGCAGATCATTGCGCCCGCTGACTTGGGCTAGGCCCGTGATCCCCGGACGAACCAGAAATCGACTCCTTTCACTGGCACGGAAGTACGGATCGTACCGCATCAGCAGCGGGCGCGGGCCGACCAGGCTCATCTCGCCCCGGATCACGTTGAGCAGTTCCGGCAGTTCGTCCAGGCTGGTGCTGCGCAGGAAGCGGCCCAAGGGCGTCAGCCGCTCCGCATCGGGGCGCAGTTTGCCGTCCGCGTCACGCGCGTCGGTCATGGTCCGGAACTTGATCAGCGTGAACGGCTTGCCGAG
>JAFGIE010000090.1 GCA_016929775.1 Anaerolineae bacterium
CGCCGCGCCTTGACTTGTGTGGGAAGCTGGGCTATAATATGCCTTCGATGAGCAATGCATAGCTCTATTTCCCCTACTCACACTAAGGAGGGTTTCCAATGGCAGTCAAGGTTGGCATCAATGGGTTCGGGCGCATCGGGCGCCAGGTACTGAAGGCGCTCTTGGAGCGTTATCCAGACGAGATCGACGTCGTCGCCATCCACGACATCGTCGATCCCAAGGACATGGCGCACCTCTTTGCCTACGACTCGAACTATGGTCGCTTCCCCGGCGAGGTCTATGTCAACGGCGATGAGCTGATCGTCGAGTGGGAAGACACCGAGGGCGGCGAGTACGAAAAGCACATCAAGCTGATCGGCGGGCGCGTTGGTCCCGAAGAGCTGCCTTGGGCCGAGCACGGCGTCCAAGTCGTCCTCGAATGCACCGGCATTTTCCGCACCAAGGCCCAGGCCGAAGGGCACATCAAGGCGGGCGCCAAGAAGGTGATCATCTCTGCGCCCGCGAGCGGCCCCGACCCGGTGCGCACGATCGTCCTCGGCGTCAACGAAGGCGACTATGACCCCGACACGGATCACGTGATCTCGAACGCGTCTTGCACCACCAACTGCCTGGCGCCCGTGGTCAAGGTGCTCGACGATACCTTTGGCGTCGTCCAGGGCCTCATGACCACCGTTCACTCCTACACCAACGACCAGCAGGTGCTCGACCTGTACCACAAGGACCCGCGCCGCGCGCGCGCCGCAGCCGTGAACTTGATCCCGACCACCACCGGCGCCGCAGCTGCCGTGGGCCTGGTCTTGCCCCATCTCAAGGGCAAGCTGAATGGCATGTCCTTGCGCGTGCCGACGCCCACCGTCTCCGCCGTCGACTTGGTGGCGAACACGGTCAAGCCGGTCACCGTCGAGTCGGTCAACGCCGCCTTCCAGGCTGCCGCCGAGAGCGACGAGATGTTTGGCATCCTGGGCTACTCGGAAGAGCCACTGGTGAGCATCGACTACAAGGGCGATGACCGCTCCTCCATCGTCGACGCCCTGACCACGATGGTCACGGGCGACAACATGGTCAAGGTGCTCGCGTGGTACGACAACGAGTGGGGCTACTCCTGCCGCTGCGCGGACCTGATCTACTTTATGGGCTACGATAACGAGGGCAACGAGATCCTGTAGCGCGACCCGACCTCGCTGCACGGCGCAGCGGAGCGGTCGATTGGCAACTCACACAGGGGCAAGGGCGCACAGCCCCTGCCCCTGTTGACGATTAGGGAGGAACCGGATGAACAAAAAGACCGTTCGCGACGTCGACGTCCAGGGCAAGCACGTGCTCATGCGCGTCGATTTCAACGTTCCCCTGCAAGAGGGCGCGATCACCGACGACACGCGCATCGCCGCCGCAGTGCCGACGATCCAGTACCTGCTCGACAAGGGCGCCGCCGTGATCCTGATGTCCCACCTGGGACGTCCCAAGGGCAAGCCCTCGCCTGCGCTGAGCCTGGCGCCCGTCGCCGCGCGGTTGGGCGAGCTGCTGGGCAAGGACGTGCAGATGGCGCCCGATACGGTTGGGCCCGCCGTCGAAGCCATGGCAGCTGCGCTCCAGCCGGGTGACGTGCTCTTGCTCGAGAACACGCGCTTTTACGCGGGCGAGAAAAAGAACGACCCGGCGCTCGCCGCGCAGTTGGCCCAGCTGGGCGACCTGTTTGTCAACGACGCCTTTGGCGCAGCGCATCGCGCTCACGCCTCCACCGAGGGGGTGACGCACCACATGCCTGCCGTCGCAGGCCTGTTGATGGAAAAAGAGATCGAGTTCCTGGGCACCACGATCGAGGACCCCAAGCGGCCCTACGTGGCGATCATTGGCGGGGCCAAGATCTCGGACAAGATCGGCGTGATCCAGAACCTGCTGACCAAGGTCGACTGGCTGTTGATCGGCGGCGGCATGGCCAATACCTTTCTCGCGGCGCAGGGCTACGAGATGGGCGACTCGCTCGTCGAGCCGGACAGCCTCGACGTGGCCCGCGAGCTGATCGCCGCCGGCGCGGGCAAGCTGGTCCTGCCGGTCGACGCCGTGCTCGCCGACGCCTTCTCGGCGGACGCGCAGCGCAAGGTCGTGCCCGTCGACGCGATCGCGCCGGGCTGGCGCATGCTCGACATTGGCCCGCAGACCGTGTCGCTCTTTGGCGCCAAGATCGCCAAGGCCAAGACCATCGTCTGGAACGGTCCCATGGGCGTGTTCGAGTTCGCGCCCTTTGCGGTGGGCACCACCGCGGTCGCCGAGATGCTGGCGGCGAGCGGCGCCGTGACCGTGATCGGCGGCGGCGACTCGGTGGCGGCGATCCAGCAGGCGGGCCTCTCGGACCAGATGACGCACATTTCGACCGGCGGCGGCGCCTCGCTCGAAATGCTCGAGGGCAAGGTCCTGCCCGGGCTGGCGGCGCTCGACGACCGGTAGGCGCCTCCTCTCGACCACGAACCGATCGCCCCGATCCAGGGAGGACCATCCCTTGGACCGGGGCGATTTCATGCCCGCGGCGCAGCGCAGCGCCCAGCCGCTTACTCCCACCGCCAGAAGCGGACCGTCAGCCCCAGCAGCGCGACCAACCATCCCCCCAGGACGGCAAAATCGACCCACAGCGCGTGCAAGGGCGCTGCGCCGACCATGAGCTGCCGCAGCGCGTCGTTCAGGTAGGTCAGCGGCAGGATCGCCGCCAGCGGTCTGAAATACGCGGGCAGCGCGTCGATGCTGAACAGGCTCCCCGAGAGCATCATCATCGGAAAGTTCAGGATCTGGATCGCCACCGCGGTTGCCTCGGCGGAGGAAGACAGGCTGGTCAGGCAGTAGCCCAGGGCAGTCGATACCAGCGAGCCCAGGACCACGGCGCCGAGCAGCAGCCCCCAGCTGCCGGCGACCTGCACCCCGAACGCGAGGCGCCCCACCAGCAGGAACAGCGCCGCTTGCAGCAAGCCCACGGTCAGGCTCCACGCGACGTGCGCGGCAAGGAACGTGATCGGGGCGAGCGGCGTCAGGCAGAGCCGGCGCAGGACCTGCTTTTGCCGCAACTGGCCCACCTTGGCTGTCGTACTGAACAGGCCTTTCCAGATCATCGAGATGCCCAGGAAACCAGATAGGTGAAGGTCTATCGCCCGCAGCGGGCGTGTCTGCACGCTCCGCTCTTCCATGAGCAGCAGGTGAGAGGCCCCGCTGAGCGCCAGGTTCACCTCGCCCAGGTAGGTGCGGACGAAACCGAGCCCGGTCGCGCCCGAGATCGACCGCGCCGGATCATAGAGCACCTCCACCTCGACGGGCGTGCCAGCGGCGAGTGCGGCGCTAGCGCCCGCCGGCAGGACGAGTACCACGCTGACCTCCCCCTTGTGCAGCGCATCCAGCAGCTCTTGGCGCGCGCCGCATCGCAGCCCGAGCATGTCGTGCCCGTCCAGATCGGACCGGACCTGCGCCCCGATCGCGCCCCCGTCCTCGTCCACCAGCCCCACTTGCAGGGTGAACGCCTCGTCTCCCCCAAAGATCAGCCCAAAGAACACCGCCAGCGCCACCGGCAGCAGCAGCACCAGGAATAGGGTGAGGCGATCGCGCAAGAACTCCCGGGCGTTCGCCACATAGAGCGCCCACATCCTACGCACGCGCATCCACTGCATGTTGGATCCTCCTTCCCGTCAGCTTGAGGAACACGTCCTCCAGGGTCGCCTGGCGGACGACCATATCCTTGAACGCCAGCGCGCCAGAAGCGACCAGCTCGAACAGGCCCGCCATGGTGCGTGGCACGTCGGACGAATAGAGCGTCGGGCGCCCGTTCTCGAACAGGGCCTGTGTGACGCCCGGCAGGGCAGCCAGCTGCTCGCGCGGGGGCTCGCCCAAGGCGACGAACTCGAGCGCGGTTTCGTGAAAGTGCTCGTTGATCAGCGCCTCCGGCGTGTCCAGGGCGATGATCTGCCCGCGATCGATCACGGCTACGCGATCGCACAACTGCTCCGCCTCTTCCATATAGTGCGTCGTAAAGAGGACCGCCTTGCCGTCGCGCCTGAGCCCGCGCACGACCTCCCACACCTCACGCCGGGCGCGCGGGTCGAGCCCGGTCGTCGGTTCGTCCAGGAAGACCAGGTCGGGGTTGCCCACCAGGGCCAAGGCCACAGCCAACCGCTGCCCTTGTCCACCCGAGAGAGCCGCCGTCTGGGTCCTCGCCACCTCCCCCAGCCCGACCATGTCGATCGCCTGTTCGACCGGCATGGGATCGGGATACAGCCGTGCGAACAGGGCGACCTGTTCGCGCACCGTCAGGCGCGGGTAGAGGCCCGTCGTCTGCAGCTGCGCGCCGACGCGCGCCCTGATCTGGCGCGAGTGGGTGCTGTGCGCCATCCCCAGCACGGCGATCGTCCCCGCATCCGGCTGCCGGAGCCCGAGCACGCACTCCACGGTCGTGGTCTTGCCCGCGCCGTTGGGCCCGAGCAGGCCAAACACCTCGCCCACCCCCACGTCAAAGCTCACGCCGTCCACGGCGCGCACGTCGCCGTACCGCTTGGCCAAATCACGTACCTGCACTACCGGGTGATTGCGCATCGCCATCCTCCACGCCTTCGTCGTGTGCCGGCGCATGTTTGCGCCTCCGTTCTTCTACGCATAGGATACACCATTGCCCGCGCTCGCACATCCGCCGGGTGGGTGAAGCGCACCTGTACCTTTGGACACTGTACGGACGGGCAACCGCGCGCTACAAGTGTAATTGCGCTCGCGCCCGGTCCCATGGTAGAATGAGCTGGAGGCCTCGACATGACACGACGAAAGCGCACGAACAACCGCCCGGACGCAGCCCCGGCTGAGGGATGGCTCTTTTTCGTGATCGAGACCCTCGTCATCGCCGCGGGCTATGTCGGCGTGCTCCGGAACGATCCCCGCTTCCAGGAACCGGCGCGCCTCGCCCTGCTCACCGCGCTGCTCGTCGCGCACACCGTCCTGCTGTGGCTCAGCCCGCGCCTGATCAGCAGTGGGCGGCGCCTGGCGATCTATCTCGTGGTCCAGCTGGCGCTGGTGACCGCGATCGGGCAGATCACGCTCGGCCAATGGCTCGGCCTCGCCCTCTACATGGGCCTGACCGGGCTGTCCGTGGCAGCGCTGTGGCCCAACCTGCGCGCGATCGGGGTGGTGATCGCAGTCACCCTGGGCCTCTCGACCTACAACCTCGCAATGTCGTGGGGCTGGCGCGCCTTTGCGCAGTTCCTGCCCACCCTGGGCATTATCGTCGCCTTTGTCGTGATCTATGTGGGCCTCTTTATCCGGCAGACGCAGGCGCGCGAACGGGCGCAGGGCCTGCTGCGCGAGCTCGAGATCGCGCATCGCCAGCTGCAGGACTATGCCGCTCGCGTCGAGGAACTGACCATCAGCCAGGAACGGCAGCGCATGGCCCAAGAACTGCACGATACCCTGGCACAGGGGCTGGCAGGGCTGATCCTGCAGCTGGACGCAGCCGACAGCCACCTCGAAATGGGCGACGTGGGACGCGCACGAGAGACCGTCCAGCGCGCGATGGACCACGCCCGCACGACGCTGCGCGAGGCGCGGCGCGCCATACAGGCCCTGCGCCCGGCAGCCTTGGAGCAGAGCAGCCTGGTCGACGCCCTGGGGCGTGAGGTAGATCAGTTTGCGGCGACGACCGGGATCCACGCCGCGTTCCAGGTCACTGCCGGTCCCGTAGACGTGCCGCCGGCAGCGGCGCAGGACATCCTGCGCATCGTCCAGGAGAGCCTGACCAACGTCGCGCGCCACGCCCAGGCTGCGCACGTCCTGGTCCGCGTCGAAGCGCGCGACGACCGGCTGCGTGTCGTGGTCGAGGACGACGGCAGCGGGTTCGATCCTGACGAGGCAGCGGGGCAGGCGGGCGCCTATGGCCTGCGCGGGATGCGGGAGCGCGCCGGAGCGATCGGCGCAGACCTGCGGGTGCGCAGCGCGCCGGGCAAGGGCACGACGGTGACGCTGGAAATGGAGTGGCCCGATGATCCGCGTGTTGATCGCAGATGATCACCTGGTCGTGCGCGAGGGATTGCGCGCGATCCTCGATACGGCGCCCGACCTGCTGCCGGTCGGCGAAGCGTGCGACGGCGCCGAAGCCCTGCGCCTCGCCGGCGAGACGGCGCCGGACGTGGTGCTGATGGACCTGCGCATGCCGGGCGTGGATGGCCTCGTCGCCATCCGCCAGATCAAGGCCCGCTACCCCGACGTCCAGGTCGTGATCCTGACCACCTATGATGACGACGAGTACATCCTGCGCGGCTTGCGCGCCGGGGCGCGCGGCTACCTGCTCAAGGATACCAGCCGCAGCGTGCTCTTGGAGACGATCCGCGCCGCGGCGCGCGGCGAAGCCCTGTTGGCTGCCTCGGTGGTCGACAGGGTGGTGGCGCACCTGCAGGGACCACAGCCCGCCGCTGTGGAGACGCTCTCTGAGCGGGAGAACCAGGTGCTGTCCCGGTTGGCTCAGGGCGCAGCCAACAAAGAGATCGCCCTCCAGCTCAACATCTCAGAGCGCACGGTCAAGGCGCACGTCACGAGCATCTTTAACAAGCTGGGCGCCGGTTCTCGCGCCGAGGCAGTCGCCATCGCCCTGCGCAGCGGGCTGCTGCCCACCGAGCCGCCCGCCTAGGGAGGCTGGGGCGAAGCCACGGGATCGCCCGTTTCCTCGCCGAAGAAAGGATCGCCATGGCCAACACAGACGGTGCCGCGCCAGACCCCCGCAGGCTGACCCAGCGTGGCTGGTTTTTCCTGCTCGGCGCCTACGTGCTTGCCCTGGCGGCGTTCGGCCTTGCCTGCGACCCGCCGGCGACGGTGTGGGAAGGGCTGCTGCGCATCGTACAGACGCCCGGGGTCCTGGTCAGCGACTATGCCGCGATCGGCGGGTTGGGCGCGGCGCTGGTCAACGCCGGGCTGGTGGGCCTCGCCGGGCTCCTGCTCGTCCAGTTGAGCGGCGTGCTCCTGTCCGGGCCCACGGTCGCCGGCGTGTTCACGATGGCGGGCTTTGGGCTGTTTGGCAAGAACGTGTGGAGCATCTGGCCGATCGTCCTGGGCGTCGCGCTCTTTGCCCGGTTGGCGCGGCGTCCCTTCAAGAGCTACATCCTGGTCGCCATGTTTGGGACCGCCCTCGCCCCACTCGTCACGCAGGTGGCCTTTGGCATGGGCCTGCGGCTCTTCCCGGGCTTGCTTGCTGGCGCGCTCGCCGGCGTCGCGGCGGGCTTTGTGCTGCCCCCCATGGCGGTCTATATGCTGCGCCTGCACCAGGGATTCAGCCTCTACAACGTGGGCCTGACGTGCGGTCTCCTCGGGATCGCCGTCACCTCGCTGCTCGAGAGCGCCGGGCTCCCGCTGGCGCTCGCCGCGCACTGGTCCGAGCAGTACAGCCGCGCCCTGGGCGCGTTCCTGCTGGTCTATGTCGGCTCGATGCTGGCTGTGGGCGTGGTCCTGGCGCGCGGTCTGGGCCGCATGCGCAGCCTGGTACGCGAGGCGGGCACGCTTCCTTCCGATTTCGTCGAGTCGCACGGGGCAGCGACCGCGCTGATCAACATGGGCCTGGTAGGCGCGATCGGCTGGGGGTACGTCCTGTTCGCCGGGGGCGTGTTCAACGGGCCCACGGTCGGCGGGGTGCTGACCATGGTCGGCTTTGCCGCGTTCGGCAAGCACGTCCTCAACGTGCTGCCCGTCATGGCAGGCGTCTACCTGGGCAGCTGGGTCCTGGTCTGGGAGCCGGGCCAAGCCGGACCGCTCCTGGCAGCCCTGTTTGGCACGACCTTGGCCCCGCTGAGCGGGCGGTTCGGCCCGCTGCTGGGCCTGCTGGGCGGCGTGGTGCACCTGACGGTGGTCATGCGCACCGCGCCCTGGCACGCCGGGTTGAACCTGTACAACAATGGCCTTGCCGGTGGCCTGACCGCTACCTTGTTCGTCAGCATCATCGACTGGTGGTCCACTTGGCGCGAGGAACACCGACGAAAGGGGTAGGTGAGCCGATGTTGAGGGAGAAGCACAAGATCACGCACCTGCTGGGCGAGCTCATCTCCTACGCCTTGGCGCAGGAGCCGCAAAGGGTGACGATCACGATCGAGGACCTGGCGGACCGGATCCAGGTCACCGTAGAGGACACGGGAGCGCAGCGGGACGAGCGCGAGTGCCAGCAGGTCGAGCGTTTCCTGAATGCGGCGGTCCGGAACGAGCTCAAGGACTACTACAGCGGGCTTGCGGGCGAAGGCTCGCTCGAGCCGTGCAACCTGCGCGTGGTGGGCATGGTGGTCGATGGCGGGCGCGTCGAGCGCCGCGAGGCGGGGACGCGGCTGACCGTGTGGTGGGCGCGCGAGTAGGCTGGGGGCAAGTGCGGTCTCCCTTTCCCGTGTTGGGGCGGGGTCGGGGCGCGCGGCTGGACAGGGCGCTCGAATCGGGGTAACATGGCTGCACACAGGCCGACGAGGCCTGCTTTCGTGCCGATGCTTCCCAAAGCCACGCCTCGAGGAGGAGCTGGATGGTGCGACCGATCCGGTCGTGCGTGCTGTTTGTCACGCTGATCTTGTGCCTCTTGTTCCCGATACCGGGATCGCCCCCGGTCGCCGGGTCGCGTGCTGCCGTGATCGACCTCGCGGAGACCCTGGACAAGGTCGAACCCGCGCTCCTCCAGGGCCTGGCGCTGGGCGGAGAGGCCGATTTCATCGTCTGGCTGCCAGAGAAAGCCGATCTGGCCCCTGCCTACGGGATCGCGTCCAAGGAGGAGCGGGGACGCCTGGTCCTCCAGGCGCTGCGCGAGACCGCCGAGCGCAGCCAGAGCGCCCTGCGCCAACAGCTCGACGCCCAGGGGATCGACTATCGTCCCTTCTACATCGCCAACAAGGTGCTGGTCCGGGGCGGCACCCAGGCGGTGCTGCTGAGCATCGCCGCCCGTCCTGACGTGGGGCGCGTGACCGCCAACCACCGGCTGCAGCTCGACGAACCGCGCGTCGCCTCCGCTCCGATCGCCGCACAGGGCACGGGCGTCGAGCCCAACATCGCCTTCATCCGTGCGGACCAGGTGTGGAGCGCAGGCGTGGATGGGACGGGAACGGTCCTGGCAGCCAACGACACCGGCTTCGAGGGGACCCACCCTGCCATCGCACCGCACTACCGGGGCTGCCTGAACCCGCCCGACTGCACCGTCGCCGACCACAACTACAACTGGTGGGACGCGACCGGCGTCTATCCCGCCGCCCCGCAAGACGGGCACGGGCACGGCACGCACGTCACCGGGATCATGGTCGGCGACGACGGGGGCGAGAACCAGATCGGCGTCGCCCCGGGCGCCCAGACGATCCACTGCAGGAACATGAACGACGCCGGCACCGGCTACGACGCGACCGTGATCGAGTGCTTCGAGTGGGATCTCGCCCCGTGGGACCTGAACGGCGCGAACCCGCGCCCGGACCTGGCGCCCGACGTCGTGAACAACTCGTGGGGCTACGCGGGCGGCGCACAAGGCCAGTTCCGGGACGAGATCCAGGCCCTGCACGCAGCGGGGATCCTGGTCGAGGTCTCGGCAGGGAACCAGGGATCGGCGTGCAGCACCCTCAATTCCCCGGGGGACTATGTCGAGGTGCTCACCACCGGGTCGGTCTCGCACGCCCAGCCCTTCCCGGGCGCGCTCAGCGGGTTGAGCAGCCGTGGCCCGTCCGGGCTCGATCCGGCCCCGCCCAACTACTTTCCCGACGTCGTGGCGCCCGGCGAGCACATCCGCTCGAGCGTGCCGGGCCAACGCTACGCCAGCCTGAGCGGCACGAGCATGGCGGGCCCCCACGCCACGGCGCTGGCAGGCCTGATCTGGTCCGCCTGCCCCAGCCTGCGCGGCGACGTCGACGCCACGTTCGACCTCATCCATCGCACGACGGCGCCCCTGGTGGGCCAGACTGGCTCCAACTGCGGCGGAGACTATGTAACGGGGCCGAACAACGACTGGGGCTACGGCACGATCGACGCACTGGCTTCCGTCCAGTTGGCCCAGGCGCTGTGCGCGGGCTTGGGCCAACTCAGCGGAACCATCCGTGAAGGGGGCAAGCCATCGCACCCGGTCGAGGGTGTGACAGTCAGCGCTGCCTGGGAGGGGGGGTATGAGTGGGGCGACGTCACCGACGCCTCCGGCTTCTACAGCATGACCCTCCCCTCCGGCGCTTACGCCCTGCGCCTCGCGCTCTTTGGCTACCTGACCCAGGAGATCGTCGGTGTCCAGGTCGCCGAGGGCGCCATGACCGTGCAGGATGTGGCGCTGGCGCGCGCCCCGGAGCACCGGGTGGTGGGACGCGTGACCGAGGCGGGCACGGGGCGCCCCCTGTCCGCCACGCTGCAGGTCCTGTATACGCCGCTCCCCCCGGTGTGGACTGATCCCGCGACGGGCGCCTATGCGATCGCCCTGCCCGAGGGCGCGTACACGTTTGACGTCACGGCGGCGCGGCACCGCCCGGAACAACGCCAGGTGACCGTGGACCGGGACATGACCCAGGACTATGCGCTGCTGCCCGGGCCCTGCATCCTCCTGGTGGACGACGACAACGACCTGCCCGACGTGCGCCCCTACTATGGCGCCGCCCTGGAGGCGCTCGGGTACAGCTATGACGTCTTTGACGTGGGCGGGGGGAGCGGCAATGGCCCCGCGCTTGCCGCGCTGCAGCAGCACGCGATCGCGATCTGGTTCTCCGGGGACAAGTACGTGCGCGCGGCGGGCCCGAACGCGATCGACGAGGCGAACTTGGCTGCCTACCTCGACGGCGGCGGGCGGCTCTTTCTCTCGAGCCAGGACTACCTGTGGGATGCGGGACTGACTCCCTTTGGGATGACCTACCTGGGCGTCGCCTCCTACTGGAACGACAAGGGGGATGCGATCGCCGTGCAGGGCGTCGCCGGGGACCCGGTGGGCGAGGGATTGGGCCCCTATGCGTTGGCCTATCCCGAGGGCTTTGCCGACTATGGCGACATCGTCGAGCCCACCGCGGGCGCGTCGACCGCCTATCGCAGCGCGAACGCCGCGGCGTACAGCCTAAACCTGGACGCGCAGGGCGGGGACTGGCGGACCGTCTTTTTCGGCACGTCGTGGGTGCCGATCTATGCCGGGGACGCTGCGAGCGGGATAGCGGTCCTGCAGCGGATCGTCGAGTGGTTCGGCGGGTGTGACAGCCTTCCCCCGACGGTGGCGATCGCCGACCCGCTCGAGGGCCAAGTCGTGCGCGGCGTCTACCGCGTGCGGGTGAGCGCCGAGGACGAGAGCGGGATCGCGGCAGTCGCGCTCCGGATCGACGAGGGGGAGTGGATCGACCTGACGCCCAACTGGGATGGGACGCACTACTGGTACGACTGGCCCACGACCGCCTATCCCGACGGCAGCCACACGCTGCGCGCGCGCGCCGTCGATGCGGCGGCGCAGAGCGCCGAGTCGGATCTGCGGGGGGTGAGCGTCGACAACGCCCCTGCGCCCGGCGCGATGCACGTCGGCGACCTCGACGCCGCCCCGGTCCGGGCTAACTCCAAGTTCTGGTGGGCGAGCGTCGCCGTCACCGTGCACGACGCCGATCACGGCCCCCTGCCCGACGTGCGCGTGCGCGGCGCGTGGAGCAGCGATCCCGCCCATCCCCGCTCGTGCACCACCGACGCCGCCGGGCAGTGCATCGTGACGAGCCCCAAGGCCGACCTCGCCGCACAGGAGGTGCGGTTCGTGGTCGATGCCCTAACCCACGCCGCGCACGCCTACGACCCCGGCGCGAACCACGACCCCGACGGCGACAGCGATGGGACGGCGATCACGATCTACCCACACGCGCCCCCCAACCAGCCGCCGGTCGCGGCGTTCGCGTACGACTGCGTTGGCCTGAGCTGCAGCTTGGACGGCTCCGCCTCGTACGACCCCGACGGCGCCGTCGCGGGCTATGCCTGGGACCTGGGCGACGGGACGTCTGGCGAGGGCGTCGTGGTCCAGCACACGTATGCGGTCCCAGCCACGTACGCCGTCACCCTGACGGTCGCCGACGCACAGGGCGCGACCGGCGACCACACCGAGGCGCTGCTGGTCGAGGACGAGACGTACAGGGCGTACCTACCGCTCCTGTCTCGGTGAGCTGCCCGCTCCGCTCAGGGGCGCGGCGGGATGGTCGGCTCGATCCGGGCGACCCACCCGAGGTCGATCGCGCCCCCCTCTTCGACCGCCCAGCACGACCACTCGCCCGCGCGCGCCGCTACCAGGACGTGCCCCGCCATCTCCCCTGCCAGGACGAACACCGCCCGCTCCACGTGCAGGACGCGATAGCCCCGTTCGTCGACCGGGACCTGATCGCTGGTCCCGATCCGCTGCCCGGTCGCCACGTCGACCGGGTGCGCAAAGACCAGCTCCAGGGCCCCGTCCTCCTGCTGGAGGCGAGCCACGTCTTCGTCCAGGATCATGCAGAGGGCCTGCAGGTTGAGCTCGGCAAAGATGCCGAGCAGCGCGCGGGCGATCGCACGCGCAGCCTCCTGCCCCGGCGTGTAGGCGGGCTCGCCTCCGCCCGGGTGCACCCGCACCGCTTGGACCGTGTCGATGGCGACCGGCAGCGGCTGTTCCGTCGCCGTGCGCTCCTCCTCGGGCTGCGCGAGACAGCCCTGCGCGAGCAAAGCCAGCAGTACCGCGACCTGGATCACCCTTTTATGTCGCACGGACCTCCCTCCCCTGACAAGGAGAAGGGCCCTGCCGCCCGCAGGCGGCAGAGCCCCGCATCTCTCATCTAGCGCTAGGCCCCACGCGCGCGATCGGCTATGGGGCTGTCTTGAGAACGGTCGGCAGGAACACCCCAGGCACCACCTCGAACGCCGCCATGTCGGTGTTGGTGTTCTGCGCCGAGTGGTCCGAGAACGGGTCGGTGACCACCAGGATCACGGTCTGCGAGACCGGCCCATCGTGCCCGCCGCCGCCCGTGATGGCGACCTCGTATGCGAGCTCGCGCCCGGATCCGATCTTGTTCGCCGGATCGACGGTGTTCAAGTACCAGTCATAGTTCCGGACGGGAGGTTCGCCGGCGGATCCGAGGACAAAGTTCAAGTCCGCGCCGTAGCCCAGCTCGCTCAGCGGCTTGGTGGCGTCGGCGGCGGTGAACGTGATCACCGTCCCCGCCAGGATGTTGCCGCTCAGATCCGAGTGCGACGCGATCTTGGCGAGCGGGCGGATGTAGGTCTCGTTCGCCGGGATAAAGCACGTCCCGGTGACCACCAGCGGCTCGCCGTCCGCCACACCCTCGTACCGCGCCTCAAACACCCAGGTGGGATAGAGCTGGTCCTGTCCGAGTCCGGTTGACTCTTCCCAGTAGCCGAGGGTGTAACTCAGGACCTCCTTGGAGGTGGGATTGTCAAAGGGCACCTCGCCCAGCGCCACCTGCGGCTCCAGCAGCTGGAACAGCTGCTCGACCTTGTCGTACGGGAGGACCGGCACCTCTGCGACCGGCTGCAGCCCGGCGGGCTGTCCGACCGCACGCCAGCCACCCTGCGCGCCGACCACGGCTCCCGGGCCACTTGCCGCGACCTGCGCCCCGCCCCCTTCCGGCGATACGTAGACCTTGAGCTTGCTGCCCGGGCCCACGACCGAGACGGACACCGGGTCCGCCTGTGCGGTGGGGATGAAGGTCAGGATGCGTGAGTAGATCACCTGGTAGCCGACCAGGTCGTCTGCCACCACCCGCGCCTCCGCCGCGGACACCCCGCCTTCGGGCGCCTCTGCGGTCTGCACGGTCTCGTTGACCACCTCGTAGAACTGGGCGTCGCCGGGCATCAGCCCGTTGTCCGTGAGGAACATGTCGGCGATCCCTTGCGCATCTTCCGGCGTCAGGACGTGCGCCCCCGCGGGGAGGGTCGGCGAGAAGAGCTCGTTGTGGTCGACATAGTAGAACAGCCCGTTGACGGTGTCCATCTCGAGCTCGCGCCCGTCGACTTCGCTGACCCAGTAGTCCTCGCCCAGCGCCGAGGGTCCCGCCGGAGCGGGCATCTCGAACGCCTTGCCCAGGTTGTCCCAGGCAGCTTGCGCCTCGTCCAGCCCCAGCTCGGGCGTCAGAAAGATGGGCAGGGTCTGCATCTGGCTCACGTCCACATAGCGCGCGGGCTCGCTGCCGCAGACGTGCTCCCACTTGTGATAGTAGTAGTCCCAGGCATCGGGATACTGGTAGTACCGGGTGTCGTAGAAGTGGTTGTACTCTTCTGCCAGCACCTTGGCGCGCACCCCGGTCGGCTGCTTCTGGTCGCACGCCTTCATCCATGCCAGCGAGAAGCGGTAGCCGGCATTGATGTACTGCGCGAACTTGGTGCCAAAGCCGTACACGTCATAGGCGGTCGTCTCGAAGCCCATCAGCAGGTGCAGATGGTTCATCGTCCACACCCAGTCGAGCTCGTGGCTGTCCGCCAGCACGCTGCACGAGAGGAGGGCCATGTACTCCAGGTCTCCATCTCCCCACGACAGGCGCGCGTCGCTGTAGGTCAGGTACGAGTCGTCGTGGGTGCAGTTGCCGTACGGCGTCTTGAAGGTGAAAAGCCCTGGGTTGCCGTGCCCCTCATAGAACACCAGGTCGACCTTGTCCACCCAGTAGTTGTTGGTGCCTCCCCAGTCGTGCCGCTTGAAATCCTCTTCCCACGCGTTGGCGTTGTACCAGATAAAGCAGTCCATGCCAGTGGAGCCGCACCAACCGGCGCCGCGCAGGGTGTTGTACAGCCCCCAGCCGTTGCTCCACGCGTTGGGCAGGTCGCTGGAGGTCCCGGGATAGTCGGCGACATAGTACACGCCGACCTCGAGGGGCCACTCGCTGGCGCTCCTGATCACGCCCGGCGGGCCATCGTCGTTATCCCGCGTCTGGGTCGAGACCACTGGCCCTTGGGACAGCGATGCCGAGAGGCTGAGCAGCGCCAGCAGCAAGACCAGCACCGCGATCACGCCCGCCCGTCCAAGCACGCGGCGGGATTTCGATACTCGTGTTCCGTTCACCATTCCACTCCTTTCGAGGAATGACTCGTTCCCCCAGGTTCAGCCAATAGACGGCATCTTGCATACGCTACCCTCCTCTGAGCAGCACGGGCAGGTAGACCTTGCTGCCCGAACCCTCGATCAGTGGGAGCGGCGCCAGGAGGACGTGATACTGCCCCTTGCGGTCGTCCACAGACACGTTGCCTGCGCCGTCCACGACCTGCACAAAGTGGCGCATCCCGGCGGTACCCGGGATGGTGCCGGTCCACTTGCCCATACCGGCATCGTACGTGAGGTCGGAGCTTGCCCACGTGCCTCCGCCCTCGGTGTACGCCACCACGACGCGGATGATGCCCGATGCGTCCGCCGCCTCGACCTTGATCTGCACCACCGCCGGATTTCCCAAGAGCACGCCATCGACGTGCTGGATCGTGGGCGGCTGCGTGTCCGGGCTTGCCGAGTAGAGGGTGCCCAACGCCACTGCGCCATAGACGCGCTCGGTCGCCGAGGCGCTGTCGTACTGGCCCAGCGTCGCATACACCGTCTCTGTCGTGTCCGAAACCGAGGCGCTCGCTTGCAGGCGGACGGGCAGGGTCGGGTACCAGCCCGGTGCGCTGAACGCCGGTTCGGCGGTCGAGGTGACGTACTCGTTGTACGACAGGGCGATCACCGGGTCGAAGCCCTGTATGTCGGTGTACGTCCCCCCCAAAAAGAGGACGCCGTGCAGGTCGCCCGCCTCGGGGTTGTGGATGTCCACGTAAAAGCTGGGCTGCACCGGTTCGCCCGCCGCAAAGTGGGACCAGCCGTCGACGTCCAGGAAGGTCCCCTCGCCCGTCTCGGTCTCGCCAAACGCCCCCGCTCCGAAACTGAGCAAGCCTTCGTTCACCTCCCCAAAGGCGATCGGCGCGGTCGAGGTCACGCTGACGCTAGGGAAGGGATCCCCGGGGCTGAACGTCCCGCCGCTCAGGATCGTGTACATCGGCAGCCCGTACATGGTCGCCTGCATCAGGACCTTGGCATCGTAGGCGTTGAAAACCTGGTCGGAGGCATAGTAGCGCTGCTTGGCGGCGGTCAGCGCCTTCCCGATCTGGGTCTGCGTCCCGACCAGCAGCTCGTAGGCATAGTTCCGCATCAGCGCTTCCGAGTAGACGATCCCGCCGCCGCCCCAACCGTACCCGGTGTTCGCGACATAGTTGGCGCCCTGGATGGCAAAGGCCTCAGGCAGGTCGAGGGAGTTGCTGTCGTTGAGCCCCGCATGGCAGCCCACCGAAAAGACCAGCGCCCCGGCGAGGTCGCTCGTCGCCGTCACGATCTCGCCCGCCTGTATGTCGTCCCCGTCCGGCGCCCCGGAAGAGGTGTGGTTGGCGTGTCCATTGATCGACTGCAGGTCGAACCGCGGACTGGCATACAGCTGCCGGTCCCTGAAGGCGTCGCCGCTCCACGAGATGCCGATCAGTTCATCGTCGGTCTCCAATTCGTCGTTGTTCAAGAGCGTGCTCACCAGGACGGCGGTATCCTGCACAAAGTCATAGCCCGTCACGAGCGCGTTCTCGACGTCGATCACGTCATTGCTCAGGAACAGATCGATCACGTCGGCGATCTGCCCGGGCTGTTCCACCAACCGCCCGATCGCATAGTCGGGGATGTACAGCTCGCCCCCCTGCCAGGTGGTCGGCTCGCGATCCCCATAGTAGTCGTCGGTCAGGACCATGTTGTTCTCGAGCGCCGCCTGCTGGGGCGTGTTCGAAGCGAGGCTGCTCGCGTACGCGTTCTCTTGCACGCTCAGGGCGCCCTCGGGCGCCCGCCGGAAGGGAATGACGAGGTCATTCCCCACGATCACGATGTACTCCATGTTGGCGTTGGCGTTCAGAAAGGTGAGCAGCAGGTTGCGCACCGCGCTCGCCACGTCGTTCGCCTTGGCAGGGTCGATCAGCGAGGCTGGGTCGGCGGTCCACGCATCGTAGGCGGCGGCGACCGAGGCGTCGTCCTCGACCTGTAGCACAGCCCCGTCCACGCTGTCGTGATCGGCGAGCTCGTACAGCTTGGACAGCAGCGCGTCCGCCTCGGACGCGCCGTACAGGCTCGAGACCCGCTCCGTGTTGACCACGATCAAGGTCCTGACGTCCGTGTCTCCCGGGGTGGGCGGCGGCGTGGGACTCGGGGTGGGACTCGGGGTGGGCGTCGGCGTCGGCGTGGGGATGTCGCCCGAGACAGACAGGTCGTAGCCGGTGTCGTCGCCAAACACCGTCGAGTTATAGTGGATGACCTGCAGGTAGTAGGTCCCGTCTGCCGGGATCGTGACGCTGATCGACGAGGAGGTCCCGGCGCCGTGGTCGTCGTTCGAGGCGAGCAGCGTCGACCGGTCGCTGGCGTACAGGTTCAGCACCGTATCGCTGTTGGGTCCCAGGTTGGCGGTCTGGATCAGGTAGGAAGCCCCGCCCAAGGCCTCAAAGCGCACCCAGTCCTGATCGCCGACGCCGCTCAGCGCCGGGTCGGCGCAAAAGGTGTGCGTCTGCGCCTCTCCGTCGGTGACCAGCACCGGCGCGTCAAAGGTGCCGTTGTCGGGCTCGTGCGCGTCCAGCGTGCACACGCCCTTCGAGATCGCCAGGTCATAGTGGGTCGCCGGGCCCGAGGCGATCGGGTTGTGATGCTGTACCTTGGCATAGTAGGTGCCGCTCGCGGGCGCGACCCAGATGATGCGCGAGGAAACGAGATAGCCATAGTCGTCATTGTGCGCGAGCTCGGTCTGCCCGTCCGTGTCGTACAGGTAGAGGTGCGTGTCCGCGGCGAACCCCAGGTTCGAGGTGTGCAGCACGTAGGTCATGCCCGCCTCTGCGTCGAACCACACCCAGTCCTGGTCGCCGGTGGGGCAGATGTCGTGCGTCTGCGGCGTGCCCGTGGTCGGGATCTCGCTGGCAGCTGCGGCGTTGTTGTCGGGTTCGTAGCCGTCGCTCACGCAGGGCACGACCGAGACGCGGAGGTCGTACCCCACCTCTGGGCCATAGCTCTCGGGGTCCTGGTTGGCGACCTTGGCATAGTAGGTCTGCCCCGTCGCAGCGGTGGTCGTGAGCGGACCGCTCTGGTCCACGAATTCGCCGAGCGCCTGCCCGCAGCCGCTATAGAGCGAGACCAGGGGGACGGCGCCCGGACCGGTGTTATCGGCGACGACGGCGAACGTCTCGCCGCTGCCGATCGTGAACTTGACCCAGTCTTGATCGCCTGCCGCCTGAAAGAGGTGCGCCTGGCGCGTGCCATCGGTGGGGATGTCGCGCGCGGTGGCGCAGGTGTCGTCGGGTTCGTAAAAGTCGCCCGCGCCCCCGCTCGTCGCCAGCACCAGGTCATAGTTGGCGAGGGGCCCGTGCGTCGTCAGGTGGTCCTCCACCTGCAGGTAGTACACGCCGCTGGCGGGCGCCTGCCACTCGATGCTGGGACCGGTGCCGAACTGGTACAGCCCTCCGCACGTCTCGTACAGGTAGAGCCGGGGGTCGGCGTGAGCGCCCAGGTTGGTCGCCTCGATCGTGTAGGTCACCCCGCCGATCGCCGTGAACTTGGCCCAGTCCTCGTCGCCGGTGGGGCACAGGGTGTGCGCCTGCGGCGCGCCCTCGGTCAGCCAGCGGGCGGCGGCGCAGCTGTTGTCCTCCTCGTAGCTGTCCGGGTCGCACGTCACGCCCACGCACACCGGGAGCGCGAGCAGGTTGTTCGTCTCGTCGCTCTCTGCCTCCACGTCGGTCGCGTCGGCCCACACATAGATCACGTGGTCGCACCCGGTCGTCGTGAACACGTATTTCGGGTCGCTGCGCGTGAGCTGAAAGAACGCCCCTGGCGCCAGGTAGGTGTTGTTCTCCCAGCGGGTGTAGGGCGTCCCCTCGACCGGCGGTTGGTCCACCGGGTCCACATAGATGTAGTCCGGAAAGTTGAAATTCACGGTGGCGGCGGTCCCCTGGTTCCGGACCCGGAAGGTGATCGTGAACTGTTGGCCCGGGTCGGGGATCGGCGGCTCGATCGTGATCGACTCGACCACCAGGTCGGGCAAGCTGACCGCCGAGGAGGGCGCGGCGCGCAGCAGCAGCAGCAAGGCGAGCAGGACAAAGAGCGCAGCGCCGGACGCAGCCGACGCGCGCAACAAGAGTTGCTTGGGCCGTCTACCCTCAACCTCTGACATGATCCCCTCGTTGAGTGAGTGGTCGCGGATGTCGATCGACGATCGGGCGCGCCAACA
>JAFGIE010000091.1 GCA_016929775.1 Anaerolineae bacterium
AATGACACGGTCACGCCTCGCTTTCTGACGGGTCACGTCGGTTCGAGTATAGCATAACTGTCCCGCCGCGCAAACCTACCCGCGTAGACGGGCGCACCTTGGCAGTTCCGGCTGCGCCAGAACTGTCATCCCGGCGGTGCACGTAACCGATCTGTAACTATCGTGTAATGGCGCTTTCCAAAGAGAGATGATACAATGCTAGCGGGGACGCAACGGTCAAAGCGGGTCGGGCCATGGCACTGCTCAGGGGAACGCTGCTCAGAGAAGGACGATACGAGATCCTGCGACATCTGGCGCGCGGCGGCTTTGGCTTTATCTATCTCGCACACGACCGGCGCACGGATCGTCGTGTCGTGATCAAGGAACTGCTGCCCGTGCTCGCCGCGGACGAGGAGATACGGCGCCGCTTTGTGCGCGAGTCGCGCGCGATGCAGCGGCTCACCCATCCTCACATCGCCCGCGTCGAGGCTACGTTCCAGGAGCAGGGCACCCACTACATGGTGCTCGAGTACCTGAGCGCCGGCTCGCTCGAGGACGTCATCGAACCGGACCGCACGTTGGGCCTCGCCGAGACCATGCAGGTCGCCATTGCCCTGTGTGGGGCGCTGAGCTACCTGCACGCGCGCGGCATCACCCACTGCGATCTGAACCCCAGCAACGTCCTCTTTGATGCGCAGGGCGTGCCCAAGCTGGTCGATCTGGGCGTCGCGCACATCGCCGACGACTTTGTGCACCGCTCGTGGCGCACGGAGCATGCCTCCTCGTTGGGCACGATCGTCTACATGACCCCAGAGCAGTTGACCGGGGTCCGCGACGAACCGCGGGTGGACCAGTATGCCCTGGCAGCGATGGTGTACCGCATGCTGTCTGGGCACGACTATCTGCCGTTCGACCGGTCGGGGACCCCGCTGGCTCAGGCAGACAACATCGCCCTGATCCAGCGTGAGACGCCGCGCCCGATCGACGGGATTGGACGCGAGATCAACGAGGTGCTCCTGCGCGCGCTCGCCAAGGACCCGGCGGCGCGCTATGCGAGCGCCGCGGCGTTCTGCCAGGCCCTGACCCGTGCGGCGATCCCGTACCTGCCCGCTGCGGATGCGGTTCGGCTGATGGCGCCATCCCGGCTCGCCGTGCGCCCACAGACCAGGATGCAGGGATCCGACGAATGGCCTGCCTGGACGGGGGTCGTGCTCCTGGTAGCCAACGCAGCGATCATGGCAGTGGTCGCCCTACTGCTCCTGTACGCAGCCTGAGACCACGGTCCTCGGGTAGTCCCCTCAGGCGCTCGGTGGGCCGAGAGCGTGCCCCGGCATCACGCTGTGCGCTGCATGGAGCGATCCGCAGGCGCGTGTTTCGAGAGTGGAACGGAGGAGGTGCTGTGCGCGATCATATGCCTTGGTTGAGGGCGATCGGCGCACTGTGGCTGGGCGTCGGTGCACTAGCCCTCGTATGGGGCGTAGTGGCCCTGCTTTCCGTCTCCTTATCCCGCACGGCACTGCCCGAGAGCGGGGCGTTCTGGGACCAGTTCCGGGTCTCCCCCTGGGCCGAGGTCGCCGCGCTCGCCTGGGGGGCGTTTGCCCTGATCGCCGGTTGGGGCCTCATCCGTCGTCGCAGTTGGGCCCAGACGCTGCTCGTCCCGGCGCATCTGCTCCTCATGCTCTACGCTGTGGTCGGGTGGATCGCGGCCCAAGCCCTGCTCGCGCGGGGCGCCGCGCCGTACACCGGAGGCGCGGTCCGGTGGGCCGTCCCGATCGTCTTTGGCGCGCTGATCGCGGCAAACGCCGGGCTGCTCACGTTCATGCGCAGTGCGGGCACCACCGAGGCGCTCTCGTGGCTGCCCTTGCGCACCATGCCCGCCATTGCCCTTCGCTGCGAGTTTTGCGGCGCGCCGCTCGACCCAGAGACGCAGCGCTGCCCACAATGTGACGCGATCCCGGCGCCAGTGAGCCATCCCCCCCTCGCCCGGCTGGTCAGTCTGAGCGACCAAGCCACGACCCCGCTCTCGCCCGACCGGCCCACCCGCATCGGGCGCGGGCGCAGCGAGAACGACCTGAACCTGGGCAATCCGACCGTGTCGCGCCGCCACGCCCAGATCGCGTTCAGCGGAGGGCAGTACGTGCTGACCGCACTGCAGGACTCGAACGGGACATTCGTCAACGACGCCCTGATCCGCGAACACGCCCTCCAGGACGGCGACGAGATACGCTTTGGACGGGTGCGATTCCGTTTCGAGATCGTCCCGATCCAGACATCCGAGGCCCCCCATGCCTGACCTACATCCCGCCTTGATCATCGGCATTGGGCCGCAAGCCGGGCAGATCGTCGCGCACTACGCGCACATCCTAGGCGCGCGTAAGGGCCCGGTCCCCGCCGTGCTCGCGGCGACGGTCGAGCTGGGCAGGCCCACGCCCGGACGAGATGCCGCGGGCATACAGGTCCTCTCGGTGCCGGCGCCGGCGTTCGGCCCCGCCGAGGCTTGGCCCACTTGGCTGCCCACCGAACTGGCGCGCATGCCGGTTGCGGAACGGATGCAGACCCGCGCCTGGATGCGCGCCGCCCTGGTCCAGGCTGCGGACGAGATCGAGGAATTCCTGCTGGAGCGCATCCCTCACCTGACCTCCTTTGCCGCGATCGAGGAGATGCGTGCGGCGGGCATGGCGCTGGCTGGCGACAGCGAGATCCGGGTCTACGTGATCGCCGATCTCGGCGACCCCCTCGGCAGCAGCGCGTTCATCGACGTCGCCTACCTCGCGCACCACGTCTGCCGGCAACTGGGCCTCCAGCCCGCGGTCAGCGGCGTCCTCTCCCTGCCGCCCGCGACCTCCCCGGCGCCTGCCGAGGAGGCGATCGCCTATGCCGCGCTCAAAGAGCTGGACCACTATGTCGAGCGCCGGGCCTACGACCGGGAATGGGTCCCTGATTGGGCGCCGGACGAGGAGCTGGGCCCCTTTGAGGACGGCTGCTACCTCTTTGACGCCGTGAACGAGCTCGGGTACACGCTCGAGGACCCGGCCCAACAGGTGATCCTGATCGCCGAGTGGCTGTACGCGATGACGATCCTCGGCATACACGAAGCGGTCCGCGCGCGGCGGCGGCGACGGTACGCTACCAGCACCCTGCGCAGGCGCGTTCGCCCCTACGAGGGGACCGGCATCGCCGTCCGCTACGTGCCTCGCACAGCCCTGCTCGATTGGCTGACGGCAAGGTGGGGCGGCGCCGTAGCCCAGCGGATGCTCGGCGAGCGGAGCGCGCGAGACGGCGCCGCACGCGCTGCTGCGTTCGCGGCGCGCGTGGGACTCGGTCTGGACGATCTGCGCGCGACACTGCGCCAGCGCGCCGGCGAGGGACAGGTCGAGGGCGAGTTGGAGGACCTACAGCGAGCGCCCCTTCACCAGATCGAGCTGCGCGCGCGCGAGGCCCTGCAGCACATCCGCGCGCGCCACCTGCCCGCACTGGACGCGCGCCTGGCGCAGGCTAGCCAAGCGCTCGGCGGAGAGCTGCAGCACGCCATAGAGGGCGAGATCGCTGCGACGGAGGAGGGCGGACTGGACGGGATCGTCCAGGAGAGGGAGCAATTCCTGGATGGCGTTGCCCACCGCCTCGCCAACGTGCAGCGCGAGGTCGAGGCGTTGAGCAGGCGGCACGGGCAAGCGCTCCGCGCGGCGCTGTCGACGGTCGGCGAGGCGCACTATGCGCTGCGCGCCGTGCTGATGAGCGTTCCCCCTTGGCCGATCTCGGTCGTGAGCGCCATCGGCTTGCTGCTCTTGCCCCTCGTGTACGTCGCACGCCTGGTCGACGTCGTGCTGCAGCCGATCGGGCATGGGTGGAGCACCGCCGTGCAAGTGGTCCTCATCCTGGGCGTACTCGGGATCGTGGCCTACCTGGGTTATCAACTGTGGCGCAGGCAGAGAGGTGTCTGCGCACAGTACCGGGAGATGGTCCAACAGCGATACGAGTTGGAGGGCAACCCGCTCTACTATGCCGCGATCGGCGCCGCCTGCGCCTCCGCGCAAGAGTACGTCGACCGGACACGGCAAGAGCTATCTGCGCTGGCATCTGCCCTGCGCACCGTCACCGCGCAGATGGATCGGCAGGCGGCAGATGCGGCTGAGCGCCTGGAGGCGTTGGCGGCGCCCGGGCCATTCAGCTCTGCTGTCGGGCGCCCAGAGGCAGTGGTGGTCTGGAGCCGCGTGGAGGGCGACCTCGAGCGATCGCTGCAGGCCCTGCATGCCGAAACGGGATCGCTGGACACTTGGCAGGAGCGCGCCGACGACGCCGTGCAGCCGTTGTCGTCGTGGTTGTGCGAGCACCTAGCACGCCGCGGACCGGCGCATCTCGCGCCCTATGCCGCCCAGTTTGGCGTGCTGGACTTGATGGCTGTCCGCGCGGGCGATGCACAAGACGACGCCTTCCAGCGCCTGATCGAGAGCGCGCAGCCGCTGTGGAACATCGATCCACGCACGCTGCGGCGCGGCAAGACGGAGCGGATCGTGGTCGTCGGCGCCGCGCCGGGTACGGCGCGCGAGGAACTCTCGCGCAGGTTGGGGCGGGACGCGCGGGGACGAGCGTGGGTCGATACCCGGGATCCCAACAGCGTGGTCGTGGTCCGCGTGCACCGCGGGCTGCCGCTCTTTGCGCTGCGCCGCATCGCCGAGTACCGTGCCCACTATGCCGAGATGCTGTGGCAGGGCAAGCGTCCCTTGCACTCGACCTGCGCCATGCGTCTACAGGAGGACCTGTTCCCGGCGTACCGCGGGGTCCGATACCCGGCGGCGATCCTGTTTGCCACCGGACTGGCGCTGGGCCACATCCGTCGCGATCCCAGCGGGCGCTACCTCGCCCCGCGCCCACAGGGCGGCACGATCGCCCTGAGCCGGCAGAAGGACCGTTCGGTTGCCTTGATGAGCATGGACGGCGCCACCTGCGGCGAGGTCCAGCGGCAGCTCGACGCCGTACTCGCCACCAAGGGCGCCAGCGCCGTACGCACGATCCTCGACGAGTACGTGACCGTGATGCCCGACCTGAAGGATTGGGAGGTGAGGGCGATCCTCGCTTTCCAGCGCTAGCCCACAGCGGCGCCCCGCCGGATCGACCGCCCTATCCCAGCAGGATCTTGCGCAGCTCGGTGTGCGCTTGGTCTGCCCCCAACGCCATCTCGATCGCGGTGTCGATATAGTGCGACTTGCCGGCGATATAACCAGCAGGTCGTCCATCGGCCTCGCGGCGAGCGAGGAGCACCTGCCGCCCCACCGTGTCGTGCGCCACCGGGTCAAAGCTCATCGCGATCTTGGACTCGCGCGTCATCTGGTTCCAGTCATAGGGACAAGTACGGATCCAGTCGCCGACGATCAGGCGCGTTTTGGCGCGGATCTCGGGCAGCGCGTTGAGCGTGGCGATGTAGGGATCGCACGCATTCCCGTGCAGCGCACCGGGACGGTCGACCGTCCCATAGTGGTTCTTCATCGCAGAAGTAAACCCGGAGGTACCGTGCTCCTTGAGCGCCGGGATGTTGATCAGGGCGTGGCACGACAAGAGCACGTCGTGCAGGCGCTGCGTCTGCCCCGCGATGTCGGTCGGCGCCTCCCACCCCTTCGCGCCCCTGCAGCGCACCCCCGCCCCGTCGGCGTTGATCGTGAACCCCTGCGCCTGCAGCTCCCAGTCCGTGCGGTCAAAGATGACGATCTGCTCGGCGCTCAACCCGGCATCCTGCAGGCGCTGCGCCACGGCGTACGCGATTTGCGGCGTGGTCGTGTAGCGGCTGATCGTGTTGACCTTGATCCCGACCCGCTCCCCCGCATCGAACAGCACGCGCCAGGCGAGCGCGGCGTCCTCGATCCCGGTCAGCTGTACCAACGCGGCGTCGAGCATCTGCAGCACGACCTGATCCTGAATCTGATCCGCATCCCACACACCCGGGTGCTCGACCAGGGACACGACGCTCTGCGCCACCTGTGGATAGTGCGCCACCAGCGCATCGCGCGACGGCACGACCAGTGTGGCGGTCGGGCGCGGCGCGGTTGCCGTGGGTAGAGGCGTCGGCGACGGCGCCGCCATCGTCGGAGTCCCTTGCGCAGGGACCGCCTGGGTCGCCGGCGCTGTCGCGGTCGGGTCCTGCGCCGCAGGGACCGCCTGGGTCGCCGGCGCTGTCGCGGTCGGGTCCTGCGCCG
>JAFGIE010000092.1 GCA_016929775.1 Anaerolineae bacterium
GCGGGGTGCGGTCGCGCAGACGCGGGGTGCGGTCGCGCAGACGCGGGGTGCGGTCGCGCAGACGCGGGGTGCGGTCGCGCAGACGCGTGCAGCGCCGGTGCACATGATCCAAGAGGACGTGGTGGGGCCGCTGCCGGCGCTGATCGAAGAGCTGAGCGAGCGCGAGCTGGAGGTGCTCGCCTTGATCGCCGATGGGCTGACCAACCGCGAGATCGCCGAGCGGCTGTACATCGCCACGGGCACGGTCAAGACACACACGTCGAGCATTTATGGGAAACTGGACGTCCACAGCCGGACGCAGGCTGTCGCCCGGGCGCACGCATTGGGCATCTTGTCTTCTCCCTGACCATCCGCTCTTCCTCCACCTTCTCCTGCTTTGGCACACAATGTCCCTTTTTTGGCGGTTCGCCCGCGCGCGCACGTGCTCGGGGTGGCGCTGCCCGGACTTGACCTGAGCGGGCCAATCGATCGCACAGCGGCGCCTCACCCAGGGGACCAAATTGTGTGCTTGGGGGCTGTCGCCGAGATAAACCCTGGTTATACCATTCGGCGGATGTGAGTGCGCCACGTCGGTGCTATACTGTAGGCGGAAGGTGCGGGAAGATGCATCAGTGCACAGCCCGCCTTTCCGCTCAGAGTCGCTGGGGGACCGACGGAGGTGGAGCGATGGCGTACAACGAGATGCAGCCCGAACTGTACTGGCGCATGGAGCAGATGCGGCGCGCAGAGATGCGGCGCGACGCAGACCGATGGCGCCTGCTTGGCGGCGCGCGCGGCGCCCAGCCCCGGCTCCCGCGGGGCGGGTGCTGGCTGCTGGATTGCCTGGGACGGTGGTTGGTCGAGGCAGGAGAGCAGCTGCAGCGCTATGGGCGCTATGAAGGGCGCACGCTTGAGGCGTGAGCGACCGCCTGCTGGGAGAGGGAGGAAGGATGGGCAATCGGATGCGGCGCCACTTGTACGGTACGATCGGCATTCCGGTCCTGTGCACGGTCCTCGGGCTGCTCGTCGCGTGCGCCACCCCGGCGCCGCCGACGCCGACCCCTGAACCGGTCACGATCCGGTTTGCCTTTGACGCAGGGCAGGCTGACTATTACGACGACCTGATCGAGCACTTTAACGAAGCGCACCCAGAGATCCAGGTGGAGCGGCGGACCGTGCGATCGGCGGCGACGTGGACCTACCTGTTCGAGCAGGGCGAGATCGACGTCTTTACCGTGGGCGCCGATGGGCCGACGCTGTCCGGCATGATCGAGGAAGAGACGATCCTCGACCTCGGGCCGCAGCTGCAGGTGGACAGCACGGTCGATCTAGACGACATGTACCCCAGCGCGCTTGAGCCGTTCACGGCTGAGGGCACGGTGTGGGGTATTCCCGCCGGCGTGAACCTGGTAGTGCTGTACTATAACGCGGAGCTGTTCGACCAGTACGGGGCAGCCTACCCCGAGGCAACGTGGACGTGGGACGACCTCCTGTCCGCCGCGGCGCAAGTCCGGGACGTCGAAGAGGGGATCTATGGCCTCGTGGCCCCGCTCTACACCGTAGTCCCGTTCATCTACCAGCACGGAGGCCGGATCGTCGACGACTGGTGGAAGCCCACGCGGGCGACGTTCGACGATCCGCAGACCGTGGATGCGGTCGAGTGGTTTGCCGACCTCGCGGTGACCTACGACGTGATGCCGTCGCCGGCGACGGCGGAGGCGCTGTATGGGCAGAATGGCGAGCCCGCCTACATCTTTTGGCGGCAGAAGGCGGGGATGTACGCCGGGTGGCTTAGCGACCAGGGCGGCGAGGCGTGGGGCCCGGGGGCGCGCTGGGAGATGGAGTGGGGGATGGTGCCCCTGCCCTACGAAGAGCGGACGGCGACACTGGGCCTGGTCTACGCCTATGCCATCGCCGCGGGCACAGACCAGCCTGAGGCATGCTGGACGTGGGTCACGTACTTGAGCGAACAGATCCCGCCCTACACGCTGCCCGCGCGGCGATCGATCGCCGAATCGGAGGCCTATCGGGAGCAGGTGGGCCCAATGCGGGCGGACGTGGCCCTGGCGTCGATCGACGGGGCCCTGATCCTGGGCAACTCGTTCACCGAGATCGGGACCGAGTTGGAACAGTTCATGCCGGCGCTGGTCGGCGTTCTCAACGGCAATCTGCTGGCGCGCGAGGCGATGTCCGACCTGCAGATCCAGGCCAATGCCCAGTAGGGGTATGAATCCGAAAAAGTGCTTGCCATAACGGCCGTTTTGGTCTATAATAGATCATAGCATAACCGTTGTGCATTGAGCTGCGGAGTCCCGCTGACAGCGGGGGGAGGGGGGACCGATGGCTGCTCTAAAGCCGATCCACGACCCATGGGGGTATGGGGGGTCGGCCTTTGTGTTCTAGGCGGTAGGTGTCGCAGGTACGGGAAAGGAGACGAACCATGAAACGGGTGTTCACTGTCGTCGTACTTGTCGCGCTGCTGACACTGATCGGCGCGCAGGCCACGTGGGCCACGCCTTCGTCTGGCCCGATCGTACACATTGTGCGTTGGGGTGAGAACCTGATCTCGATCGCGCGACGATACGGGGTCACGGTCTATGCCATCGCCAGCACCAACGGGATCGCGAACACGAACCGCATCTACGCCGGGCAGCGGTTGGTCATCCCGGGCACGGGGACCTCAACGCCGGCGCCGGTCGGCGGGTGCACCTATGTCGTGCGTCCGGGCGACAACCTGACCAACATCGCCTACCGGCACGGGGTGACGATCTATCAGATCGTGCGGCTGAACGGGATCGTGAACCCGAACCGGATCTACGTCGGTCAGCGCCTGGCGATGCCGTGCGCACAGCCGCCTGCGCCCGTGCCGCCGACCCCGGCGCCGGGGGGCGTGTACTATGTGGTGCGCGCGGGCGACACGCTTGCCAAGATCGCCGTGCGGTTCGGGGTGAGCATCTGGTCGATCGTGCAGGCCAACAGCATCCCCAACCCGAACTTGATCCACGTTGGGCAGCGCCTGTTCATCCCCCGCGGCACGCCGCCGCCCGTTCCTGTGACCAAGCCGGGCTGCGAGCACCTGAGCTGGCCCAAGCAGGGCGCGGTGCTCTCAGGCGTGGTCGGCGCGTGGGGCACGGCGGACCACGTGAACTTTGACTACTACAAGATCGAGGTCCGGCGTGACGGGCTCGACGACTGGCACTATGTCACTGGGCAGAGCAAGCCAGTGCACAATGGCCCACTGGGTGCGTGGGATACGCGGACGGTGAGCGATGGGCCGTACACGTTCCGCCTGGTGATCGTCGACAAGACCGGGAACTATCCGCCGCCATGTGAGATCGCAGTGCGGGTGCGCAACGACCCGTAGCCGCGATGGTACGGGGCGTAGCCGTCGCGCGGAGGGCCATGCGACGAATGTTGTAGCAGCTGCGCTGCCAAGTCCACAGAGGTGTGATCCTGGATCGACCATCTGTCCGATGCAGAACCTCTGCCCGCGTGCTATACTAGAGGCGAACAGGACGGGCAACCGCCCGGATCGGACGAGGGGGACAGGAGGGCACCCGTGGACTATATGCACCCTGACCTGAGGCATCGGATGGAAGGCTACCGGCGCCGGGAAGCCGAGGCGTACGCCGCGAACTGGCGGCTGTTGCACCAGTCGCGTCCGGCGCGCCCCAACCCGCTCTCGCAGGGCGGGTGTTGGCTGCTCTGTCAGCTCGGCCGATTGCTGGTCTGGTCGGGCCAACGACTCGAGCAAAGCGGCGCCATGCGGGCCGCATAGCAGAGGGAAAGCGGCGGAAAGCCGCACCAAGCATTTCGCACACGCGGACCAGTGTAGCGTGGCAGGTATGCCGCGCTACACTGGTTTTCATTTGGGCCGGCGTGCACCCAGATCGTGCGTCCCGACAAGCTCGTGGGCTCTGTTCCGGACCTCCGGCGGCGCGCTGCCCGCACACAACAAGTTGCCCGATCGGTGCGTGTGGTGTATACTCCCTCGCGATCCCGCTGGACGATGACACGCCTGTCCCCGCGGGATCGATTTCGAGGGAGGCAGGCACATGGTCCACGCCCACGCCGCAGCGGCGGCGTTCTGCACGCGGGGACACGTCCACCAGGTCGAGGTACACGGCAACGGCAACGTCAACGACACCTACCTGGTCGCGGTGGGGGGCGCCGCGCGCGGCAGCTTTATCCTGCAGCGGGTCAACACGCACGTCTTCCGGCAGCCCGAACTGATCATGCTCAACCTGCGCACGCTGACCGATCACGTGCAACCGACGCTGGTACACGGAGGCGGGGAGGGCGACCGGCGATGGGTGGTGCCGGTCGTGCTGCCGACCCGAGAGGGCACGGACTATTACCGCGACCCGGACGGCGGATTCTGGCGCGCGCTCAGCTACGCCGAGGATGCGGTGTCGTACGAAACTGTGCAGGGGGTCGAGCACGCGCGCGAGGCGGGCTATGCGCTGGGGCGCTTCCACGGCTTGATCAGCGACCTCGACCCGGGCGCGCTGTACGATACCCTGCCGGGATTCCACATCACGCCCAGCTATCTGGCGCAGTATGACGCGGTCGTGGCGCGGACTGACCTAGACATAGGCTCGCCCGAGGTGCAGCGCTGTGCGCGCTTTGTGGCGGCGCGCCGCGAGTGGGCGTCGGTGCTCGAGGACGCCCGCGCACGCGGCGAGCTGACCCTGCGCCCGATCCACGGCGATCCCAAGGTCAACAACATCATGATCGACCCGCGGACGGGGCGCGCCGTGAGCGTGGTCGACCTGGACACGGTCAAGCCAGGGCTGGTGCACTATGACATCGGCGACTGCCTGCGCTCGTTCTGCAACCGGTTGGGCGAGGAGACGACCGAGATCGAGCGGGTGCACTTTGACCTCGACCTGTGCCGCGCGATCCTGGAGGGGTACCTGGACCAGGCGCGGTCCTTCCTGCGCGAGCGCGACTATGCCTACCTGTATGACGCGATCCGGCTGATCGCGTTCGAACTGGGGCTGCGCTTCTTCAGCGACCACCTGGCGGGCGACCTCTATTTCAAGGTCCGCGAACGGGGACACAACCTGCGGCGCGCATTGGTGCAGTTCAAGGTGACCGAGTCGATCGAGGCGCAGGAGGCGGCGATCCGCGGGATCGTGGCTGCGCTGCGGCAGGGCGAGTGAGGGGCGAGATGGGCGATGTGCTGCCCGTGGTGCGCGCTGCCGTGGTACAGGCGGCGCCCGTGCTGTTCGACCGGCAGGCTACGCTCGAGGTGGCGTGCGCGCGGGTGCGCGAGGCTGCGGCGGAGGGGGCGCAGCTGATCTTGCTGCCCGAGGCCTTCATCCCCGCCTATCCGCGCGGGCTGAGCTTTGGCGCGGTGGTCGGGGCGCGCAGTGCGGAGGGACGCGAGACCTGGGCCCGCTACTGGACAAATGCCGTCGACGTCCCAGGCCCGACGACCGCACAACTGGGCGAGGCGGCGCGCGCGGCGCAGGCGACGCTGGCGATCGGCGTCGTGGAACGGGACACGCGCTATGGGCGGAGCACGCTCTACTGCTCGCTGCTGATCTTTGGCCCGGACGGGCGCCTGCTCGGCGTGCACCGCAAGCTCAAGCCGACCGGCTCTGAGCGGCTGATCTGGGGGGAAGGGGACGGCAGTACGCTGACCGTCTATGACACGCCGGTGGGCCGGATCGGGGGGCTGATCTGCTGGGAGAACTATATGCCGCTGGCGCGTACGGCGCTCTATGCGCAAGGGATCCAGGTCTACCTGGCGCCCACCGCAGACGCGCGCGATACGTGGCAGGCGACGCTGCGCCACATCGCCTGCGAGGGGCGCTGCTACGTCCTCGGCTGCAACCAGTATGTGCTCAAGTCGATGTACCCGCCCGACCTCCCGGGCTTGGCAGAGCTGGCAGACCAGCCTGAGGTCATGTGCCGCGGGGGGAGCGCGATCGTGTCGCCCATGGGCGAGGTGCTGGCAGGACCGCTCTACGACCGAGAGGGGATCCTGTACGCCGAGCTCGACCTGGGCGCAGTCGTGCGCGCCCGCTACGACCTGGACGTGGTGGGGCACTATGCGCGCCCCGACGTGCTGCAGCTCTGCGTCCGGGGTGCGCCCGCGCCCCCGGTCGTCAGCTCGGAGGATGCATGACTGTGCCCTGGCGGCTCTTGGACACGCCCCCCTGCTCCGCGGCGGAGAACATGTGCTTCGACGAGGCGATCCTCACCGCACGGGCGCGCGACCGGGTTCCGAACACGCTCCGTTTCCTGCAGTTCACGCCGCGGGCGACGCTGGTCGGCTACCACCAGTCGGTCGAGCAAGAGATCCGGATCCCCTACTGCGCGGCGCACGGGATCGAGATCAACCGCCGGCTGACCGGAGGGGGAGGGCTGTTCTGGGACGAAAGCCAGCTGGGCTGGGAGATCTATGCCTCGCAGGACGATCCCGGCTTTCCGCGCCGCGCCGAGGCGCTGTACAGCAGGATCTGCCAGGCTGCGATCCGGGGCCTAGACCGGCTTGGGGTGCACGCCGCCTTTCGCCCGCAGAACGACATCGAGATCGAGGGGCGCAAGATCTCGGGGACGGGCGGGACCAGCCTGGATGGCGCGTTCCTCTTTCAGGGCACGCTGCTGGTCGACTTTGACGTGGACACCATGCTGCGCGCGCTGCGCATCCCGACCGAAAAGCTCAAGGACAAGGAGGTCGCGTCGGTGCGCGAGCGCGTGACCTGCCTGGCGTGGGAGCTGGGCGAGGCGCCGCCGCTGGCGCAGATCAAGCGCGCCCTGGCGGCGGGATTCGCCGAGGTCTTTGGCGCCACCTTGGAGCCAGGTGGGTTGACGCCGTTCGAGCGGGAGCTGATGGGCGAGCGGCTGCCCTATTTCCGCTCCGACGAGTGGGTGTACGGCGTGCGCCGACCGCTGACCCGGCGGAACGAGCTGCGCGCCCTCTACAAGAGCCCCGGCGGGCTGATCCGCGCGTCGCTGCTGGTCAATGCGCAGGCGCGCCGGATCCGAGAGGCGTTCATCACCGGGGACTTTTTCGCCTATCCGCGGCGCGCGATCCTCGACCTGGAGGCGCGTCTGAAGGGCACGCCCGCCGACGCGGACGCGGTGCGCGACGTGGTCGAGGCGTTTTTCGCCAGCGACGCGATCGAGATCCCGGGGGTCACCGCGGCGGACGTGGTGCACACCCTGCGCGATGCGCTGGACAAGACCGAGTACCTGGAGCTGGGCGTCCCGCTCGAGCGGGTGAACGACGTGTTCACCGTGGTCAAGCCCTTGCGCGAGATCACGGCATGCGACACGCTGCTCCTGCCCTACTGCGCCAAGTTGACCGACTGTGCGTACCGTTTCCGCGACGGATGCGTCCAGTGCGGGGCGTGCGACATCGGCGAGGCCTATGCGCTGGCAGAGGCATACGGCATGCGTCCGATCTCGATCCAGAGCTACGAGAACCTGGAGGAGATGCTGGAGGCGCTCAAAGCGGATGGCGCAGAGGCGTTTGTGGGCAGCTGCTGCGAGCCGTTCTATGCCAAGCACCGCGACGACTTTGAGCGGATCGGCTTGCCCGGGATCTTGGTCGACGTCGACAGCTCGACCTGCTACGACCTGGGCAAAGAGGAGGACGCCTACGCCGGGCGGTTCGAGAACCAGACGGCGCTCAAGCTGGATCTGATCGAGCGCGTGGTGGCGCGCGTCGCGCCGAGACAGCCTGCAGCGCGGCGGGCCCGGTGTGCGGAACGCGCCCGTGGCTGAGCGAGCGGACGTGCTCGTCGTCGGCGGCGGGCCCGCGGGGAGCTGCGCTGCGCGCGCGGCAGCGGCAGGCGGGGCGTCGGTCCTGCTCGTCGAGCGGCGCGCCCGGGTGGGACAGCCGGTGCAGTGCGCCGAGTATGTGCCGGCGCAGATCGCGCGCTATGTGGACCTCCCGCAGCGCTGCATCGCCCAGCGGATCGCGGCGCTCGAGAGCTATCTCCCCGACGGCGAGCGCGCCGAGACGCCCGCGCCAGGATACGTGATCGACCGGGCGTGCCTCGATCTGTCGCTCGTCGTGGCGGCGCACCGCGCCGGCGCGCAGGTCTGGACGGGCGCGCGCGCGGTAGCGCGTACGCCGGCGGGGGTCCTGGTACGGCGCGGCGGGCGCGAGGTCGAGGTCTCCTGTACGGTGTTGATCGGCGCCGACGGGCCTCGCTCCACGGTCGGGCGCTGGATCGACTGCCCGGTCGAGGCGACGATCGTCGCGCGGCAGGTGGAGGTGGTCTTGCCTGCGCCGCGGGCGTGCACGGCAGTGTACTTTGACCCGCTCTACCGCGGAGGGTACGGGTGGGTCTTTCCCAAGGGAGAGACGGCGAACGTGGGCGTCGGGGTGAGCGGGGCGATGGGCGGCGACCCGCACGCTGCGCTGGCGTACCTGTTGGCGCGACTGGGCCTGGGCGAGGGTGCGATCGTGGGCCACACGGGCGGGCACGTGCCCTCGGGCGGACAGGTGCGCGCCCTGCGCGTGGGCAGTGTGCTCCTGGTGGGCGATGCCGCGGGGCACGCGCACCCCGTCACCGGCGCGGGCGTGGCGCCAGCCGTGATCAGCGGGCTGCTGGCGGGCGAAGCCGCCGCGCGCGCGATCCGCACCCGTGACCTGGCGGCGCTGGACGGGTACCAGCAGGAGTGGGCGCCGACGATGGGCGGACCGATGCGTCACGCCCTGGCAGTGCGGCGCGAGCTGGACGCACATTGGAGCGACGATCCGGCTGCGCTCAGCGCGCGCCTGCGCGAGACGTGGATCGCGTTCCGTGGATACGGGCGGCGGCGACAGCCCGCGCCCTAGAGACCGAGGACCGACCGAGATGGACCGAGACCTGCGCATCGACCTGCACACACATTCGTTCTTTAGCGATGGGGCCCTGCTCCCCAGCGAACAGCTGCGCCGCGCGGCAGTCAAGGGCTATGGCGCGCTGGCGATCACCGACCATGCCGACGCGTCCAACCTGGAGGATCTACTGGCGGCGCTGCTCCGTTTCGCGCGCCAGCAAGAGGGCGACTTTGGGCTGACGTTCATCCCCGGGGTCGAGCTGACGCACGTCGCGCCGCGCAGCATCGCGCCCCTCGCCCGCCGGGCGCTGGAACTGGGGGCGGGGCTGGTGGTGGTGCACGGGGAGACGCTGGTCGAGCCGGTGGCGCCCGGCACGAACGCGGCGGCGGTCGCCTGCCCCGACGTGGACATCCTCGCCCACCCGGGGATGATCACGCTCGAGGAGGCGCGTACGGCTGCCGCCAACGGCGTGTACCTCGAGGTCACGTCCCGCCAGGGGCACAGCCTGGCGAACGGGCACGTGGTCCAGGTCGCGCGCGCGGCAGGCGCGTCGATGGTGCTCAACACGGACACACACGCGCCGGGCGACATGATCGACCAGGCTACCGCGCGGCGAGTCGCCGCGGGCGCCGGCATGGACGCGGACGAGATCGAGGCGGCGACGGTGACGAACCCACAGGCGCTCGTGGCGCGTGCGCGCGCGCGGATGGAGGGCAGATGAAGGAGGAGGGCGTGTTGGAGAGCCCGCACTACGTCCAGACCAGCCTGGCGGCGGCGATGTCACTCGGGTTCCGGCGGGGCGGCTTCCGCCGCGACTCGTTCCTGACGGGCCTGAACCTGCTGGTGACCTATGCCGATGGGTGCGCGGCGCGCTGTGGGTTCTGTGGACTGAGCCACCAGCGCCAGGTCGCCGACGACAAGCGGACCTTTATCCGCGTCGATTGGCCGACCCTGGCGCTCGACGACGTGATCGCGCGCCTGAACGCGGACGGCGGGCGCCTGTGCCGGGTGTGCGTCGGCATGATCACGCACCGTCGTGCGTTCGACGACATGCTCGCGATCATCCGCCGCTTTGCGACCGAGTCGGATCGGCCGATCTCGGCTCTGATCGCGCCGACCCTGATCCGCGACCTCGATCGCCTGGTCGAGATCCGGGAGGCGGGGGCGGACATGATCGGGGTCGCCGTCGACGCGGCGACGCCTGCCCTGTTCGACCGCTACCGGGGCAGGGGCGTGCGCGGGCCCCACCGCTGGGACCACTACTGGGCCACGGCGGAGCGCTCGGTGGACGTGATGGGGCGCTACAAGGTCGGCGTGCACCTGATCGTGGGCCTCGGCGAGACGGAAGAGGAAATGATCGCCACGATCCAGCGCGCGCAGGACATGGGGGCGCACACGCACCTCTTTTCCTTCTACCCCGAGGCGGGCTCGTCGATGGCGCGCCACCCGCAGCCCTCCTACGGGCACTACCGGCGCGTCCAGCTGGCGCGCTATCTGATCAACGAGGGGCACGGGCGCTACGGCGCGATGCGCTTCAACGACGCGGGCCAAGTGATCGACTATGGCGTCGAGGTGGATGACCTGATCCGCTGGGGGGAGCCGTTCATGACTTCCGGCTGCCCGGGCCCGAACGGGCGCGTGGCGTGCAACCGGCCCTTTGGGAACGAGCGCCCGGGACAGCCGATCCGCAACTATGCTTTCCTGCCCGAGCCCGAGGACGTGGCGCTGATCCGCTACCAGCTGCGCGACTATGGCGATGCGCAGCCGGGCGGCGACGCAGCGGAAGGCGCGCAACGCCAAGCGTCTGCTGAGCGGATGCGCCTCGCCGGGGCTGCCGCCGGTCTGCGCCGCTCGCCCGGCGATCGAGACGGACGGTGAGCGAGCTCGCGGCGGTGGAGCGAACGTACCCGCGCACGATCGAGGCGCTGTACGCGCAGCCGTGGGAGGCGTTGCAGGGAGCGGCGTGGGCGGCGCGGCGCGCGCACCACCCCGACCGGTTGGCCTTTGCCGTGCCGGGCGCCAAGCGTTATGCGACCGAGTGCTATGCCAACGACCCGCGCCGCTTTGCCAGCATCAGCGTGACCGGCGGGGCTTGCGCGCTGCAGTGTGACCACTGCCGCGGGCAGCTGCTCGCCGGCATGCACCCGGCGGCGAGCCCCGAGGCGCTGCTCTCCCTCGGCGAGGCGCTGATCGACACAGGGTGCGAGGGGGTGCTGCTGAGCGGCGGCGCCGACGCCGACGGTGCAGTCCCGCTCAGGCCCTTCCTGGGCGCGATCGCCCGCCTGCGCGCGCGCGGGCTGCGCGTGATCGTCCACACCGGGCTGCTGGACCGCGAGACGGCGCAGGGGCTCAAGGGGGCGGGGGTGGACCAGGTCCTGTTCGACGTGGTCGGCGATGCAGAGACCATCCACGACGTGCTGCACCTCGATCGCGCGCCAGAGGACTATGCCGCGACGCTGGGCCTGCTGCGCGAGCTCGACCTGCCCGTCGCGCCGCACGTCGTGATCGGCCTGCACTACGGGCAGCTGCGGGGTGAGCTGCGCGCGCTCGAGATGGTGCGCCAGGTCGGCGCCGACGTGATCGTGCTCGTCGTGCTCCGCCCGCTGCGCCACACGCCGATGGAAGGGCTGCCTGGCGTGGACCCGGAGACGGTGGGCAGGTTGGCAGCCGTGGCGCGGCTGGGCAACCCCCGCACACCGCTCGCCCTGGGCTGCGCCCGTCCCCCCGGCGAGGCCAAGTTCGCGATCGAGCGGTACGCCGTCCTGGCAGGGGTCAACGTCGTCGCCTATCCCGACCCAGCCACGGTCCGCCTGGCGGGCGAGCTGGGCCTGCGAACCAGCTTTGCCGAGCGATGCTGCACGTTGGCCCTGGGGCCCTCGTGACCTCTTCCTGATAGGTACCGTGATGTCGGTGTATCTGGACTATGCGCGCTTTCTCTTTCCCCTGGTGCTGACGACGATCGTGCAGGGCCTGGCGGGGCAGGTGCTGAACGGCGGCATGGCGCGCATGCCGGAGGCCACAGAGACCCTGGCGGCGTATGGCCTGGCGTTCGGGATCACCGGCTTTCTGCTCAGCCCGCTCCTCCAAGTGCGCCAGTTGGGGATGGTGCTGGTCGACAGCCAGCGGGCGCTGCACAAGGTGCAGCGCGTCGTGCTCGTCTTTGCCGCGCTCCTTTCGGGCGCGCTGATCGGCATCGCGTTGACGCCGGCAGGGGTATGGGTGGTCGAGGTGCTGCACGAGCTGGAGCACGCGCTCAGCGCTGTGGCCCTGATCGCCCTTGCGTGCCTGGCGCCGCTGCCGGTGCTGCACGGGCTGCTCCTCTTTTACCAGGGCCTGTTGGTCCGCATCCGGCGGACCGGCGTGATCAGCGCGGCGACGATCGCCAACATCGGGACCAGCATCGCCGCCACGTTCGCCCTCCTTCCGGCGCGCGTCGTCCGCGCCGCGCCGATCGCGCTGCCCTTGATCGTGACCTACACCGGCCTGCTGGTCGAGCTGGGGATCGTCTTGTGGGGCTACCGGCGCCACGTGCGGGGGGCGCTGCCGGCGGAGGGACGGGTCCTGAGCTACCGCTACATCGTGCGCTTTTTCTGGCCCCTGGCGCTGACCATGGCGGTCCAGGGGTTCAGCCGCCCGCTGATCAACCTCTTTGTCTCGCGCGGCGCCGGGGGCGCGGAAGCGCTGGCGGTGCTGACGGTGGTCTACCCGCTGGCAAACCTGCCCTACGGGTGGTTGAACGAGATACGCGCCCTCCCGGCGGCGTTCCAGGAGCAGCGGGGCAGCCTGCGCACGATCCTGCGCTTTGCCCTGGGCTGTGGGGCGCTGGTCTTTGCCGTCATGCTCGCCATGTTCTGGACGCCCGCGCGCGCGACCATCCTCCGCGCGTGGATCGGCGTCGAGGCAGCGTTGGCCCAGCAGGCGCGTGCGCCGCTGATGGTCTTTACCGCCTTCCCGCTGGTCGTGATGTGCCGCGCCTACCTGCACGGCGTGGGCCTGGTCGAGCACCGCACGCGGGCGCTGGCGCCCAGCGGACCGGCGCGCATGGCGGCGATCCTGGTCGTGCTGCTCGCCCTCTCCCCGACCGACGTTCCCGGGGCGACGCACGGTGTGGCGGCGCTGCTCGCCGGGTTCATCGCCGAGACGGCGGTGGTCTGGCTCGGCGTGCGCGGACCGTGGCGCGAGCGCCTCGGTCCGGTGCCGGTGTAGGCGCTCTCGGAGACATCGGATGTCTCCCAGACATCCGATGTCTCGCTTGCGGCGCCAGCTGAGTCCAGACCCGATGTCTCGCTTGCGGCGCCAGGTGAGTCAAGATCCGATGTCTCCCTTGCGGCGCCAGGTGAGTCCCTGCGCTGCCTGCCGTGCGAGGCAACAGGCTACGGGCTCTGGTCAAAGACCACGAACCCGTCATAGTGCATCCCTTCCGCGGGACTGCCCCAGAACCGCAGCACGCCGTGCAGGTTCTCCAGCCCTTCTGAGCCTGTGAGTACGGTCTTTGCCCTGTGATAAAGCGGGGGGCCCGGACCGAACACGCCGGGACCCTCGAACACAAACTCGCCCTCCTGTCCCGCGACTGCGCCCGTGCACGACCCGTACCAGGTCCAGTTCTCGCGATTCTGGTATGGCTCATTTGGACAAGCGTCGTGTTCGACGATCCGGAGCCGTAGGGTGCAGTCCGCCTCGATCGTGCCATCCAGCGCGATCGGCCATTCGCGGACGCCAACGCACGTGTCGCCGACCGTGTGCCAGTCTTCAACCTGCGTGCCGCCACCGGTGAAGGCGCGCGTCCCCGAGACCTCGATGCGCGACGAGGCGGCGGTCAGCGCTGCGGGCAGAATCGCCAGCAGCAGCGCGATTCCAGCCATGTATGTGAGCTTTTTCATCGTTCCTTCCCTTCAGCAGTCTGCTCTGTCTGTTTCGCCGATGCCGCTCATGGTTGCAGTGGCTCACCTCCTCTCATCCCGTGCACGTAGGCGGGGGCGGCTACGGAGCTGACGAGCCTGGCTCGCGACCGGAATGTTCGACCTCCGAGGGTGCGCCTATCTGCTGTTGCAGGTAGGCCATGGCCTCATCGAGACCGGCGAAGCCGACCCGCTCGCCGCTGCGCACGTCCTGCAGGGACGCGCGCCAGATCGCCCGCTCGCCGTCGCTGACCCGCCACAGGCGCAGCACGTACGCCAGTGCGTGCCGTTGTCCCTCGCGAATGCCCACTGTCCTCCCCTCCGTTCGCCGTGCACCCATGGTACCGCAGCGGTATCAACAAGCTATCAGCGGAAGGTCCTCAAGATCAGCCTCCGGGAAGCTTGTACTGCAACCCCGACATGAGGTATACTGGGGATAGGACGTCCTGCCCGCTGCCAGCGATGCCGGGAGGGCCACCATGCCGCGCCTGACAATGCGTTTCCTGGGCGGATACCAAGTCTGTGTGGACGGAGAACCGGTCACGGGATTGCGCTACGACAAGGTCCGCGCGCTGTTGGCCTACCTGGCGATGGAGGCAGACCGTCCACACCGCCGCGAGGCGCTGGCAGGGCTACTCTGGCCCGAGCAGACCGAGGCACGCGCGCGGCACAACCTGAGCCAAGCCCAGCTCACCCTCCGCCGCGTGCTGGGCGAGGACGCGGCATCCTATCTGACGACCACTCCTCAGGCGATCCGGTTTGGCGGCGACTACTGGGTCGATGCCGCTCTCTTTGGCTCGCTGCTCGCCGAATGCCAAGCGCACGCCCATTGGCGCCTGGAGACATGTCCCACCTGCGCGCGGCGCCTGGCGCATGCTGTGGCACTGTATGCTGGGCCGTTCCTGGAAGGGCTTTCTCTGCCTGATAGTCCTGCCTTCGAAGAGTGGCAGCTGGTGTGGCGCGAGCGGCTGCATTATGAGGCGACAGACGCACTGCGCGCTCTCGCGTGCGGCTGCGACCATCGCGGGGAACGGGATGCGGCCCTGCGCTACGCCCAGCAGTGGATTTCGCTCGACCCGTGGCACGAGGGCGCGCACCGGCAGCTGATGCGCGCACTGGCCTTGGATGGGCGCCGTGCCGACGCCTTGGCCCAGTATGAGGCCTGCCGGCGCACGCTGCGCGACGAGCTGGGAGTCGAACCGGCGGCGGAGACGACGGCGCTGTACGAGGCGATCCGCGACGAACAAGACCTAACCGGTCTGCCCGACCTGTCCGGTCTGGGTTCTCCCCTCCCCAATAACCTGCCCGCGCCGACGACGCCCTTTGTGGGTCGCGAGGGACTGCTTGCCGCGATCGCGCGCCTGCTGCAGGCGCATGACTGCCGGCTGGTGACCCTGGTCGGCCCTGGTGGGAGCGGCAAGACGCGCCTAGCGCTACAGGCGGGGGCGGAGGTGGTCGCCGCCGCGGCGGTCGACCGCTTTCCGGACGGGGTGTGGTTTGTGCCCCTGGTCTCGGTGCAGGCAGGGCAAAGCATCGCGCCGGCAGTCGCCCAGGTGCTCGGGATCGCGTTGTCGCCGGGGGAGGATCCGGCGAGGCAGCTGCTCCGTGCGCTGCGGCGGAGGCACCTGCTCCTCATCCTGGACAATGTCGAGCATTTGCTGGGCGCACCGGGCGGCGGTGGGCGCCTCGCGGATGCGGGGGCAGTGAGCGAGATCTTGGGCGCGGCGCCGGGGGTGCAGTGCCTGGTCACCTCGCGCGCACGGCTGGGGCTCCTGGCGGAGCACGTGGTGGCGGTGGGCGGGATGGGCTGTCCGCCTGAGCGCGCCGCGCCGGAGGGAGGTGTGGAATGCTACAGCGCCGCTGCGCTGTTCCTGGAGCGTGCGCGCGCTGTGCGACCTCAGTTCGCGGCGGACGAGGGTGGGCTGATGGAGGTCGGGCGTGCTTGCCGGTCGGTGGGGGGCATGCCGTTGGCGATCCTGCTCGCGGCGTCGTGGGCGGACGTGCTGTCGCCGGGCGAGATGGCCGATCGCGTGGCGGCAAGCCTTGACCTGCTGGCGGCGGGCGTGGCGGACCTGCCGGAACGGCAGCGGAGCATGCGCGCCGTATTCGACGCCTCGTGGAGGATCCTCAGTGCGGAGGCGCGGGCGGCGTTCGCGCGTCTGTCTGTGTTCCGCGGGGGGTTCGTAGCAGAGGCGGCGGAAGCGGTGGCGGGTGCGGGGCTGGGCACGCTGCGCGAACTGGTCCGCACGTCCTTCCTGCAGCGGGGGGAGGAGGGGCGCTACGAGATACACGAGCTGCTGCGGCAGTACGGGTCGGAGCGCCTGGCAGAGGACTTCGGCGACCGTGAGGCGGCGCTCGACGGGCACTGTGCGTACTATGCCGCGTTCTATCGCGAGCGGGCGCTCGCCGTGGCACAGGGTGAGATAGGGTCTGTGGCGAGTGAGATGGCAGACATTCGCGCGGCGTGGCACTGGGCGCTGCGGGCGGCGCACGTTGGCTTGGTGCGGTGCTTCGTGGGGCGGCTGAACGAGGGCGTGTTCCAGCTGGACCGCCTGGCATTGGTCCGATACGCTGAAGGCGAGGAGGCATTTGCCCGGGCGGTTGAGATACTGCGGGCTGCAGGCAGTGGCGTAGGCAACGTGGCGTCGCTGGGCGTGGCGCTACGCTGCCAGGCGCGCCATGCCTACCTATCGGGCTATCTGTCGCGCGCCAGATCGCTCCTCAAAGAGAGCATGGCGCTCCTGGAGGCATGCGGGGCTGTGGGTGAGCTGTCCATCAGCAAGGTAGACGCCTATACCGCCGGGCTCGCGAACACACCCTCTCGCGCTGAGGCCCTGCTTCGGGAGGCAGTGTCCCTAGCGCGCGAGGCGTGTTATGAAGAGGGGATATCACGTGCGTTGCACATGTTGGGAGCGCTGGCGCTGCATCGACGCGCATTCGAAGAAGCAGGACGCTGTCTGCGCGATGCGGTCGCGCTCGCCCGACGCACTGGGCATCGCTGGGGGGTGCTCCATGGCCTGAGGACGTGGGCAGCAGTGGCGTGTGGGCGTGGCGACTGGACGCTGGCGCGACAGCTCGCCTTCGAGGCGCTGGAGGTTGCCAATGCGGTTGGACCGCCCTGGAACGCGGCTATGCAAACGTACTTGGGCGCGGTGCTGGCTGCGCTCGGGGAGTGTGAAGGCGCGCGGCGGGAGTGCCAGACTGCCCTCGCTGCGGCTCGGGAATGGGCAGATGATCACATCACGGTGTGTGCGCTCTGCGGACTGGGCGACGCCGCATTAGCGGAGGGCGACATCGCTGAGGCGAGGGCGCACTACAGCCAAGCCGTGGCGCTTGCTGTGGGCGATCCGCGCGCCCAACTGGCGATCCGCGCTGTGTGCAGCGTGGCTGCGCTATTGGCTCAGCAAGGCTGCCTAGAGCGTGCTGCGGCGCTCTCCGTCCTGCTGCTCGACCCAGCGTGGGCCTGGAGCCTCGAGTACGGGATGGCGCTGCGACTGCTGATCGAGCTGGAGGAGCGGTTGCCTCCCGCTGCGATCGAGGCGGCAAAGGAGCGGGCGCACGCCATGTCGCTGCGGGAGACGGTGACGGACCTTCTGGCAGAGCTGGAGAAATGACGGTGCAGGCGCTCTCGGAGACATCGGATGTCTCCCAGACATCCGATGTCTCGCTTGCGGCGCCAGGTGAGTCCAGATCCGATGTCTCGCTTGCGGCGCCAGGTGAGTCCAGATCCGATGTCTCGCTTGCGGCGCCAGCTGAGTCCAGACATCCGATGTCTCGCTTGCGGCGCCAGCTGAGTCCAGACATCCGATGTCTCGCTTGCGGCGCCAGGTGAGTCCAGATCCGATGTCTCGCTTGCGGCGCCAGCTGAGTCCAGAC
>JAFGIE010000093.1 GCA_016929775.1 Anaerolineae bacterium
TCAGCCCACAGCCAAGCATGTCGTTGACCCGTCCGCCGTCAAAGGTCATCCCGCAACGTGGGGGGCGGTCGTGCTCGATGTTGGCAAGGACGATCTCCCGTGGCTCCATGTCTCCTCCGTGGCCTTGGTCTGGCAGATGTGGCTCGTTCTCCGGGAACGGGCGCGTCCCGGGCGGCGACCGGTGGTACTATAGCACCGTGCGCCGATCCGTGCAAGGGGATGGGCGTGTGCTTGCCTTTTTCTGGTCTATGCGCTACAATAGGACGCGGATGGAGGGGCAGGCAGAGGCGTTGCCCGAGCCCAGCGACTCTGTCCACATCGGCACGCACACGGGAGGTGACATGGTAGTCAGGAGTCAGGCCGTACTGAAGCACATGCTCGAGGAGGAGCGCGCGCGGCTGACTGCGCAGCTGGGGCATACCGAGTCCACGATGGAGGAGCACGTGGGGTATGGGAACCACATGGCGGACGATGCCACAGAGGCATTCGAACAGGCACGAGACTTTTCGGTACGCGCGCGCGTCAAGGATACGCTGCTGGAGGTAGAGTACGCGCTGAGCAAGTTCGACCAGGGCACCTATGGGATCTGTGAGCACTGTGGGGCGCAGATCGACTGGGCCCGGCTCGAGGCCAAGCCAGAGGCGCGCCTGTGCATGAAGTGCAAGCAGAGGAGCAACTTTGGACGCTAGGCGCACGTCGCCGCGGATCGGATGGTGGGTCATGCCGGTCGTCATGTCGGTCGTACTCGGCCTTGATCGACTGACCAAGTACCTCGTCGTGTCGCGCCTGGAGCTGTACGAGGCGTGGGCGCCGATCCCGGCGCTTGGCAAGGTGCTGACGATCCACTATGTCACGAACACAGGAGCTGCGTTCGGCCTCTTCCAGAACGCCAACCTATTCTTTGTGATTGTCGGGATCGTGGTGTCGCTGGCAATCGTGGTGTACCACCGCTTTGTCCCGGATCGCATGTGGCTGATCCGGCTCAGCCTTGGCCTCCAACTTGGGGGGGCGCTGGGCAACCTGATCGACCGGCTGACAGTGGGGCACGTGATCGATTTCGTCGACTTGCAGATATGGCCGGTCTTTAACGTCGCGGACTCGTCGATCGTGTGCGGGGCGATCCTGTTGGCGCTGTTGATCCTGCGCGAGGAGCGGCTGGAACAGCGCGAGCGAGGGCGACTCGAGTCGGCGGATGGGCCGGAGCAGGCGTAGGAACGCCTCCATCGTAGAGTGAGCACACTGGGCCGAGGCAGCGACCTCGGCCCTTTCTGTTGCCAGGAGCACGCACGTGGGCGCAAGCGAGGCGCTCCGGAGCAGGGCGGGAGGCACGAGGACCAGGCGCATGGGTGAGGCAGTAGAGTGGGTGTACGGCGGCGATGGCGAGCGCCTGGACCGTTTCGTGGCGCGCGAGCTGGCGGGGGTCTCGCGCGCACAGGTACAGCGCTGGATCGCGGATGGCGCCGTGACGGTGGACGGGCGCGCCGCCAAAGCCAGCCACCGACTGGCACGAGGGGAGTGGGTGCGGGCGACCGTCCCGGTTTGCCAGCCGGAGGTGCTGCTGGCGGTTGCCATGGACCTGGCAGTCGTCTACGAGGACGCGGACTGTGTCGTGATCGACAAGCCGCCTGGGCTGGTCGTGCACCCGGCGACGAGCCACCGCCAAGATACGCTGGTCAATGGGCTCCTGGCGCGCTATCCAGAGATGGGCTCGATGGTCGATCCGGCGACGCAGCGCGGCAGGCGACCGGGGATCGTGCACCGCTTGGACAAGGATACGTCGGGCCTGATCGTGGTCGCGCGGACAGAGCCTGCCCGGCGTGCACTACAGCGGCAGTTCCAGCAACGGCGAGTCGAGAAGGAATACGTCGCCCTGGTTCACGGGCGCGTGTCCGAAGTGGAGGGCACGATCGACCTGCCGATCGGGCGCGATCCGGGCAACCGGAAGCGGATGGCGGTCGTGGCAGGGGGACGCCCTGCGCAGACGGCGTACACGGTGCGCGCCTACCTGCGCATGCCCCGCGGACACCGCGAGGTGTACAGCCTGGTCGCCGCGCGCCCGCTGACGGGGCGAACACACCAGATCCGGGTGCATTTCGCCCAGATAGGCCACCCTGTGGTGGGCGATACGACCTACGGGCGGCGCAGGAGGGGGATCGCTTGCCCGCGGCAGTTCCTGCACGCGCAGCGCTTGGGGTTCCAGCTGCCCAGCGATGGGCGGGAGGTTGCGTTTGTTGCACCACTCCCCCCAGACTTGGCGAGCGTGCTGGCGGGGCTGGAGACTGCCGACTAGGCGGCCTGCTGGCGCGGCAGGCGGAGCCAGTTCACCAGGAAGAGCAGCACCAGGGAGACAAAGGTGCCCTCCAGGACGTGCAGGCTGCCGATCATGCCCCAGTCCAGGGGGAGCAAGAGTCCGGCAATCTGCCCAAACCCGAACCCGACCCAGGCTGCGATGAGGTGGAAGAGCAGGTCGCGCGGACCGCCGTTCCGCCACAGGTTAAAGAGGACGGCGTAGATGCTGGCGATGGCGATGGCGAGCACGATGGCGGGCGGGAATAGGAACACGTAGCACCTCACACAGTGTCGGCGATCAGGCCTCCGCCGAGCACGACCTGACCCTGGTAAAAGACGACGCCCTGTCCCGGCGTGATGTCGCGGAGCGGACGCTCGAAATGGACGCTGGCGCGCGCGCCGGGCAGGGGCGTCACCTCTGCCTGGGCGCAGCGCGCGCGGTAGCGGATCTTGACGGCAGCGTGAACCGGCGCCGGCGGGACCTGACCCGAGACCCAGCGGACCTGCATCGCGACCAACGCCTCGCGCCCCAGCTCGCGCAGCGGGCCGACGACGAGAACGTTCGTGTCCGGCTCGAGGCGAAGCACATACAGTGGTTCGGCTGCGGCGACGCCGATGCCGCTGCGCTGACCGACGGTATAGTTGACCAGACCCTGGTGCCGCCCCAGCTCTCGTCCCTGGCTGTCCCTGATCGGCCCGGGCGCAAAGACGTGGGGGGCGTGCTGGCGCAGAAACCGGCGGTAGTCGCTGTCGGGTACGAAGCAGAGGTCCTGGCTCTCCTCGGTTCTGGCTGAGGGGAGGCCCCGCTCCGCCGCCAGGGCGCGGACACGCTCCTTGGTCCACTCCCCGAGAGGGAAAAGGCTCCGCGATAGCTCACGCTGGCCCAGCATGTAGAGAAAGTAGGACTGATCCTTCTCGGGATCCAGGCCTTTGAGCAGTTGCCAGGTGCTGCCATCGGCGGCGAGCTGTGCACGCGCATAGTGTCCGGTCGCGAGGCGGTCGGCGCCGAGGGCGAGCGCGCGATCCAGCAGGTAGTCGAATTTGAGATGGCGGTTGCAGTACAGGCAGGGGTTGGGCGTGCGCCCCGCACTGTACTCGGCGATGAAGCGGTCCACCACCAGGCGTTTGAAGGGCGCCGAAGCGTCGATCACGTGGAGCGGGATCCCGAGGGCTTCGGCGACATGGCGCGCCCCGACCGTCGCGTCGCGCAGAGCGGACGCATCTGCGGCTGTCCTGGACGCGGGTTCCTGCCACAACCGCATGGTCACGCCGATCACGCGGTATCCCTGCTCCAGCAGGAGCAAGGCGGCGGCTGCCGAGTCAACCCCCCCGCTGAGCGCGGCGGCGACAATGCTGCCTGACATCGGCGCTCAGCCCTCCTGACTGCCCAGCGGGCGGGCAACGATCACGTCCCGCTGCTTGATCACGCGGTCGACGCGATGGGCGAGGGCATCGTAGGGTGGATCGGACAGCACGCGCAGCGCGGCGCTGGACTCGACGATCGCCGTCATCTCGTCTCGAGGGAAGCGGCTCGATTCCCAGGCGAGCGCCATCGCGCCGCTGGGCGGCAAGAGGTCCGCCCACACGGGCAAGCCACGCGTGAGCAGGTCGGTCAACACGCCCTTGTGCTGGATCCCGTAGGGCAGGTCGGCGACGATCAGGTGGGGGCGGAAGCCCGAGATGAGCGCGGCGGAATCGGCGGTGTCCCCGTGGGCGAGCACGCACTGCTGCACCGTCTGCTTGCCGATCGTGAACACCCAGCGCTGTCCCACGCCCTTGAAGCGCTCCCGCTTGCTCTTGCAGGCGATGCCCTGATCCCGCATAAAGCCCTGCAGGTAGGTCGCCGTCGACTGGACGTCCTTGGCAGTGTGCTCCACGCCCGCTGCGTCGGCGCCCCGGATCAGCGCCGCAAAGAGGGTCGTCCCTCCTCCGGCGAGCGGATCGAAGACGCGCAGCGTGTCCCACGGTCGGTTCGCCAGGGCACTGCTGGCGCGCGCGACGTTGCACAGGAACTGGGTGAACATCTCGTTGGTCTTGCCGCGGTAGCGGCGCGCAGTGAGCAGCTCCACCGGGAGGGCGAGCTGCACCCCGGTCTCGATCGGGCGGAGCCAGGGACCGGGCACGTCGCCCAGACGATCGTAGTATCGGAAATACGCAGAGGTCGCGGCGAGCATGCCCAGCTCGCGGGCCTGTGATGCGTCCGGCTCGGCGGGGAGGGAGAAACGGAGATAGTCGACGCCTCCCAGGGTGAGGGGCTCGATCTCGCCGATCTCTGCGCCGAATGGGCAGAGCCGTAGTTCGTGCGGTGCGAGCGCTGCCGCAAGCTCGGCGTACTGCGTGCTGCGCTGTGGGGCGATCTGCGCCAGGATGGTGGTCACGGGACGCGCTCCTCTGCTGCCGCCTGCGCCAACAGGTCGGCCCACCCCTCCACGAGGAGAGGCGTAGTGTAGCGGCTCAGCGACATGGTTTCCTCATAGTGATCCCCCGGTCGAAGCGGGTTGCGCGGGTAGGTGAACTGGTCGGACGGGAGCAAGTACCCCAGCTCGTCGTCCGCCAACCCGATCAGGAACCTGTAGGGCGCGCCCAGCATCGCGCGCAGGGCCAAGCCAGGACCGGGCAACAGCTCGCCCGGTATGCCGACCAGGCGCGCAGGCCCGAGGTCGAGCAGCCAGACCTGGGTCGCAATCGCGCTGTCCCGTCCCTGCGTGAGGCGAGGCAAGACCCCGATCGCCATGGCAAACTTGAAGAGTGGATTGCGCAGCGGCAGGTGGACATCTGCCCTGTGGAAGCGCAGCGCGTTGGGCTGCAGCTCGATCCCGCCCTCGAGCGCGGCGAGCGCGGTCGAGGCGACGTCACGCCCCATGCGCTCGACGGTGTCGAACGTGCGGTCGGCGCGCGCCACATCGGGTGTCATCATCCCACCAATGTCGGCGCTGGCAAAGACCGCTGTGCCGCCCACTGCGGCTTCGACGGCGCGGCAAGCGGCGCCTGCATAGTCGGCTGTGATCGCCCTGTTCCCGCCGAACATGACCTCGGGGTGGCAAGCCAGGTTCAGCAGGCAAAAGATGGCACTTCCGTCCTCGCCTACGGCACGCAGGACGCTGAGCTCGCGATCGACGATGCCCGGATCGCGCGCATTGCGCAGCCAGCTGTGCAGCTCGGTCCGCCCCACCTGCAGCCGCGCCGGCGCGAGTGCGTCGTTGGCAGCGGCGAGGGCGTCGACGATCCGCTCACAGAGCCAGCGCACGTATCCCCTGTCCACGCCGGAGCGGAAGCGGGTGCGCCCCCACAGGCCGATCGTGTCGGGGCCCGAGTGGGTGTGCGTACAGGCGACGACCAGGGCGCGGGCGTCGAGCCCCCGTTCGGTCGCCATGCGCCGGACGGCGCGCACGTCGGCGTGCAGCAAGCCGATCAGATCGCAGACCGCGAGCAGGAAGGGGGGCGACGCGTCGCCCACGCGCAGGGCGAGCGCGCGCACGTAGAGGTCGTCGTGCACGTCTGTCGCAGGTCGGTTCTCCTGAAAGCCCGCTAGGTAGACGGGGCCGACCGCTAGATCTGGCGTGATGGCGCGGCGCGCAGCGCCGGCATAGAGCGCGGGCATGGTGGCTCTCCGGATTGCTTCATGATGACATAATCCAGCACGTACAGCATAGCACGGGGAGGGCGGTTTGTCAAGAACGTTCTTGCCCGCGGGGTGAAAGGGGGTATAATGGGATGCCAGTCAAGCGGGGCGAAGGAGGAGCGGTGGGCGGACGACCGGTGGTCGTGGGCGTTGCAGGCGGAACGGCGTCGGGCAAGACGACGATCTCGGAGGCGATCCTGGATCGCGTGGGGCGCGACCGGGTAGCGTTCATTGCGCACGATGCGTACTATCGCGACCTGCGCCACCTGTCGTTCGAGGAGCGAAGCCAGGTCAACTATGACCACCCTGACTCGCTGGAGACGGAGCTGCTCGTGGCGCACCTGGCGGCGCTGTGCGCCGGGCATGCGGTCGAGGTCCCGATCTATGACTTTTCCCAACACCTGCGCCGCGCCGAGACGCGCCGCGTGGCGCCGAGACCCGTGATCTTGGTCGAGGGGATCCTGATCTTTGCGGACCGGTCGCTGCGGGAGTGGTTCGACATCAAGGTCTATGTGGACGCGGACGCAGACCTGCGCTTCATCCGGCGGCTGCAGCGCGACATCTCGGAGCGCGGGCGGACGATGGAGTCGGTGATCGCGCAGTATCTGGAGACCGTGCGGCTGATGCACCTAGAGTTCGTGGAGCCGAGCAAGCGCTACGCGGACGTGATCATCCCGCGGGGTGGGTTCAACGAGATCGGGATCGAGATGGTGGCGAGCCGGGTGCTGGCAGTGATCGAGCGGGGCGGCTGAGGGACACACGGGTCGGCGCGTACCGAGAGGGCGCTTTCGCGCGATTGCCTGATTTGACAGGGGCCCGGTCCGGGTGTATGATTCAGGCAATGAAATTCAATCCCTGAATTTTGGAGGACGATGGACCCGGCGGTGGAGCGCGACCTGCGCATCCTGGAACAGATCGAGCGCGACCCCGACGTCACGCAGGCGGACCTAGCGGCGCGCCTGGGGGTGGCGGTGGGGAGCGTGAACTGGTACCTGAAGCGCATGGTGAAAAAGGGGTATGTCAAGGTCCGGCAGATGCAGCGCCGCAGGCTGCGCTACCTGATCACGCCGCAGGGGATGGCGGAGAAGGCGCGGCTGACGGCGTCGTACATGAGCGTGTCGATGCGGTTGTACCGCGAGACGCGGGAGGCGGCGCGGCGGTACCTGCACGCGGTGCGCAAGGCAGGGTACGAGGCGGTCCGGGTGGAAGGGGACAATGACCTGGCGGAGGTGTGCGCGCTGACGTGCCTGGAGCAGGGGGTGCGGGTGGTGGATGGGCCGGACGACGGCGTGCCGGCGCTGCGCGTCGAGGGGATGGCGGTGGCGCTGGCGTGGCCCGATCGGGAGGTGGGGTGAGCTGGGGCGGGAGGAGAGCGCCCTGCCCTGCCCGCGAGGGGACTTGGCGTGGAGGCGCGCTAAGGACAGGGGCGCAGCGTGGGCCTGCGGTCCAGCCGCCGGTCCAGGTCGAGAGGGGGCAGGGGCTGGGATGCCATATGTCGTCGGTCTGATCACAGCCCGTGGAGGCTCCAAGTCCGTTCCGCGCAAGAACGTCCGCCTGCTCGCAGGGAAGCCCCTGATCGCCTGGACGATCCAGGTAGCGCTTGTCAGCCCAGACCTGGCGCGCGTGATCGTCTCAACAGACGATCCCGAGATCGCGCACGTATCGCGCCTGTACGGTGCCGAAGTGCCGTTTCTGCGCCCCCAGCACTTGGCTCAGGATGCGACTCCTCACATCGACGTCGTCGAGCATGCCATCGGCTGGCTAACCGAGGACGAGGGGCGACCGCCGGAGTACGTGATGCTGCTCCAGCCGACGGCGCCTCTGCGGGCGAGGGAGGACATCGCGGCGGCGATCGCGCTTGCGGCGACGCACGATGCACCGGGCGTCGTGAGCGTCTGTGAGGTCGAGCGCCACCCGTACCTGGCGAAGCGCATCCTCGCGGACGGCACGACTGAGGACCTGATACCGTCCAGTATCCAGTACAAGCGTCGCCAGGATCTCCCGCCAGCGTTCTACCCAAATGGCGCGATCTATCTGGACCGCTGCGCCGAGCTGCTTGAGCACCGCAGCTTCTGGCCTCCAGGGACCTTGGCCTACGTGATGCCGCCGGAGCGATCGCTCGACCTAGACTCGACCTGGGACTTTTTCCTCGCTGAGATGGTCCTGAAAGGTGGGTACGTCGATGCTGCGGACCATTGAGTTTGGCGGTCACAAGGTCGGACCAGGCTGTCCGGTGTTCATTATTGCCGAGATCGGCGTCAACCACAACGGTGACGTGGGCTTGGCACAGCGCTCGATCGCGGCAGCCGCCCGTGCGGGGGCAAGCGCAGTCAAGTTCCAGACGTTCATTGCCGACCAGGTGATCTCGCCGCTCGCGCCCAAAGCAGACTATCAGAAAAGGCGGACCGAGGCGGTCGAGTCACAGTTGGATATGGTGCGGCGGCTGGAGCTGTCCGCTGATGCGCATCGGAGCCTGGTTGCGTGCTGCAAGGAACACGGGATCCTGTTCCTGTCCACCCCATTCGATACCCAGAGCGTTGAGCTCCTCAGCGGACTGGGCGTGTCCGCTTTCAAGATCGGTTCCGGCGAGATCACCAACCTGCCTTTTCTCGAGTACGTGGCGTGCAAGGGGAAGCCCGTGATTCTCTCGACGGGGATGTCGCACTTGAGCGAGGTCGACGAAGCGGTGCGCGCGATCCGGGCGACCGGCAACGACCAGATCGTGCTGCTGCAGTGCGTGTCCAACTATCCAGCGGACCCGACAGACGCCAACCTGCGCGCCATGCGCACGATGTCAGATGCGTTTGGCGTGCCAGTCGGTTTCTCGGATCACACCCTCGGCACGCAGGTTGCCCTGGCAGCGGTCGCGCTGGGCGCATGCGTCCTGGAAAAGCACTTCACGCTGGACCGCACCCTGAGCGGGCCTGACCATGCAGCTTCGCTAGAACCACCCGAGTTCGCGGTGATGGTGCGTGACGTACGGACCGTGGAGTCAGCCCTGGGCGATGGACGAAAAGAGCCGGCAGCGAGTGAGGCCAATACGGCAAGCGTGGCACGACGGAGCCTCGTGGCTGCCGTCGATATTCCAGCCGGCGCCCGGATCACGGAAGAGCTGGTCGCGGCAAGACGCCCTGGCACCGGGCTGCCACCTGGGGCGCGCCCCTACGTGGTCGGGCGAACAGCGAGGCAAGACATCCCTGCCCACGCGCTGATCACGCTGGAGATGCTCGTATGAGGCGGATCGCAGTCGTGACAGTGGCTCGCTCTGACTACGGCATCTACCTGCCTGTCCTGCGGCTGATACACGAGGCGGCGGATCTTGCCCTGGACCTGATCGTGACAGGGATGCATCTCTCACCGGAGTTCGGGCTGACCTATCGAGCGATAGAGGACGACGGGTTCGCGATCGCCGAGCGCGTAGAGATGCTGCTGTCGTCCGATTCCCCTGAGGGCATCAGCAAGTCGATGGGGCTGGGCACGATCGGTCTCGCACAGGCCTACGCGCGCCTCAAGCCGGACATCCTCGTCGTCCTCGGCGATCGGTTCGAGATGCACTGTGCGGCGGTGGCGGCGCTGCCCTTCAACATCCCCATCCTGCACATCGGGGGGGGCGACCGGACGGAGGGCGCGATCGACGATGCGATCCGGCACAGCATCACCAAGCTCAGCCACCTGCACGTCGTCGCCGCCGAGATGCACGCGCGCCGCGTTGCGCAGCTCGGGGAAGAACCGTGGCGGATTCTCGTGACTGGCTTGCCCAGCCTGGACAGCCTCCGCGAGGCGGATCCGCTCTCTGGCGGTGAGCTCGCGTCGCGGTATGGCATCCGCCTGGAGCCCCAACCGTTGCTGGTGACGTTCCACCCGGTCACGCGGGAGTATGGCGATACGGAGCGGCACGTGAGGAACCTGCTCGCCGCCCTAGACGCGGCCGGCATGCCGGTGGTTTTCACCTTCCCCAACGCCGACACTGCGGGCAGGCAGATCATCCGCATGATCGAGGCGTACGTGTCGGCGCACGCAGATTCGCGTTTGGTGGCGAACCTCGGGACGCGCGGGTACAAAACGATGCTGTCGTCGGCGCGTGCGATGGTTGGCAACTCGTCGAGCGGGCTGATCGAGGCGCCGAGCTTTGAGCTTCCGGTCGTGAACGTCGGAACGCGGCAGCAGGGACGGCTGCAGGCAGCCAACGTGGTCAACGCGGGGTATGGCAGGGACGAGATCCGTGCGGCGATCGAGGAAGCCACGTCAGAGCAGTTTAGGGCGGGGCTGGTGGGCCTGGTGAACCCGTATGGCGACGGGCACGCCGCGCCGCGGATCGTGCAGCTCCTACGGGAGACATGCCTGGGGGAGCGCCTGCTACGCAAGTGCTTCGTCGATCGCCCGGTCGCAGCGGAGCATGGGAGCGAGTGGTGAGAGACATTGTGGTGATGGGGGCGGGCGGCACGGCGCGCGAGGTCGCAGCGCTGCTGAGAGCCCTCAATCGGCGGTCCCCAGAGTGGAATGTGTTGGGCTATGTCGAACGTGATGCATCGCGAACGGGCAGCCTGGTGGCCGATCTGCCGGTCTTGGGTTCGGCGCAGTGGCTCCATGAACGAGAGTCCGAGACGAGCGTGGCGTTTGCGATCGGCACGCCTGCATTCATTGTCCGCGCGCACGCGGAGGTCGCCGACCTGCCCTACCTAGACTATCCCAACTTGATCCACCCGACCGTCGTGATGGATGAGGGCCGGATCCGGATGGGAGTAGGGAACGTCATCTGCGCGGGCAACATCCTGACGACCGACATTGCAGTTGGGTCATTCAACTATCTCAACTCCGCGAGCACGTTCGGGCACGATATGGAGATCGAGGATTACTGCGTCGTCAACCCTGGCTGCA
>JAFGIE010000094.1 GCA_016929775.1 Anaerolineae bacterium
GCCCGACCTGCCTCCTGCGGGGGGAGATGCCGCTGCACGCGCAGCGGGCGGTTCGCAGGCGGCGGACCCCTGGCGCCGGGCGCTCGACCACACGGTGGAGAGCGTGCCGCCCGAACTGCGCAACTCGGAGCAGTGGAAGCAACGCATCGCGCCGCTGTTGGACCAGGCCCGGCAGTGGGACGATCCGGGGCGCATCCAGGCGCTGGACGACAGGATCCGGGCGATCGTCGACCTGCGCCGTCAGATCGACAGCAACCCCGCCTACCGCGCGCTACCCAAGCACCACCAGGATGCCTTGATCTGGCGGCGGCGTGGAGACGATCTGCTCGGGGCAGCGCGCGAACAGGACCGGCAGCGCCTCCTCTCGGGCCCGGCGCAAAAGCCGGCTCGTCCGCCCGCACCGGGCGCGCCGTCGCCAAGTGCGGCGCCTACGCAGCAGAAAGAGGTCGAGTTCATCGACGACCTGCGCACCTACCCGGTGCGGCGGGTCGAGAGCCCCTTCCGCGCCCAGCAGCGCCAGCAGGGAGACGATCCGATTGCGCGCGACCTGTGGCGCTACCGCCGCGTCGATCCGCACAAGCCCGGCTTTGAGAGCGGTTGGGAGAAGGGCAAGCGCTGGTGGCGCGAGCTCAAGGTGCTCTACGAGGAACTGCGGTTTGGCATTCCCAGACCGCCTGCGGAGGACTGACCATGGCGCAACAAGCCGAGCGTAACGACGCGACGCAGTCCGCCGAGCGGCACATGGCGCGCGTCGACCTGTGGCTCGAGGAAGTGCCCGACGTCGATGACCTGGGCGAGCGGCGGCTCTCGCTAGAACGCGTGTGCCAGCACGCGCGCGCTGCGGCGGAGGGGTACGTCGCGGCGTCGCTCTCGTGGGGGGCTGCGGAGGCGCGCCTCGCTGAGGCGATCGCGCTCGCCGCTCTGGCAGAGCTGGACGAGGGCCAAGCGCGAGAGGATCGCCTCGCGCAGGCGGTGGAGGCGTGCCAGGCTGCCTGCGCCCAGATCGGGGAGGGCGGACAGGGGCAGCTCAGCCTCTGTGCCGGGATCTGGGCGGGCTGTGCCGAGGTGCTGCTCCAGGTGTATGCGCTTTCCGGCGGGGACCTGGCGCGGCGTGCGGCGCTCGAACCGCTGGTCGAGGCGCTCGGCGACGCGACCGGCGAGGCGCTGCGCTGGGACCGGGCCTACCGCCAAGAGGGTCGCGATGCGCTGCTCATGGCGCAGGTCGCAGAGGCGGTCGCCGACCTGGAGGAGGACCCCCAGCAGCGCCTCACAGCCACACAAGCCTGCGCCGACCTCGCCCTGACGGCGGGCGCCTACTTGCAGCAGACGGGCGACGTGGAGGAGATGAACCGTGCTTACGACCTGATCCGCAACGCCCAGGGTGCACTGCAGGCGGCGCGCGCCGCGGCGCCGTCGGCGCTGCAGCGGTGTGCGCGGTGCGGGAGCGAACAGCCGCCGGGCGCGCGCTACTGCACGATCTGCGGGGCGCCGCTGGGGGCGGATGCTGCCCTACTGGGCGAGAGTTGCCTGGTGCTGCGCGATGGTCCAGACGCCGGTCGGCGCCACGCGCTGCGCGATGGTCTCGCGATCGGGCGGAGCGCAGACAATGACGTCGTGCTGGCGATGCAGCTCGTCTCGCGCCATCACGCCGTGCTGCGGCGGACAGGGGAGGGCTATGCGATCGTCGATCTGGGAAGCAGCAACGGGACGCGGGTGAACGGGACCCGGATCGAGCGATCTGCGCTGCTGCGCGACGGGGACACGATCGCCATCGGTGGGCTCGAGCTCACGGTGCAGCTTGCGCCGGGCGCTGCGGCGCCGGCAGTCTGTCCCTCCTGCGGGGAGCCGGTCGCGCCAGGGTGCGCGTTCTGCGTGCGGTGCGGGGCGCGCCTGGCATAGGAGACACACGATGCACGCATTTTACCGGTGGATCACGGTCCTCTCTTCGCTCGTCATCGGCGGCGCGACGATCGCCACGCTGATCGCCTTCCGGCGCGAGCGCCGCATCGGCGTGGGTATGCTCTTGCTCTCGATCGCGATCAGTGCGGGGGCGCTGCTGCTCTATGTGCTGGTCAGCGGCGCGCGGACAAGCTGGCTTGCCGCCGGCGCCGCGCTGGCGCTTGGCCTGGCGCTCGGCGGCGTGCGCGGAGGGACGACGCGGCTCTCCTGGCGAGAGGGGTACGTCGTGGGACGCAGCTCGTGGCTGTCCATGCTGGTATGGGGCCTGTCGTACGCGATCGCACACCTGCTCAACCTCTTTCGCTCGCCCCTGCTCTCCTCGTCTGCCCTGATCCTGCTCTGCCTGAGCACAGGCGCCCAGGTTGCAGAGGGCGTGACCATGCTGATCCGCCGCCTGCGTCTCTCCCCCGCGGATGCAGCGCCTGCGGCGCCCTTGTCGCCCGGCACGCTGCCCGAGCGGGCGCCGCCGTCACCGCCTCCTGTGCCGCCCCCGCCGCCGACGCTGCCCGAGCGCAGCTGACCGGACCTGCCCGCACGCCCCCTACTTGCCCGCACGCGCTGTTGCCTTTGCCTCGCGCCGTGCACGGTCAGTGACCTGCGTCCCCGTGAGAGCGCAGGTCCAGGCGCATGACGTGCGCCTCGTCCCCGAGCAGGTGAAAGCCGAACCACGCGTACAGCCGCTGCGCGCGCGCGTTGTCCAGTTGGGTGTTGAGCGTGATCGCAAAGGCCCGCCGCTTCTCGAAAAAGGCAATGCCCTCTGCCAAAAGGCGGATCGCGATGCCCTGCCCCTGAAAGCAAGGATGGACGGCGATGCGCGTGACGTGTCCGTGCCGCCCGACCAAGCTGAGCGCCACGTATCCGGCGATCGTCCCTTCGAACTCGGCTACGCCGACGTACGGCATGCGCGCCAGGCAGGTGCGGAGCGTGCGGCGCGTGTTGCGCCATAGGGGCTCGAAGGCAAGCTCGTCGATCGCCAGGATCGCGTCGAGGTCCTGCTCCCGCGCGGGGCGCACGTGCACGCGGCGGTTGCCCGGGTGGGGGATGTCGAAACGATCCTTCTGGAGGGTGATGACGGTGTCCGTATGGACAAAGCCGGCGGCGGCGAGGGCGTCGAGCAACCATCGCTCGATGCCGATGTAGGCGAGCGTCCCCACGCCCGCCTCGCCGAGGACGCATCTGGCGGTTGGCAGCAGGGCGCGCAGGACGTCGCGCTCGCGCCAGTGGTCCCGCGCGGCAAAGGCCACGATCTGGGCGATCGTGGGTGGTTCGATGGCGGCGGCGCAGACCCCTGCCACCGCGGCGTCCTCCTCGACGAGGAACAAAGTACAGCGGCGGAGCAGATCTGCGGTTGAGCTGTCGTCGTGCTCGGGGTCGGTGCGGATCACGACGCGGTGGGCGCGGCGTAGGGCGTCCAGGGCCACTTCCTCGTCATCGCCGGATGCAACGCGGGTCTGATAGCCAGGCATCGCTCGTCCCAGGCAGGCGCTGCCAGCTACTCAGCCTGCTCACTGCACTGCGCGACGACCACGGCGATCGCCTGGAGCTCGGTGTGTGAGAGGCTGATCGCCCAACGATCGAGGCGCTGCTGGCGTGCGTACACGGCAGCGCGCCCGTAGAGGGCGACCTCGGGCTTGCCCAACCGGTTGGTGCGCACCTCGGCATCGTGGAACCCGATCCCGCCCTGCCACCAGATGCCGACGCCGAGCGCCTTCGAGACCGCCTCCTTGGCGGCAAAGCGCACGGCGAGCTCTTGGACCCGCCCGCGGCAGCGCGCGATCTCGTGGTCCGTGTAGACACGCCGTAGGAAGCGGTCTCCCCAGCGCTCGATCGCGCGTGCGATGCGCGGCACTTGTACAATGTCTACCCCGACGGCTAGTGGGATCGGGATCATCGCAGCGCCTCGCCGCTATAGCCACGTCCCATGCCGCGGTAGATAAAGCCCATCTCGCGCATGGTCTGTGGGTCGTAGACGTTGCGCCCGTCGAGCAGGATCGGCTGCCGCATCAGGTCCCGCACGCGCGCCATGTCGAGCTGCTTGAACTCGTTCCACTCGGTGACCAGCATGACGGCGTCCGCGTCCTGTGCGGCGTCATAGGGGGTCTCGCAAAAGACGACGCGCGGGAAGGCGGGGCGGGCCCGCTCCATTGCTACGGGGTCATAGGCGCGCACGATCGCGCCCTCGTCCTGCAGCATGCGGATGATGCTGATCGAGGGCGCGTCGCGCATGTCGTCGGTGTTGGGCTTGAAGGTCAGGCCCCAAATCGCGATCGTCTTGCCCCGAAAGCCGCCCAGGATCTCGCGCACCTTGGTCACCGTGCGCTTGCGCTGGTCGGTGTTGATCTCGGTCACGGCGCGCAGCATCTGTGGGTGTTGGCCATGCACGGCGGCAATGTACGCCAGGGCGCGCACGTCCTTGGGGAAACATGACCCGCCCCAGCCGATGCCCGCTTCGAGGAACTCGCGCGAGATGCGCCGGTCCGTGCCCATCCCGTGCGCCACCACCCGCACGTCGGCGCCCAGCGCCTCGCAGATATTGGCGATCTCGTTGATGAACGAGATCTTGGAGGCGAGAAAGGCGTTCGCCGCATACTTGATCATCTCGGCGGTGCGCGGATCGGTCACGATCAGCTCGGCGTCCAGGGCACGGTAGAGCTGCGAGACCACCTCGGCGGCGCGCGGATCGGTCGTGCCTAGCACGATCCGGTCGGGGTGCATCCAGTCATAGACCGCCGACCCCTCGCGCAGGAACTCGGGGTTGGCGACCACCGAGTAGGGGACATCGCGGCGGGTAAGGTTCTGTTGGATCAGGTCGGCGATCCAGTCTCCGGTGCCGATCGGCACGGTGCTGCGGTTCACGATCACCACCGGTTGGTGGATCCGCGCCGCAACAGCGCGCACCGCGTGCTCGACGTCGTCGAGATCGGTCTCGCCTTCCAGCCCGGCGGGCGTGCCGACGCACACAAAGACCAGCTCCGCATCGCGCATGCCCTCGTCGTAGGACGTAGAGAACGTCAGGCGTCCGGCGGCGACGTTGCGCTGGACGACCTCTGCTAGGCCCGGTTCGTAGATCGGGAGCACGCCGCGGTTCAGGTCGTTGACCTTGTCCTGGTCGATGTCCAACCCGATCACGCCGTTGCCCAGGTCGGCGAGGCAAGCGCTGTTGGTCAGGCCCGCGTAGCCGGTTCCGATCACGCAGATCCGTTTCTTCACTACGACCTCCCGGAGACCCGATCCCCTATGCGCCCATCACCTGCGCGATGCGCTGCCCTACCTCCACGGCATAGTTTGTGCCGCGATCCCAGGGATAGACGTGGTGCATGCTGGCCCAGTAGAGGTTGGGCAGGACCGGCAGCTCCAGTTTGGGCACGTGGTGCGAATGGTCTATCAGCGGGACGGGCTGCGCGTACGCTTCGCGGAACGACCACCGGGCGCGGACCCAGCTGTCCTCGAACTCGGGACGGACGCGAAGCAGCGCCGGACGGTAGCGTTGGTAGAGCGCGTCCGTGTCCATGGCCATTTCGGGCGCGTCGAGGGGCAGGTAGTCGCCGAGGTAGACGATCACGTCGCCGCCATAGTGCGCCGCATCCTGGTAGTTGGTGTGCTCGACCATCGCCAGGCATGGAAATTCGCCCGCCGGCAGGTTCAGCCAGTAGGTCCCATCGGTCAGGATCGAACGGCTGAGGGCGAGGATCAGGACGACGGTCCCGGTCGACCTGAGGCCCGACAGGTGCGCGGCATACGCGGCAGGCAGGTCCGCGACCATGTCGCGCAGCCTGTGGGGTGACGTCGTCGTCAAGACCTGGTCGAACCGTTCGCGCTGACCGCCCGCTAGCGTCAGCGCCACCTGGCGTCCCTCCTGCGCGATGCCGTCGACCGGCGTCTCTAGGTGGACAGCGCCGCCATGGCTGCGCACGCCGTCGACCAGGCGGTCGACAAAGACCTGGAATCCCCCGTCAAAGTACCCTAGGCGCGGGGTGCGCGCAGCGATGCGCGCCCAGAACCACGCCATGTTGACCTGGTTCGAGTACGCCTTGAACTTGCCGCGCAGCATCGGTTCCCAAAGCTCGCTGTAGGCGCGCGTGCCCATCGTGCGGCGCAGCCAGCTATGCGCGGTGGTATGCTCGAGCACGGTGCCATCCCGGACGAGGTACTTGAGGTAGGCGATCACCATGCCGGCACGCAGGTTGTGGTGCAGCGGCAGGCGGGGGTAAAGCGCTGCGGCGATCGGGCTGTCGTAGGGATAGGGATGCCCGTCGACCCACAGCGATGTCGTGGGCCGACTAAAGGTGAGCGCGGCGCCCAGCTCCTCTGCCAGCGCCACGATCGCGCGGTCGCCCGCAAAGATGTGCCGGTAGAAGCGGTCCAGGGTCCAGTCCCACCCGGGGACGCGGAACCCAGAGGAGAGCCCGCCCGGGATCGCCTGCGCCTCGAACAGGGTCACCTGGTGACCCTGTTTCCCCAGTTCGTACGCGGCGGTGAGCCCGGCGATGCCCGCGCCGACGATGCCAATTCTCATGCCACCTCCGTTCGCCCGCTCGGCGCGTCGGCAGCGCGCACGTAGGAGCGGGGGCTTTGCTGTGTGTTGCCGCCTGTTCGCGCACACGCGGACGTGAGCGCACATTTTACTTGATCCCGTCAGCAGGCGCAAGCACCTGTCTGGGAGAGGGCAGGGGTTCTGAACCCCGTCACTCGCTCGCCTGGCCCATGGTCCTCGGCAGGTAGAGGCGATAGAGCGCACGGTAGGCGTGGTTGGCGCCCAGGTACCCGCCATCCCACCCGCCGATGGCGTGCAGCATGGTGCCGCTCGCGACGACGCCGAGGTTGCGCCACTCTTGTAGGCGCGGCGAGGGCAGCGTGTGCCACGTGCCCTGGGTGGGATCGGTGGCGTGCGGGCTATAGTACTCGTTCTCGACCAGGTAGCTGTCCCACCCACCGCCGATCGCGTACAGCGCATTGCCGATCACGGCGGTGCCCAGCCCGGCGCGCGGCGCGCTCATCGCCGGGCAGCTGTTCCACACGCCGGTTTGCGGGTCATAGACCTCGCACAGGTCGAGCTCGTCCTGCCCGTCGTACCCGCCGACGACATAGATCCGGGGGCCGTTCACCTCCAGCGTTCCCGCGCCGGCGAACGCGCGCGCGGTGGGCATGCTGGCGAGGGTCGTCCACGCGTCGGACGCCGGGTCGTAGCGCAGCGCCTGAGCGCAGTATGCCGACCCGTCCCACCCGCCAAAGAGATAGAGCTGCCCGTCGTGCGCGGCAAGGGCATAGGCGCCCACGCCAGTGGGCATGGGGCTCCCCTCCGACCAGGCGCTGGTCTCCAGGTCGAGGACCTCGATCCGGTCGCTCATCTGCCCGTTCTCCAGCGTCCCGCCGGGGACATAGATCCGTCCGTCGATCGCCACGGCGCCGATGTTGGCGACCGCCGTCGGCTTGTCTGGACCGCGCACCCAGTCGTCCGACTGTGCAAGGTAGACGTCGACGGCGTTGCTGACGCCCGCCGCGCTCTCGCCCCCGATCGCGTATAGCTCTCCGTCGTGCGCGGCGAGAGCAAGGCGGCTGCGCGGGACAGGCATCTGTGCCAGCGCCTGCCAGCGAGAGCGCTCGCCGGGCACCCAGCTCGGCGTGGCGACGCGCCGGTCCGTGAACGGTCCAGATGGCTGGGCAGGGCGAGGCCAGACCAGCCACAGCCCGAGCCCGACGAGCAGCGCAGCCACGACGAGGTAGATCTGCTTCCATACGGGAAAGGGCGACGCGTCGGTCCGCGGCGCAGGCGGCGCCCCGGCGTCCGCCGGCTCGGGCCCGCCCTCGGCGGCGATGCCTCCCTCTTGCTCGAGCTGTACCCAGCCCATGCGCAGGGCGACCATGCTGGCTTCGGTGCGCGAGCTGACGTTGAGCTTGCCATAGATGTTGCGCAGGTGGACTTTGACCGTGTTGGGGCTGATGAACAGCGCCTGCGCGATCTCTTTGTTGGTCATCCCCTGTGCCAGGAGCTCTACCAGCTCCAGTTCGCGCTCGCTCAGCGCCTCGATCGGTTCCTCTACCATCCCCTAGCCCTTGTCCGTCACGCGTTGAATCAGCGCTTCGCCGCCAGCCCCACACAGAACGGATCAGCCCGAGGCGGCGTCCTCTGTCGAATGTCCCCTGGACTCGTCGTGCCTATCGGGCGCGCGCAGCGCGATCGTGGCTACGCGCGTCGTCCGCTCGCTGATCCGGGCGCGCTCGTCGACGCGCCACCCACAGACCCACATGATCGCGCCGTCGCCGCGCACCAGGAGGGGGACGTTATCCCGCCAGCAGGCGGGCACCTTTTTCTCGATCAGCAGCTCGCTCACCAGCTTGTGCCGCCCGCCCATGCCGAGGGGACAGAAGCGGTCTCCATCCTCCCGGCGGCGCAGGATGAGGTCGGCGCCGAGGACGTCGGCGTCGAGGGTGGCGCGCCACGGGTCCCGGTTGTGCGCCCAGTCCGCCGGCAGGGTCTCGCGCGGGTCGATCCGGACGGTCACCGTCAGCCCACCCGGCAGTTCGGTCACGCCCGGCGCCGCCAGCGGAAAGCGCGGGACGCGCAGGGCGGGAAAGTCTGGCGGCGGGCAGTAGCCGCTCTCGGCGATCAGGATCGTCTCGTAGCCCAGGGTCAGCATCACGTCGCGCGGCAGGGTGGCGCGCGCGCCTGCGTTGTGCGTCCGCGCCACCCGCACCGCGTGCTCGACGTGCCGGTAGTTGACGTCGCGCAGGTCCCAGCGGAGGTGCTGCACGGCGTGCCGCACGGTCGCACGCTGCAGCGATGGGTGCAGGGCGCGCCAAGCAGCTCGATCGAGGACCACCGCGCCGTCCGACACGCTGCGCACGACCTGCGCCCATGCGCGGTCGCGCAGTGTGCACAGCAGGTCATAGTCGTCGCGGATCACGCGCGCGCTGCGGCGCAGGATTCGGCGAAAGCCAGGCTTGTAGCTGCGCTCCAGGTAGGGCAGGAGCTCGTGGCGCAGCTTGTTTCGATAGAGCGTCGTGTCGAGGTTGGAGCGATCAAAGCGCGGCAGCAGTGCGTGTTCGGCACAGTAGCGTTCGATCGCGGCGCGCGGCAGCGCGAGCAGGGGGCGGATCAACCACAGGTCATCGCTCCCCGCTGCGGGCGCGAGGAGTCGCAGGTCCGCCACGTGCACGGCAGGCAGCATGCCGCGCAGTCCCGCGAGGCCCGCGCCGCGCAGCCAGTGCATGAGGACGGTCTCGCTCTGATCGTCCGCGTTGTGCGCGACGGCGATGCGTGTGGCGCCGCACGCGCGCGCGACCTCGGCGAGAAAGGCATAGCGCACGCGGCGCGCTGCCTCCTCGATCGCCAAGCGGCGCGTGCGCGCGGCAGCAGGCACGTCGCGCGTCTCGACCGTACATGGCAGCTGCCAGCGCGCTGCCAGCGCGGCAACGAACGCGGCGTCTGCATCGGCGTCAGAGCCCCGGATCTGGTGGTTCAGGTGCGCCACGTGCAGGCGGATGCCGAGCGTTGCGCTGCAGCGCCAAAGGAGGTGCAGCATGCAGAGCGAGTCAGGCCCGCCGGACACGCCGGCGACGACTGTGTCGCCAGGCGCGACCAGTTGTTCGCGCTCGATGTACGCCAAGACGCGGCGTTGTACGTCCATCCGTGCCGTCTCCCGCCCGACCATGCCCGCGCGAGGCGCAGCGGGCAGGTCGCCCCGCGCCCGTACGGGCTTGTCAACGCGCCCGCTCGGGTGTACAATCGGTCACAGGTTCGCGTTCCTGTCCATTGTACCATACTTTCAGGAGTTAGCCATGTCGACTGAGCAGCGGCAGATCGTGCCGGAGAACACGCGCGTGGCCTTTAAACTTCAGAACCGCTTTCCGGTCTTCCGCGAGGAGTACGTGGCGGAGGGTGTGGGGACGGTCACGCTCACGGGGCTGTTCAACCAGCGGGCGCATATCGAGGTCGCGGGGGGTGCGCGCTACCGGACGCTTGGCGCGCGCAAGCGCAGCGCGTTCCCGACCGAGCTGATCTACCCGCTGGTGGACGTGCCGGGCAAGGAGGAGGTGTGCGCGCTGCACACGCCGCTCCGCTTCGAATCGGGTGGCATGCCGCAGCTCCGCTTCTGGACGACGCTCGACGACGAGCAGTACGTCTTTCGCCAGATCACGGCGGGCAGGCGGGGCTTTGAACTGTGGGACGCGATGGAGATGAACAAGCTCGTCAACCGCGAGGTCTCTGCCAAGCTGATGCCCGATCTGAGCGTGCTCTACCCGGTGCCCGCGCTGCTGATCTTGCTCTTTCCCTGGCTGGACAGCCAGACGATCATGCACCACCCGAGGTGAGAAAAGGGGGCATCCGCCCGGATGCCCCCTAACTGGCTGTGCGTTTCGCCCAGGCGCCTGTCGATCTGGGCTTCGGGCCGAGCGCGCGCCTCAGTAGGCGTTGCGGCCCGACCTGGTGCGGAAGAAGGTGCGGACCAGGATCTTAAAGTCGAGCAAGAGCGACCAGTTCTCAATGTACCACAGGTCGTACTTGGTGCGCTCTGCGATCGACGTGTCGCCGCGCAGGTCATTGATCGCCGCCCATCCCGTCATCCCCGTCTTGATCCGGTGCCGATCCATGTAGCGCGGGATCGTGCGACGGAACTGCTCCACGTAGACGGGACGTTCGGCGCGCGGGCCGACCAAGCTCATCTCCCCCCACAGCACGTTGATCAGGTTTGGCAGTTCGTCCAGACTGGTCTGTCGCAGCCAACGCCCGAGGCGCGTGCAGCGTGGATCGTCCTTTACCGTCCACCCCGGGCCATCTGCCTCTGCATCCACGCACATGGAGCGGAACTTGATGATCCAGAACGGCTTGGCGTCCAACCCCATGCGTTCCTGGACATAGAACACCGGGCCCGACGAGTCGAGCTTGATCAAGATCGCGAACAGCAGCAGCACGGGCGACAGGAACACCAAGCCGAGGATTGCCCCGGCGATGTCCATGGCGCGCTTGGCCTGAAGGCGCCAGCCCTGCAGTGCGATGTCGCGCACGTTGAGCAAGGGAAGGCCGTTCAGGTCGCCGATCGTGATCTCGGAAGCCATGATCTGGAACAGGTCTGGGAAGATCTTGATGGTCGCGTGTCCACGCTCGCAGAGGGCAATGATCCGCAGCAGGTCCTGGTGCGTCGCCTCGGGGACGCCAATGATCACCTCGTCGACGGCGTGCGCCTCGATCAAGTCGGGCAGGTCCGCGACCTCGCCCAGCACCGGTACGCCGTGCACGAACTTGCGTGTCTGCCCGTTGACGACCCCGACCACGCGATAGCCCATCCCGGGGGAGTGGAGCAGTTTCTGCACGATCATGTGCCCCACCTCGCCGCTGCCTACGACGAGCACCCGGATCTCGCCCCAGCCGCGCTCGCGCAGCCATTCCTTGAGCAAGCGGTGCACCAGGTGGCCCACGATCGAGAAGACGATCGTCAGCAGCCAGGCATAGATCATCATACCGCGGGAATAGTCGAGCTCGAGAAGGCTGTTCTTGAAGAGGAATGAGGTACAGGCGATGCCGATCAAGGTGCCGATCGACACCGCAGCGGCGATCGCCGTCGCTTCGTCGACCATCGGTCGGGCGCGCTGCTCGCGGTAGAGGCCATACGCCGAGGACACGATCAAGACGCAGCCGATCTGGACAGCCATCATGCCCAGGTAGTGACCGAATGGCTGGATATCCTCAGGCAGGGTTGGCCACTTGATCGCAAGACGCAGCAGATACCCGCTATAGAAGGCCAAGCAGATCATCGCTGCGTCGGTCAGCACCAATGTGGACGTGAAAATCGGGCCAGCGTACCGCTTGAGCCGCTCGCTCATACGCGCCTTTCCTCCCCTCCGGTTCCCGCACGTCGCGCTGTCCGTGGGCGTCGCCATGTCCGGTGGCGATCGCGCACCTGTGCCGGTCAGCTGCGTGCCTCTGCCGTGGACCGCATCGGGCTCGGAGTCGTTCTATGGGTAGTTATTCTAGCACAGTGAGACGTACCGGTCAAACGACGGAAACGAACTGCAGGCGGTAGATCGGGTCGCCGCGCTCCAAGTAGTATGCTTCCTCACGGGTCCGGATGCCGGTCGTGCTTTCGGCGCAGAACTGTCCCGCGCCGCAGGCGTTGCGAAAACCACCGTTCGCCTGAAAGAGAGCCCGCATTTCCCGCCCTATCTCGGCCTTGTCCGTCATGAGGTGGGCCTCTCCGCCGGGGATCAGGAGCGTACGCAGGGCTTCGACGAATGCTGCGTCGACCATGCGCCGCTTGTGATGCCGCTTGCGCTTGGTCCAAGGGTCGGGAAAGTGTACATAGACCCGTTGCAGGGTGTGTGGATCGAACAGGATCGGGAGGTGTTCCTTGACATTCGCCAGGAGAACGTGCACGTTCGGCAGCGGCTCCTCGGACAGCTGCTGTTCTACCTTTTCGATCAGGTAGGGCCGTAGTTCCAGACCGACGAACTCGACCCCCGGACGGCGGCGCGCCATCTCTAGGATGAACTCGCCGCGCCCAAAGCCACAGTCCACCTCGATCGGCTTGGTCGGGTCGAGAAGCGCGGACCAGTCGGGTCGCTCTATGCGGATCTGCAGACGGAAGGGGTTGATGCTCTTGCGGTGCCTGACACGGGCCATGGTCAGCGGATCAGTCCTATCGTTTCCAGGGGCCAGTACGAGATCCATGCGCGCCCGATGATCCGGGTGCGATCCACCGGGCCAAAGACGCGCGAGTCGTTGCTTGCGCCCCGGTTGTCACCCATCACAAAGAGCTGTCCTTCGGGCACCAGGGTCGGGCCGAACGTCCCGCTTGTCGGACGACCCAGGTAGGGCTCCTCCAATCGGACTCCGTTGACGAGCACGGCGCCGTCGCGGACCTCGATCGTCTCGCCGGGCAGGGCGATCACGCGCTTGATCAGCAGCTCAGGCCCTCGCTCCGGCATGCGCAGCACGACCACGTCGCCCCGACGTGGTTCGTGCAGCCGGTAGCTGAGCTTCTCTACGACCAGCCGCTGATCGGTGTGCAGGTTGGGCTCCATGCTGCTGCCGTATACGCGCGTCGCCTGTGCCAGAAAGAGGTTGATCAGCACGGCGATCACGATCGCCGGCAACACCGTCTCTCCCACTTCGAACAGCCAGGACTTGATCGCACGCAGCAGCGATGGCTTTGGCTCTGCTCCCAGCGCCTCGCCTCCAGCGCCCTGCTCTGGCGCGTCAAACGGTTGTTGGCTCATCAGGCTCTCTTCCGCTCGGGATCGCGCTGCGCTGCGGTGCCATCCAGCCGAAAGGGCAGGAGAGCAACCGCCCGGGGCGTCGCTCACGCGCAGCCTCCGCGACATTCTGCGCGGTCCCGTTACTTGGCGGATGGGGGCGCGTGCGCTCCTGTCCGCCGATCGGAGCACGGGGGCGCGCTTGGCTCGCCTGCGCATCGCCCCGGCGAGGGACGCGCCCCCGTGCGTCGTTGATCTCTCAGGAAAGGATCCGGCGCGATCCTACCGGTTGCGCGACCTGCCGCCGCGCGAGCGGTTGTCGTCGGAACGGCTACGGCGCCCGCCCCGGTCGCGTTCCTGGGCTTCCTCGGCGGTCCATCCCTCCAAGACGGCTTGCCGGGAGAGACGGATCCTGCCGTCACGGTCGATGTCGATCACCATGACCATCACCTCGTCGCCGACGCGTACCACGTCCTCGACCGTCGGCACGTGCCCGCTGGCGAGCTGCGAGATGTGGACCAGCCCGTCCTTGCCGGGCAGGATCTGGACAAAGGCGCCAAAGTCGGTCGTGCGCACCACCTTGCCGGTGTACACCTTGCCGATCTCGGCTTCCTCGGTCAGGGACTCGACGCGCGCCTTGGCGAGTTGCGCCGAGGCGCCGTCGACGGCGGCGATGAACACGGTGCCATCGTCGTCGATGTCGATCTTGGCGCCCGTCTCGTCCTGGATGCTGCGGATCATCTTGCCGCCAGGGCCGATCACGGCGCCGATCTTGTCTGGGTCGATCTGGATCGTGATCATCTGCGGCGCATAGGATGACAGCTCAGCCCGCGGCGTGGCGATGCACTCGGTCATCACGTCGAGGATCTGATGGCGGGCCAGACGTGCCTGCTCGAGGGCCTCCGCCATGATCGCACGGCTGATGCCATGCACCTTGATGTCCATCTGCAGCGCCGTGATCCCCTCCCGGCTTCCAGCGACCTTAAAGTCCATGTCGCCCAGGTGGTCTTCCATGCCCTGGATGTCGGTCAACACCCTGTACTTGTGGGTCTCGCTGTCGATCACCAGGCCCATGGCGATGCCGGCGACGGGGGCTTTGATCGGCACGCCCGCGTCCATCAGCGCCAGCGTGCTGCCGCAGATGCTCGCCTGCGAGGTCGACCCGTTCGAGCTCAGCACCTCGCTGACGACGCGGATCGTGTATGGGAACACGTCTACGGGCGGGATCATGGGCAGGAGCGCACGCTCGCCCAGTGCACCGTGCCCGACCTCACGGCGCTTGGTGCCGCCCAGGCGTCCGGTCTCGCCGGTGCTGAAGGGCGGAAAGTTGTAGTGATGCAGGTAGCGCTTGGTCTCCTCTGGCGTCAGATCGTCCAGCTGCTGCTCGTCGCGCGGTGTGCCCAGGGTGCAGACCGATAGGGCCTGCGTCTCACCCCGTGTAAAGAGGCCTGAACCGTGTGTGCGCGGCAGCAGGCTGACCTCGGCGGAGAGAGGACGGATCGTTGTTGGGTCGCGCCCGTCGGGGCGGACACCCTCGTCGATGATCCGGCTACGAACCAAGTCCCGGAGCTCGTCGTCGAACATCGCGTGGATCTCTTTGGATTCCCAGGTCTCGCCCAGCGCCTCGACCAGCTCGTCGCGCAGTTGATCGAACGCGTCGATCCGCTCCGACTTGACGATCGTCGTATAGACTGCCTCGCGCAGGCGATTGCCCAGTGCGCTGCGCACCGCACTGCGCAGTCCCTCGGGCTCGGGTGGGGCCACATAGCTCGACTTTTCCTTGCCGATCTGTGCCCCCATCGCTTGCTGCATCTGGATCGTGTCCTGCATCGCGGCGTGTCCGCGCTCGATCGCCTCGAGCATCAGCTCCTCGCTGACCTCGTTGGCGCCCGCTTCGACCATCAACAGGGCATCGCTCGTGCCTGCCAGGCGGAGGTCGAGTGCGCTCTCTTCCATCTGCGAGACCGTCGGGTTGAACACGAACTCGCCGTCGATGTAGCCGACGCGCACCGCGCCCACCGGCCCAGAGAAGGGGATGTTCGAGATGGTCAGCGCCGCCGAGGCAGCGATGATGTTCAGGATGTCGGACTGGTGCTCCTCATCCTGTGAGACGGCATAGGTGATGATCTGGACCTCGTTCCGCATGCCCTTGGGAAAGAGCGGGCGCAGGGGCCGGTCCGTCAGGCGGGCCGTCAGGATCGCATTCTCGCCCGGGCGTCCCTCGCGGCGGAAGAACGACCCCGGGATGCGGCCCGCGGCGTAGAGTCGCTCCTCAAAGTCGACAGTCAGGGGGAAAAAGTCGATCCCTTCGCGCACCGATCGCGACATGGTCGCGGTGGTGAGCAGCACGGTGTCGCCGCAGCGAACCGTGACGGCGCCGCCAGCCTGTTGGGCTAGCTTGCCGGTTTCGACGATGATCCGCTGTTCGCCGATCGTCGTCTCGAATGTATGTACTTGTGCCACAGTAAATGGCCTCCTTGCGTCTAGGGAGCGCGTGGAGGCCAGGGACTGGGAACTGCGTCCTAGCGGACGCCTGTTTGTGAGCTGTGTCTCGCCAACCAGGTGCTAGACCGCACTTCCCAATTCCTAAGCCTCAACGCCTCCTGCGATTAACGATATATACCAAGCGAGTAGGTGAGCGCACGTGCACGCACCTACTCGCCTGCCACCGGTTTCTGTGTCTTGCCTGCGCTAGCTGCGATAAGAGTCACGCAGGCCGAGCCGTTCCACAACGAATCGATAACGGTTCTTGTCCTTGCCGTTCAAATACCGCAGATGACGCCTACGCTGCCCTACCAGCTTGAGCAGACCACGACGCGAGTGATCATCGTGTTTGTGAAGTTTGAGGTGCTCGACCAGCTCGTTGATCCGTGTCGTCAGCAATGCGATCTGAACTTCAGGAGATCCCGTATCGTTCGGGTGTATGCCATACTCCCGAATGATCTCTTCTTTCTGCTCTCTTGATAGCGGCACTACGACCTCCTTGGTGCTTGTTGAGCGTGCGTTCTCGCAACACGGGGCGTATTATAGCACAGTTTGCCGCCAAGAGCAAGTCAGATCTGCAGATCACGGGCGCGCGCGCTCGCGGCGCTGCGCCGCACCCCGCCGCACGGCGATCAGCTCGGCGACGATGCTGACTGCGATCTCGGCGGGCGTCTCGGATCCGATGTCGATCCCGATCGGCGCGTGCACGCGCGCGATCTGCTCCTCCGGCACGCCTGCCGCGCGCAGGTGGTCATAGATCACGCCGATCTTGCGCCGACTGCCGATCATGCCCACGTACGCCGTGGGGGCGTCGATCACGGCGTGCAGCGCTTCCTCGTCGAGGGCGTGCCCGCGCGTGACGATCACGACATACGTGCTGGGCGAGAGGGTCAGGCTGCGCAGCGTCTGCTCGATGTCGCCGACTAGGCGCTCGGCTGCGCCTGGGAAGCGCGCCTCGCTCGCCATATCGGCCCGATCGTCGATCACGACGACGCGAAAGCCGCACGCCTGCGCGATCTCGGCTGTGGGCATCGCCACGTGCCCGGCGCCGACGAGGAGCAAGGTCGGAGCGGGGATGGTCACGTCGACGTAGACCTCGACCGTTCCGCCGCACATCCCTGGATCGCCAGCCTCCAGGTCCTGCAGTTCGTAGCGCACGATCTGCGACCGCCCGGCGGCGATCGCCGCGACCGCCGCCTCGATCACCGAGGCTTCCATCTTGCCGCCGCCGATGGTGCCTGCGCTACGCCCATCTTGGTAGACGACCATCTTGGCCCCGATCTCGCGGGGCGTCGATCCGGTCACGCGGATCACGGTCGCCAGGGCGACAGGCACGCCTTGAGACACCGCCTCTGCGACCAGCCTGTATGCGTCCATCGCCGCTCCTCTCCGGTAGGGGCGCTGCCCACCCATCGCGTCCGATTGTACCTCATGCTGCGGGGGGAGGCAAGCGCCACACACGACGGGCGCCCCGCGCGCTTGGCGTCTGCGCGGGAGGGTGCTATAATCCCTTCCCGGTACGACGCGTCGCCGTATCCGTCTTTGGCGGTTGTCCCAGCCACGTTCTGCAAAGGGGGAGCGAGTTGGACGTCATCATCCGCAACATCGATCTGCTCGATGGCAGCGGGGCGCCGGCGTACCGGGCTGACATCGGCCTGGCGGGCGACCGCATTGCCGCGATCGGCGACCTGTCCAGCGCGACGGCGCGGCTCATGGTCGATGGCGCTGGGCGCACGGCGTCGCCCGGGTTTATCGACATGCACTCGCACTCGGACTTTACGTTGCCGATCAACCCGCGCGCCGAGAGCAAGGTCCGGCAGGGCGTGACGACCGAAGTCGTCGGCATGTGCGGCGCCAGTCCAGCGCCGCTCAGCGAGGCGTCCAAGGCACGGCGCGCACACGGGGATCCCCGCCTCTCGTGGGAATGGGACACCTTTGGCTCGTACCTCGACGTCCTGCGCAGCCAGGGGACGAGTGTCAACGTGATCCCGCTGGTCGGGCACGGCGCAGTGCGCGAGATGGTAGTTGGCCTAAAAGATCGCGCGCCCACGGCTGCCGAGTTGGGCGAGATGATGCGGCTCGTGGCGCAGGTGATGGACGAGGGGGCTTGGGGCCTGTCCAGCGGGCTGATCTACCCGCCGGGCATGTACGCCGGCACCGGCGAGTTGGTCGCATTGAGCGAGGTGTCCGCGGCGCGCGGCGGTTTCTATTTCAGCCACATCCGCGGCGAAGGGGAGACGGTGCTGGACGCCGTGGCGGAGGCGATCGAGATCGGCGAGCGTGCCGGCTTGCCCGTGCAGATCGCGCACCTCAAGGCGATGGGCGCGGCGAACTGGGCGCTGCTCCCCCGTGTGCTCGCCCTGATCGACGAGGCGCGCGCGCGTGGCTTGGACGTCATGGCCGATCGCTACCCCTACATCGCGTCGAGTAACAGCTTGTCGGCGAACCTGCCCCGCTGGGCGCAAGATGGCGGCGCCGAGGCGCTGCTGGCGCGCCTGCGCGACCCCGCCGACCGGCAGCGGATCCTGTCCGACCCGCAGGTGCGCACGCGCTGCTGGGATCGGGTTGTGATCGCCTACGCGCCCGACCATCCCGAGTGGGAAGGGGAGAGCGTGGCCCAGCTCGCCGCCCGGCGCGGCGCGGGGGAGGGAGAGACAGCGCTGGACCTGGTCGTGGAGGCAGAGGCCAACGTCTCTGTGATCCACTTTGGCATGGACGAGGGCAACCTGCGCGCCGTGCTCCAGCACCCCGCGGTGATGATCGGGTCCGACGGCTCTGCCCTGGCGCCCTATGGACCGCTGGGCGAGGGGAAGGCGCATCCGCGCAACTATGGCACGTTTCCGCGCGTGTTGGGCCGCTACGTGCGCCAGGAACGGGTGCTCTCGCTGCCGGAGGCTGTGCACAAGATGACGGGCCTGCCCGCGCATCGGCTGGGCCTGCGCGATCGCGGGCTATTGCGCGAGGGATGGAAGGCTGACCTGGTGCTGTTCGATCCACAGACCGTGCGCGATGTCGCCACGTTCGCCGAGCCCTACCGCTATCCGGACGGGATCGCGTACGTGTATGTCAATGGCGTGGCAGTGGTTGTCCCCGACGGGCACACGGGTGCGCTGCCCGGGCGGGTACTCGACCTCGCCACGGACCGAGGCTGAGGAGGCAAAGCGGGATGAGTGACGCATTGGAGCGCTACCTGCGTACGCAGGAGAGGGATGGACAGCGGCTGCTCGAGGCGCTGTGCCAGGAGCCGAGCATCGCCGCGCAGGGCGTAGGTATGCAAGAGACCGCCGATCTGCTGACCACGCTCTTGCAGGATGCGGGGTTCCAGACGCAGTACCTGCGCGTCGAGGGCGCGCCGCCGGCGGTATATGGCGAGCGGGTGGGGCGTTCGCCCTACACGCTGCTGATGTACAACCACTATGACGTGCAGCCGCCCGAGCCCCTCGAGCTGTGGGACTCGCCTCCCTTTACGCCGACGGTGCGCGATGGCAAGCTCTATGCGCGCGGCGTGTCCGACAACAAGGGCGAGATCGCGGCGCGTCTCGCGGCAGTGCGCGCCCTGATCAAGACCACGGGCGAGCTGCCGATCACGATCCGGTGGATCATCGAGGGGGAGGAAGAGGTCGGCAGCCCTCACTTTGGCGCCATCGCCGAGCGATACGCCGACCTGCTACGCGCGGATGGCTGCTTGTGGGAGGGAAGCGGGTTCGATCCCGCCGACCGCCCGGTCTTTGTGCTGGGAAGCAAGGGCATGCTGTACGTGCAGTACGAGGTCGAGACGATGACGCGCGACGCTCACTCGGGGTCTGCGACGGCTTTGCCCAGCGCAGCCTGGCGGCTGGTGGAGGCGCTCGCCTCGCTGCGTGGGCCCGACGGGCGGGTGCGGATCCCGGGTTTCTACGATGCGGTCCGCCCGCCAACAGAGGCCCAGATCGCCGCTCTGGCGGACCTGGAGGACACGGAAGCGCTGGTGCGCGAGATGTACGGGATCGAGTCGTTTGTCGATGGGCTGACGGGCATGGCGCTCCGCGAGCGGCAGGCCTTTGGGCCGACGTGCAACATCGCCGGCTTGTCCAGCGGCTACACTGAAGAGGGCGTCAAGACCGTCCTGCCGGCGCGCGCCATGGCCAAGATGGACTTCCGGCTGGTGCCCGACCAGGACCCTGACGACATCCTGGCGCACTTGCGTGCCCACCTCGACGCGCAGGGATTCGGCGACGTGCAGGTGCAGCGGCTGGGCAGCGCGCCGCCCGTGGTCACGCCGGTCGATCACCCGTTGGTGGAGCGCCTGGTGGCGATCGCGCGCGACTTTGCCGGCAAACCGCCCGCAGTCAGCCCGATGATGGGCGGTACGCTCCCGCTGCTCGGCGCGCTAGAGCGCTACGTCGGCGTGCCCGGCGTCGCAGCGCCCGGCAACCCCGCCTACTGGGGCAGCGGTGCGCACGCCCCGAACGAGCACATCCGTCTTTCGGACCTGACCCGCGCCGTGCGCTTCAACTGCTACATGTTCCAGCACCTGGGCGCCTGAGCGGGTGTTGCCCAGCTGCCCGCACACGCACTCGCCCCCACGCTCCAGCGTGGGGGCGAACCGGACCGATGCGCCACCGACCAAGCGCTGGGGCATCGAGCAGCCGAACGGGACTCTTGGCCCTCAGTTGATGCAGGTAGGGCACGGCGCGTCGTGCCCCTACAGCAGTTGGCGCGCCGCTACCCGGGGTACTGCTCGAAGAGCCGTCCCCACGGGCTCTCGCGCTTCCACTCCTCGACGACCTTGCGGCCCTTGACCGGGTACCAGAAGTGATCGTGGTAGAACTCGCTGGCAAAGATAAAGATGTTGACCAGCGGGGTGTGAAAGAGGAGCTTTTGGAAGACGCGCAGGGGGGTGCGCCACAGCAGCATGCCCGTCCCCGTCCCCAGGTTGACGCCGACGCGAAAGCCCCAACGCTCTGCGGCGACCTCGGGCATGCCGACGATCTCGATCTCGCGCGGGTCGCCCTGGCCCAGCCCGCGCTCGGTGGCGTGCGCAATGTAGCGGATCTTGAGCGGGTCAAAGCCCATCATCTGTGCCGCCACGGCGTCGATCGCGACCTGATCGGCTGAGGCGAGGATCACGTCCTTCTGGTGCGGGATCAGCGTCCGGGGCCCGGGGCCACTGCCTGCCGTGGTCCCGTCCATCGTGCAAAACAGCCCGGTGTGGATCTCTTTTTGGATCGCCAACAGGTCGACCAGCGTGTCGTGGATCCAGGTGTGCGTGTAGTGGCGGTTGATGTTGAGCAACCCGCCGAACGCGTTCTTCATCGCCCCCGTGGTCACCGTGTACGAGTGGGTCTTGACCGTGGGCAGGTGGACGATGTTCTTGCCAAAGAAGTAGTCGGGGAGATAGATCCCGTGCGGGAAGATGTGATCGAGGACCGACATCTTGGCCTTGGGCCGGTACTCGATCCACTGCATGTCCTCTTCCCGAAAGTTGTACTTTTTTGGGATCTCAAAGTGATCCAGCACGGGGCCGAACTTGTTGTACCGATCGCCCAGGTCGGCGATCGTGACCACCGTCTTGTTGTGGACGTTGACCAGATCGGTAAAGCCGGCGTTGAGCAGGCCCAGGATCGTCCCCTCGAGCTGCCACGGCGTCGTATTGGCGCCGGGGTAGAGCAGGTGCCAGCTGATGTTGTCTTTGAGGATCGTCGCCGCCGAATGGTCGAGCGCATCCTGCACGCCTGCCAGTTCGCACAGACGCTGGTAATCGTCGACCACGCGCTCGGGCGTGGTGCGCAGCACAGCGACCTTTGGTCTTGCCATCGTATACCTCCGCGTTATGTGTGGGCGGGCGCTCCGCCCAGCCCTGGATCAGGGGCATTCTACCTGAAGCGCGTGCAAGATGCAAGTCAACAACCTTGTCTTTGGGTGCACCCGTCTCTGTGTGGCAGCCAGGGGCCCGGTTGTGATATACTTGACTGGGCAATGGGTAGGCGAGGACCGATCGGTGGGCATGCAGCCGGGACGAACGCATACGAAACGGGGTCGCAGGGCAAAGGCTGAACGGCAGAGCGACCACGCGCTGAACGGGTCACTCGGGGCGATCGGTGTGCCCTGGGGTGAGGGGGCGCGCCAATTGACCGTCCAGCGCCTACTCCTCGGCGCCTCGACGTGGGCGCCGTTCGTGGCATGGGTCGCCTGGCTCCTCCTGGATGTGCGTCTCGACCTGGATCCCTGGATAGCCGGCGTGGGCGTCGCCGTCCTCGTCGCCCTGTGGGCCATCGCGGCGAGAACGCGTGTAGGAGATGGGCTGTGGCCGATGCTCGGCGCCGCCGCTGTCGTGTTTGCGGTCTCCTACTCGGTTGCCGCGCGTTCGGCAAAGGTAGGCGGCTTTATCGTGGTCAGCACGCTCGGTTGGACGCTCGCCAACAGCGTGCGCGGAGCGTTGGTCTCTGTATGGGCTGCCGATCTGGTAGGCGTACACAGCTACGCGCAGGTCGAGGATTCGATGCTGCGCAACGTCATGCTCGGCGAGACGGCGTTGATGACCGCGATCGCGGTTGGGCGCACCGGCAACGAGCTCGGCGGCACAGCGGTCGCCGTCCTCCTCGGTTTGCTGGTCGGCGGGATCCTGTCGTGGTTTGTCTTTGCCCTGGTCTACTGGGTTATGAACGTCGCGCTCAGCCTGGCGTATCGAGAGGAGGCAGGGTGAGCAGCAGGGCACGGGGGCAAGGGCGCATGGTCTGGGACCTGCGTGGAGGAGAGCGCTCGACAGCAGGCTGCCCCCTGGACGCGCGCGGAGCCTGCGGAGGAGGTGTCTAGGGATGGGCGTGGCTCTAGTACCGGTGGTAGCGATCGGCGCATTCGTCGTCTTTGGCGCCGGCTACCTGCTGACTTGGGGGCTGCTCGTGGTTGGCGAACGGCTCTACATGCGCACTCAGAAGCCAGAGAAGGTCGTGGTGCTGCTGTCGGGCGAGACCGAAAAAGAGCCGAGGCGGCTGACAGAGAGAGCCAAGGAGAATCTTGCCAGGGCGGGGGGCGTGGCGTCGATCGCGCTCGTCGTGCTGCTGATGGTCCTTGTCCCGCGCTGGGCGGTCTGGATCTGGCTGGGGTTGATGGGACTGGGCTACCTGGGTGCGTTCGTCGTGTGGATGCTACAGCTCTCGCAGAGGCCCCGCTCGAGGCGGTAAGGGCAGGGGAACAAGCTTCTTACTCTCTATCCTGCCCGCGGGTTGGCCCCTCCGTGGGGCGTGACCTGTGCCGGGCGCAGCCCCGAGACAGGGCAAGCGGCTCTGCCCCGGGGCTGGGCGACGGCATGGCGTCAGTCCAGGACGATCGGGCACTGCGTGCCGGTCTCTTGCGTGCGCAGCCCAAAGCGGCTGAGCAGGCGCTCGCGCAGCTCGGCTGACAGCCCCAGGCTCTCGATCTCGGCTTTGACCTGCTCCCGCGTACCATAGCCTCCCAGGTAGCCGTTGATCCGCGCCGCGGCGGTCGAGGCGATCAGGTCTCCCGTTTCGGGATAGATCGCCGCCAGCTCGCCGTAGTAGGCGGCTTGCGAGCGCAGGTACCACTTTTGGTGATAGTCCTCCGCCAGGTAGAACTCGCCCGCCGGCAAGACCTCGGTGGTCAGCGGGTCGTCGTGCGCTGCGGCGACCTGGTCGCGCGCCTCCAGGGCAAGCCGCTTCTGTTCCTCGTCGTGGTAGAACACTGCTTCCATGTACTGCCGCGAGTACCAGCCCCCCGTCGGGTCGTGGCTGCGCCAGAAGACCTCGAGCAGCTCAGCGTACGTGATCTGCCGCGGGTCAAAGTCGATCTGGACCGATTCGGTGTGGTCGCCAATGCTGCGGTAGGTGGGATCGGGCAGTGCGCCCCCCGTGTACCCCACGCGCGTGCGGACCACGCCGGGCAGGCTCCCAAACTGGGAGTCCACGCCCCAGAATCAGCCCATGGCAAAGGTTGCCGTCTCGATTTCGGTTGGTTGTGCGGCGTCGATCGGCGGCACTGGGCGCGCGCCCGGTGCCGTGCTGGTCGGTGCCTCACCCGCGAAGGCGCCGCTCCAGCGCACGATCCCGAACGCCACCGCTGCGAGGACCGCAAGGGCGAGACTGGCGATCGCTGCCACGCTCCCCGCCGTCACGTGTCGGACTTGGTCCATCGTCTGCACTCCGAGTGTTCGGGCACGGCGCAGGGGCACTGCGCCATGCCAGATAGAATGCGTGGGCAGTCCCTGTGTGGAGGCTGCCCGCGCAAGGTGGGTATCCGTTTCCGTACCCATGAGAGTGGGTGGGGTGAGGGATTCTTACCCGAGGGGGCTCCACAGGTTGTTGAACCGTTCGTAGTA
>JAFGIE010000095.1 GCA_016929775.1 Anaerolineae bacterium
TCGGCACCATCGACGACGCGATCCAGAAGGCGCGCCAGCTGGCATAGCGAGGGACCGTGTCGGAAGAAGCGTTGATCCGGCTGCTTGTCGTGACGCCGGACGATGTGATCATCGATCAACACGTCGCGTCGGTGCGCTTCCAGCAGCCCGACGGTTGGCAGGGCATTCTCGCGCACCACGCCCCGTATGTCACACAGCTGGTGAGCGGCGTCTTGATGTACCGCCTGGCAGCAGGGGACGCGCCGCAGTACATCGCCCTGTTCGGCGGGACGCTGGAAGTGATGGACAACATGATCGTCGTGCTCACAGCGGCAGCTGAGCACGGGAACAGCTTGGATGAGCTGCGCGCCGAGATCGCCGCGCGCCAGGCTGCAGCGGACCAGGTGGCGATGGAGGCGCACATCGAGTTCACCAAGGTGCGCACAGCACTGCTCCGTGCCCTGACGGATCTACCGCCACCCATGGAGGCCATCCGTTGAGCGACAAGAAGGACAACCGCAACGAGGTGTCGCGGTTCTGGCGCATGGTCGCGACCATGTCTTCCCTTGGGTGGAGCTTGGTCGTGCCCATCGTGGGCGGCGCCTTGCTGGGCCACTACCTGGACCGGATCACCGACCAAGGGGTCAAGTGGACGGTTGGCCTGTTGTTCGTCGGGGTCGCGCTGTCGCTGTACAACCTGTACCAGATCATGGTCCAGGGGACGGAAGAGTAGGGAGTACGCATGGGACTAGAGGAAGAACTGATTCCAGTCGTGTACTTGCAGCTGGGGCCACTGCAGATCACGAGCACCGTGGTCAACACGTGGATCATCATGGCTATCGTCTGCGGAGTCCTGATCCTCATGGGCAGACGCATGCGGGTCAAGCCCACGCGCTGGCAGAACGCGCTGGAGTGGATCGTCGAGGCGGTCGATGGCTTGATCAGGAACATGATCCCCGAGGAGCCGCGTCTCTTTCTGCCCGTCGTGGGGACGCTCGCCGTCTTTATCACTGCCTCCAACCTAGGCGGACTGATCCCGGGGCTCAAGTCGCCGACGACAGACATCAACACCCCGTTGGCCCTGGCGATCGTCGTCTTTTTCTCAGTGCACTACTATGGCATCTGGCGGAAAGGGGTGCTCGGGCACCTCAAGCACTATGTCGAGCCGATCTTTATCTTGCTGCCGATCGAGATCGCCAGCGAACTGGCGCGTACGCTGTCGCTCACCTTTCGTTTGTTCGGCAACATCCTGGGAGAAGAGATCGTCATCGCCGTGCTGTTCCTGATCCTGCCCTACTTTATACCGGTGCCGATGATGCTGTTCAGCATCTTTACCTCCGTGATCCAGGCCTATGTGTTTGCCATGCTGACTGTGGTGTACATCGCGGGCGCTGTCGAGGCGCACAAGTGAGCAGCGCTGGCGTGGTACGGAGAGCCCGCAGCCTCTCACAGGCTGCGCCACCCCCGTGCACAACCAGCGCTGCCAGAAGGATGACCTGCTAGAGGAGGTCGAGTTGGACTGGGTAAATCTTCCGTGGGATAAGGTCTTTGTCGTCGTTACGGTCCTGATCTCGGGCATCGGGATTGTGGTGGGCGTGATCGTGCCTGCGATCGGGCAAGCCCTGGTCGCGGGGCGCGCCATGAACGCCATCGCCCGCCAGCCGGAAGCCGGCGACGCCGTCAACCGGGCGCTGCTCATCACGCTGGCGATGCTCGAGTCGCTGGCGATCTATATCCTAGCTGTGATCCTGATCCTGCTGTTCGCCAACCCATTGCGCGAGTATATCCTCAGTGCGATCGGATGAAACCTCAACGACGGTGAGGTGAAGCATGTTACAGATCAACTGGGGCAGACTGCTCCTACAGATCCTCAACTTTGCCGTTATGGCGTTCATCCTGTGGCGGTTCCTTTTCCGCTCCGTGATCCGGATCCTGGACGAGCGATCGGACCGAGTCAGGAGCGAGATGGAGGAGGCAGAGCGCAAGAGGGATGAGGCCGAAGCGCAGCGCGCCAAGCTCGAGGAACAGATGGCGGCAGCGGAAGAGCAGGTCATCGCCATGGAGCAGCAGGCGCAGGAGCAGATCGCGCAGAGCAGGCGCCAGGCACTGAACGAGACGCGCGGGGAGATCGCCGCCATGCGCGAAAAGGCAGAGACAGAGATCGAGGACGCGCACCGGCAGGCGCTCTACCAGCATCGCCAGGCGCTCGGTCGGCTGGTAACGGACCTCAGTGCGCGGATGGTGCGCGACGCCGCAACCGACGACTACCAGCAAGCCAGCCTGCAGCGCTTTGTGGACCAGCTCGACGCACTGCCTGACAGCCGGTTCCAACGACCCACGACCGGGGAAGAGGAAGAGGCAGTAGCCGTGCAGCTGGTGAGCGCGCGTGACCTCGACCCGCAGACGCGCGTGCACATCGAGGGACGCATCAAGCAGCTTGTGGGACGACCGGTCGTCGTCGCCTACGAGACCGACCCGGCGCTCGTGGCTGGCGCCACGCTGCGCTTTGCCGACACCGTGATCGACGGCAGCCTCTCCGGGCGCCTGGAAGACTTGCAGGCGCGGTACGTGGCAGAGCTGGAGCAGAGCGGCACATGAGTCAGGACAAGGAGCACACCAACACCGTGCTGGGCGAGTTTCGGGCGGCGGCGCGCCGCGCCAGGCGACCGGTCCCCCCACAGCCACTGCAGGACCGGCTCCGGATCGCCGACAGCCTCGCCCGCCTGCGCAGACTGGCTGAAGGCGAGAAGGCAAGGCTGCGCGTACGGCACGTTGGCCCGCTCAGAACGGGAGAGGGCGCCATCGCGCGCATCATCGGGCCCGTGATCGACGCGCGCTTCCCGGTGGGAGAGCTCCCGCCCGTACTCGGAGCCTTGCGGATCGTGGGCCCGCGCGAGGACCA
>JAFGIE010000096.1 GCA_016929775.1 Anaerolineae bacterium
CGGACCTCCGCCCCGACGATCGTGGTCCCAGGGATCCGGTCTGCGAGTACCTCGCAGATCACTTCCAGGTCAGGCAGTTCGGGCAAGCGCGATCCTCACTTGCTGGTGTGGAAACAGCGACGCGAGCTATTGTATCCGGAATGTCGCCCTGCGACAAGCGCAGGCAGCGCGTGATTTGTGCTTCTGTCACGAATGCGTACAATTACCGGAATCTGGTGCCAACGCAACGCGCAAGGAGGAGGGATGAAGTACAACTGCCGAGAAGACATCATCCAGCTTACGCCTCTGTGGACGGGAGAACGCTTCCCGGACGGTCGGCCCCGTGTGCCTGACGACATCCTACAGCGGATGGCGCGGGTCCGAACGGAGGAGGCATGGTCGGTGCTGTGGCGCAAGGGCTACCAGTTCCAGTTCGAGGGCAACTGGACGCGCCTACACCCCGATCGCGTGCTGGTCGGGCGTGCGGTCACCGGCGTGTTCGTGCCGCTCCGACCGGATCTGCACGACTGCCTGATGGAGTACGGGCATCAGCAGGAGGGACGGATCGGGGCGATGAACTCCTGGGTGATCGAGACGCTCGTCAAGGACGACGTGATCGTGATCGACCTGTTCGCCAAGGTCTACAAGGGCACCTTCTCGGGCGCGAACCTGTCGACTGCGATCGCTACGCGCACGGGGCGTGGACAGGTGATCTATGGCGGCATTCGGGATGCACAGCAGATCTACGAGATCGATGGCTTTGCCACGTTCTGCAAGGGCATGGATCCGACGCCGATCCGGGACGTGACCCTCATTGGCTTGAATGTTCCTTGCCGGATCGGCGAGGCCATCTGCCTTCCCGGGGATGTTGTCCTTGGGACGCCAACCGGCGTGCTTTTTATCCCACCACACCTCGCGGAGGAAGTGATCGAGCACGCCGAACGGACCTACATGCGCGAGATCTTTAGCCACCAACGTCTCAGGGAAGGGGTGTACACCTCGAGCCAGATGGACACCCAGTGGACGCCCGAGATCGTGGCAGACTTTGACGGCTGGGTCGCGACGCACACCCCCGAGGAGTATGCTCACCTCGACTGGACCCAGAAAAACGGACGGGACCAGCCGCGCCCAGGACAACGGGCCGAGGAGACGCTCCTGGGATAGTGCTTGGCGGTGTGCAGCGGTCCCGGTAAGCGAAACGACACGCCGGTACAATGAAGGGCAAGAGCTCTAGAGGAGGAGATAGACGTGTACGGTTATACGGGCAAGATCCTGCGAGTGGACCTGACCGAGAACACGATCGACGTGGAACAGCCAGATGAGCGGTTCTATCGGCGGTATCTCGGGGGCGCTGGCTTTGTCGCATACTATTTGCTGGCAGAGGTGCCGCCCGGCGCCGACCCGCTGGGTCCGGACAACGTGTTGATTATGGCGGGTGGGGCAGTTACGGGCGTGCCGGCGGCGGGCGCAGGCCGGAGTGCGGTGGGGGCCAAGTCACCCCTGAACGGGGGATTCGGCGAGGCCGATGTGGGCGGGTACTTTGGCGCGGAGCTTCGCCACGCGGGCTATGACGCATTGGTGGTACGGGGTCAGGCGGAGACGCCGGTCTATATCTGGATCCACGATGGCGAGGCCGAGATCCGGCCCGCCGAGCACCTGTGGGGCCTGACGACGCTGGACTGCCAGGAAGCCGTGCGCGCAGAGCTCGGCGAACCACGCGCTCGACTGGCGATGATCGGCCCGGCGGGCGAGAAGCTGATCCGCTATGCGTGCGTGATCAACGACGTCAAGCACGCCGCCGGACGCACTGGGCTGGGCGCCGTGATGGGATCGAAGCGGCTCAAGTGCGTGGTCGCGCGCGGCACGGCTGCAGTGCCAGTTGCCGATCCGGAGGGCGTGCGCGCGGTCGCGCGCTGGATGGCGCAGCACTGGCGTGAGAAGTCGCTCGAGCTGCATGAGCTGGGGACAAACGGTGGTCTGGTCGGGCTAAGCGAGACGGGGCGCCTGCCGACGCGCAACTTTCAGGATGGGCAGTTCGAGGCTGCCGAGGCGATCGGTGGGGAGGCGATGCGGGATACCATCCTGACCGATACAGGGGGCTGCTACGCGTGCCCGATCCGGTGCAAGCGCGTCGTCGAGGTCAACGATGATCAGTACCACGTGGAGCCAGGGTACGGGGGACCCGAGTATGAGACGGTGGGAGCCTTTGGCTCGAACTGTGGCGTGGATGACCTCCGCGCCATCGCCAAGGCGAACGAGCTGTGCAATGCCTACGGGCTGGATGCCATCTCGACCGGCATGGCGGTCTCGTTTGCGATCGAGTGCTTTGAGAATGGCGCGCTGACCCTCGACGACACGGGCGGACTCGCGCTGCGCTTTGGCGACGGCGCAGCGGTGGTTGCGCTGACGCAGATGATCTGCGAGCGGATGGGGATTGGCGACATCCTAGCGGAGGGACCCACGCGCGCCGCGCAGCAGATCGGCAGGGGGGCGGAGGCCTATGTGATCGATGTCAAGAAGCAGCCCTTCCCGATGCACGAGTGCCGGACACGACACGGACAGGCCCTGGGCTATGCGGTCTCGCCCACCGGCGCCGATCACATGCACAACATATGGGATGGGGGATTGGCCAACGACCCGCTGGGGGAGGGGTGGCGGAGCCTGGGCGTGTACGAGAGCGTGCCCGAGACGACGCTCAATGCGACCAAGGTGCGCGCATATCTCTACACCGCGAGCCTGCGGTGGATGGAGAACATGATCGGCATGTGCGCCTTTATTCCCTGGACGCGCGACCAGCTGATCGCGTTGATGCGCGCGATCACGGGCTGGGAGGCGAACCTGTGGGAGCTGATGCGCGCCGGAGAGCGCTGCGTGACCATGGCGCGCGCCTACAACTTGCGCGAGGGGCTGGGGCGCGCAGACGACGTGCTGCCCGCTCGGATGAACACGCCGCACGTCAGCGGCACGCTGAACGAGAAACCGGTTGACCCGGCGCATCTCGATGAAATGGTGTCCCTGTACTACGGCATGATGGGTTGGGACAGTGCGACTGGCACGCCGACCCGGTCGCGGCTCCAGGAGCTCGACATCGACTGGGTAGCCGAGGTCGCCTAGCGAGGCGCGGCAGATCGGGGTCAGTGAAGGAGGGCCGACATGGCAACGATCCTGGGGGATGGTGCGTTCCGGTATCAGGAGCCGGAGAGCTGGGCGCAACTGCCGGAGGGGTGGAGCTTTTGGGAGGTCGTGGACGTCGCCGTCGACGCCAATGACCGGGTGTACGTCTTTAACCGCGGCAAGCATCCGATGATCGTGTTCGAGCGGGATGGGACGTACGTCACGTCGTGGGGCGAGGGCTTGTTCGCACGCCCACACGGTGTGACGATCGGGCCTGGCCAGACGCTGTACTGCGTGGACGACGTGGCACACTGCATCTACAAGTGCACGCTCGACGGCAAGGTGCTGATGACGATCGGGACACCTGGTGAGCCTGCACCTGCGCTGAGCGGTCAGCCCTTCAACCGACCGACCAAGGTGGCGTTTGACCCGCGCACGGGCGACATGTACATCTCGGATGGGTACGGGAACGGGCGCGTGCACAAGTATGCGCCCGATGGGCGGCACCTGTTCTCGTGGGGCGAGATCGGGAGCGACCCCGGGCAGTTCAACCTCGTGCACAGCGTAGCGACAGA
>JAFGIE010000097.1 GCA_016929775.1 Anaerolineae bacterium
ACTGCTCTAGCCACGCCGCAAACGATCAGCCTTGGACTGGGACATAGAGGGCTGCCCCCGCGCTGAACGACGCTCTGTGACGCAGGCACGCCCGTTGTCGCTCGGATTGCTTTATGGTATACTTGCGGTAGGCGCCATGCACGGGACAGAGGATCGGATGGACGAGAACACAGAGCGAGACCGCATCCTGGCGGTCAAGGCCAAGTACGAGGAGCAGCTGCTCCGCAAGCGGAACGTGATCGGCGTGGGCGTTGGGCTCCGTCAGCGGAATGGGGAGTGGACTGACGAGCTGGTCCTGACGGTCCTCGTCCGGCGCAAGCGACCCTGGCACGTGCTGCGCGCGCGCGACCGGATCCCGGATCAGCTGGACGGCGTGCCGGTCGACGTGCAAGAGGTGGGCAACCTAGCAGCGCTCTAAAAAGAGTGCACAGCCACTTCCTGGAGGGGGGGCTATGTGGAACGCAGGCATCACCGTCGGCCTCAGACTCGCGCTGTATGCCAAGCGCAAGCACGTGGACAGTCTCATGCGCCGCAAGAACGTCGTGGCGTGCGGGATCGGGTTCAAGGAAACGGACGGGCTGGTCTCAGACCGTCCGTGTGTCGTCGTGGGCGTGACACACAAGGTCCCCGCCGCCCAGCTTTCGCCGGAAGACCTCGTGCCACAGGCTATCGAATCCGTCGAGACCGACGTACAAGAGGTCGGCATCTTTCGCGCCTGGCAGGGGAGCGAACGGGCCCGCCATCGCCCGGCGATGCCGGGCATCTCGTGTGGCCACGTTGACGTCACAGCGGGGACATTCGGCTGCCTGGTACAGCGCAACGGTCAGCCCTATCTGCTCAGCAACAACCACGTCCTCGCCAACGTCAACCGCGCGGCGCGTGGCGACCCGATCCTCCAGCCCGCACGCTACGATGGGGGCGGCACGGCGGATCAGATCGCCGTGCTCGAAGAGTGGGTCCACATCGACACGGGCGACGAGGGCTCTGACTGCACGTGGGCCAACCTGGCTGTCCGCTTGCTCAACCTCTTGGCGGGCGCATCCGGATCGTCCAGCAGGCTGCAGGCCACGCGCAGCCAACAAGCCGAGAACCGCGTCGACTGCGCCATCGCACGCCCCCTCGCGGTAGACCAGGTCCAGCCTGGGATCCTGGGGATCGACGGACCCAAAGGCGTGCGCCAGGGCACGCTCGGCACCGCCGTGCAAAAGGTGGGGCGGACCACCGGCTACACGACGGGCCGCATCACGCAGGTCGACGTCACCGTGCAGGTCGACTATGGGGGCCGACCGGTGCGCTTTGTGAACCAGTTCATGGCGACGAACATGAGCGCCGGCGGCGACTCGGGCGCCGCTGTGCTCGACATGGACGGCTATGTCGTCGGCTTGCTCTTTGCGGGCTCCGATCAGGCGACCCTGCTCAACCCGATCCAGCCCGTGCTGAGCGCGCTCGACGTCGAGCTGCTCACCGTCTAGCGGCACTCGAGGCCGCACACCCCGCGCGCGCCTACTCGAACACCGGCTTGACCTTGGCTGCCGGCATGAGGGACGTAACGTGCGCGGCGACTGCTTTGAACGCCGTCGCCGGATAGGCCTCGATCGTGCCCGCATCGCAGTGCTGAGCCAGTTCTGGATCGATCGGCAGGCGCCCCAGGAGCGGCGCGCCGATATACCGCGCCGTCTGCGGGGCCTGCGTGGGCCCAAAGGCGTCGATCCGTTCCCCGCACTTGGGGCACGTCACATAGCTCATGTTCTCCACTAGGCCGAGGACCGGGACATTGAGCTGCATCGCCATCTGTGCCGCCTTGCGCACGACCATTCCTGCCAGGTCCTGCGGCGACGTGACCATCACCACACCGTTCAACGGGATACTCTGCATCACGGTCAGCGACGCGTCGGAGGTGCCGGGGGGCAGGTCGATCACCAGGTAGTCGAGATCGCGCCAGAACACCTCGCTCCAGAACTGACGGATCGCGCCCGAGATCAGCGGTCCGCGCCAGATCACGGCTTGCTCTTCGCTCTGCAAGAGCAGGTTGATCGACATGACCTTGATCCCCGTCCGCGTCTCCGCCGGCAACAGGCCGATCGGGCTGACCGTCGGTCGGTCGTGCAGCCCAAACATCATCGGGATGCTAGGACCAGTGATGTCGGCGTCGAGCACGCCCACCCGCTTGCCTTGGCGCCGGAGGGCTACCGCGAGCAGGGCGGCGACCGATGACTTGCCCACGCCTCCCTTGCCGCTCATCACGGCAACCGCGTGCCCGATCTCGTTCAGCCGCTCCGCCAGCGGCTTCTCGCGATCGCCCTGCACCAGGCGCTGCTTCTCCTCCTCCGTCATCTCGGCCAACTGCACGTCGAGCTCTAGCCGCTCGTCCAGCTTGGCGATCTCGGCCTTTGCCTCTTCGACCATCTTGCCGCGCAAGGGGCATGCCAACGTCGTCAACGCAAAGGTAAAGCTGACCACATGCCCCGTAATGGCGACGTCGCGCACCATGCCCAGCTCGACGATGTTCTTGCCCAGCTCTGGGTCCATCACGTTGCGCAGCGCGTCTGTGACTTGCTGTACGGTAACCAAATTGCCTCCTATCGAGAACATCCTTGTCCGGATTTGCGCGGGACATTATAGCACCGTACATGATACGCTGTCAATCACACTGCTTGAGATTCGGTCATACGTCTTTGACAGCGCATCTGAAGCGTGATAGAATGCATCCATCGACCGTGCGCGAGGGTACGAACGATGCACCGAACACGTGCGCTGGGCAAATCGATTGCCGGCATTGCCGCCACCCTGATCATCTGGTCAGGGGCATGGATGGTTGGGACACGCGCCGTGTAACACAGCCCAGTTCGCCGGCAATCGCGGGCCTCCCAACCAGGGAGGCTTTTTTTCTGCACCAACCGGTCCCGGCGCCGGGACCCCGGAGCAAAGACGCTTTCTGTCACGCCGTGGGGCGTGTGGCGGGAAGCGTCTTTGCTTTCCAGGCCCAGGCGAAGGAGGGTGCGCGACCATGAAACGGATCCAGCTCTACGATACGACATTGCGCGATGGGACGCAGCGAGAGGGCCTCTCGCTGTCGCTGGACGACAAGCTCAGGATCGCCCGGCTTCTGGACGCGCTGGGCGTGGACTATATCGAGGGCGGTTGGCCCGCGTCCAACCCCAAGGACATCGCGTTCTTTGAACGCGTCCCTGCCCTCGGCCTGACGCAGGCTACGGTGACCGCCTTTGGCAGCACGCGCCGCGCCGGGATCGACGCAGCCGAGGACCCGCAGATCCGGGCCTTGCTCGCCGCGCAGACCAGCGCCGTCGCCCTGTTTGGCAAGAGCTGGGACCTGCACGTGACGCACGTGCTCAACACGACGCTCGACGAGAACCTGCACATGATCGCCGACAGCGTGCGCTACCTGCGCGCGCACGGGCGGCAGGTGATCTATGACGCCGAGCACTTTTTCGACGGCTATGCCGCCGATCCGGCCTACGCGCTGCGGACCCTGCGCGCTGCGGTCGAGGCAGGCGCAGCGCTGATCGTGCTCTGCGACACCAACGGCGGGACCCTGCCCAGCCCACTCCGCACGATCGTCGGCGAGGTCGTGCGCGAACTCGACGTACCTCTTGGCATCCACTGCCACAACGACAGTGGATTGGCGATCGCAAACACCCTTCTCGCCGTCGAGGCAGGCGCCGTACACGTGCAGGGCACGATCAACGGCTACGGGGAGCGCTGCGGGAACGCCGATCTGTGTGCCCTGATCCCCACCCTGCAGCTCAAGATGGGCTACGCGTGCGTCAGCGAGGCACAGCTCTGCTCGCTGACCGAGATCGCGCACGCTGTCAGCAACCGCGCCAACCTCAGCCCAGACCCCCACCAACCCTACGTCGGGCACAGCGCGTTCGCGCACAAGGGCGGCATGCACGTCAACGGGATGGTCAAGTGCGAAGAGAGCTTTCAGCACATCGATCCGGCGCTGGTCGGCAACCAGAAGCGGATCATCGTCTCTGAGCTGGCGGGACGATCCAACATCCTGTACAAGGTCGACGAGTTCGGGCTCGACTTTGTCCTCGATCAGGGCGAGGCGCGCGCCCTGGTCTCGTGCATCAAGGAGCTCGAGAGCCGGGGCTTCCAGTTCGAGGGCGCAGATGCCTCGGTCGAGCTGCTGATCCGGCGCAGCCGGTCGGGCTATGTGCCGCCCTTTGAGCTGATCGACTTTCACATCTTGGTCCGCGAAAAGGAGAACGGCATGATGGCTTCCGAGGCGCTCGTCAAGATCAAGGTGGGCGAGAAAGTGATGATCACCGCCGCCGAGGGAAATGGCCCGGTCAACGCCCTGGACCAGGCTGTGCGCAAGGCGTTGCTCCCGCACTATCCCCACCTCGCCGCCGTGCACCTCACCGACTACAAGGTGCGCATTCTCGATGGCGACGCCGGCACGGCGGCGCTGACCCGCGTGCTGATCGACTCGAGCGACGGCGCCAGGAGCTGGAGCACCGTGGGCAGCTCGAGCAATATCATCGAAGCCAGTTGGCAGGCGCTCGCCGATGGCCTCGAATACGCCCTCCTGCGTCGCGACGCTTCCTAGCCAAGAGCACCGATTTTGGCCGGGTGGCCTCAACGAGTAGCGCGCGCCCCCCGGTCCTAGGGCCCTGGCACTGGTCAAGCGCCCAGGCAGCGGATAAATCCGCTACTACGAACGGAAGAATCGGTGCTCCTGGCGCCCTAGCGGAGGCATTTGACAGGATCGATCGAATGTGATAGACTGCATTCCAGTACACGACTTACTGCGGCAGAGGGTGGGGCATGCACGGCAAGCGGTTCTGGTCCACAGACGGTGCGACCACTACTCCCGGTACGGTCCACGGGGAGTGATGCCGGTTGGGGCGACCTCGCGCTTGACGCAGACAGCAGACACACAACACCAAGCCTCCCCACCGGGAGGTTTTTTGGTCCTCTTGCGCCCCGCAGCTGACGACACAAGCTGGTCAACGTAGGCCAGGCCCGGTCGGACGATCGGGCAGCAACGACGCCTTTCCGCGAAAGAGAGATCCACCTCGTTCGCCGAGAGGCGTTTTCTATTGGGGACCGCGCATCGCCTGCCGGTCCGGCGCCACGGGAGGAGACCGTCATGCGCGTTCTGGTTGCAGACCCGATCGCACAAAATGGACTGGACATCCTGACTACCAAGCTCTCGGTCGACCTGATGCCCAATCTCTCAGAAGACGACCTGGTGGCGACCATCGGCGCGTACGATGCCCTCGTCGTACGCAGCAGCACCCAGGTTACCGCCCGCGCGATCGCGGCAGCAACGCGCATGCAGGTCATCGGCAGAGCCGGTGTGGGCGTCGACAACATCGATCTGGAGGCGGCGACGCAGTCCGGGATCCTGGTCGTGAATGCCCCAGATGGCAACTCGATCGCCGCCGCAGAGCACACCATCGCGATGATAATGGCCCTGGCACGCCACATCCCGCGGGCCGATGCCTCTCTGCGCGCAGGACAGTGGGACCGCAAGGAATTCATGGGCATCGAGGTCTCGGGCAAGACACTGGGCCTGATCGGCATGGGGCGCATCGGACAGGAGGTGGCGCGGCGCGCCCGGGGCCTGCAGATGCACGTCCTCGCCTTCGACCCGTATGTCTCCAGCCAGCAAGCCGAGCGCCTGGGCGTCGAGCTGTGCAGCCTGCCGGACCTGCTCGCGCGCAGCGACTTTAGCAGCGTACACGTCCCGCTCACCGACGCGACGCACGGCATGATCGGCGCCGCCGAGCTCGCCGCGTGTAAGCCCGGGGCATTCGTGATCAACTGCGCGCGGGGCGGGATCGTCGACGAGGAGGCGCTGCTTGCCGCGCTCGACCAGGGCCAGATCGCCGGCGCCGCACTGGACGTCTTTGCCCACGAACCTCCGTTCGACAGCCCGCTGATCTCGCACCCGCAAGTGATCGTCACCCCGCACCTGGGCGCATCGACCAGGGAGGCCCAGGTCGCCGTAGCCGTCGACGTCGCCAGGCAGATCTTGGATGTGCTCGACGGGCTTCCCCCAGCGCACCCCGTCAACGCACCGATCGTTCCCCCTGAGACACAGGCCCAACTCGTGCCCTTTTGCGAATTGGCGGAAAAGCTGGGCTGTATGGCGAGCCAGCTCGTCGACCGGCGGATGAGCGAGGTGCGCATCGCCTACGCCGGGGAGCTGTCCGAGATGGACACGGGCCTGCTGCGCGCGTTGGTGATCAAGGGACTGCTCGAGCGGGTGACCGAAGCGCGGATCACGCTGGTCAACGCCAACCTCATCGCGCGCGAGCGCGGCTTGCGCGTGATCGAGGAAAAGCGAAGTGATGCCGGGCACTTTGCCAACCTGATCACGCTCTCCTTCACCGACAATGGCGACGAGCACGTGCTCTCCGGAACGATCATCCGCAATCAGCCGTACATCGTGCGCATCGACCGCTACTGGCTCGACTTTATCGCGCGCGGCTACCAGTTGCTGATCTATCACCGCGACCGTCCCGGCATGATCGGCGAGGTGGGCCGTATCACCGGCAAGGCGGACATCAACATCGCGTTCATGGCGGTAGGTCGCCTGGAGCCGCGCGGCGAGGCGCTCATGGCGCTGACCCTCGACGAACCAACCACGCCCGAGGTGCGCGCAGAGATGGAGTCCGTGTCCGACATCTATCACACGCGCTTGCTCCGGCTCTGAGCGATCCAGGCCCACGCCGGCGCGCCCAGTACGGCGCTGCACGCGCCCGCACGTACGCCCAACGCCGCCGACCTTAGCCACGGTGCATCGCCGCGCCCACGGGCAGTCAACGACTGACGCGGAAAGGAGAGGTCGCATCCCAGTTGTCGTCCAGTATGCCGGGTCCGATCGTGTCGCGCACGCCCGCGTGCGAGAGCCAAGCACCCTAGGCAGGGCTCCGCCCGACGGTCTCGTGACACACTGTCCGCTGAACCTGCGCAGCCTGCGCGCCGCATCCCACCACACCAATCGGGTCTTGAAGGAGGGAAAAGTGAACCTGAGACAGCCCAATGCAAATGAAGCCACCGGCACGTTCAACCGCTCCAGGAACGTCGTACCGATGTCAGGACTGTGTGCGTCCTGCCACGATGGGTGCAAGGGCGGTTGTGAACTATGGCTCTCGTCCTTCCGGGGGCGCGAGGTGCTGTACCCCCGTCTGTACGGAGAGATGACCGCTGGCGCCGACAAGAACTACCCCGTCGACTATTCGCACCTCAATATCCAGGGATACGCCGTCGGGGCCAAGGGCATGCCCGAGGGCATCGAGGCCAATCCCGACACCACCATTTTCTCGAACGTCAACACCGAGACCGCCTACGGCTGGGATCAGAAGGTCAAGATGAAGATCCCGATCTTTACCGGGGCCCTCGGCTCGACCGAGATCGCGCGCAGGAACTGGGCGCACTTTGCCGTCGGCGCCGCGATCTCGGGCATCACCCTCGTCTGCGGCGAGAATGTGTGCGGCGTGGACCCCGAGCTCGAACTGGACGAGCATGGCAAGGTCAAGAACTCGCCCGAGATGGATCGTCGGATCGAGATCTACAAGCGCTTCCACGAAGGGTACGGCGACTTTCTCTTCCAACTCAACGTCGAGGACACGCGGTTGGGCGTCGCCGAGTATGTGATCGACAAGCACGGCATCGACACGATCGAGCTCAAGTGGGGACAGGGCGCCAAGTGCATCGGCGGCGAGATCAAGGTCCGCGAGATCGAGCGCGCAGTGGAGCTCAAAGCGCGCGGCTACAACGTCTTGCCTGACCCCGAGCGGCACGACGTCCAGGAAGCATACCGCGACGGCGCGATCCAAGAGTTCGAACGCCACTCGCGCCTAGGCTTTGTCAGCCTGGAGCTGTTCATGCAAGAAGTCGAGCGCCTGCGCGACCTAGGCTTCAAGCGCATCTCGCTCAAGACCGGCGCTTACTCTGCCGTCGAGCTCGCCATGGCCCTGCGCTACGGCGGAGGCGCAGGCCTCGACCTGGTCACGATCGATGGCGCGCCAGGCGGAACGGGGATGAGCCCCTGGCCCATGATGAACGAGTGGGGCGTGCCCTCGATCTATCTCCACTCCATGGCCTACGAGTTCTGCCAACGACTGACCCGCCGCGGCATCCGCGTGCCCGACATCGCCTTTGCCGGCGGCTTCTCGACCGAGGACGGCGTGTACAAGGCCCTCGCCCTGGGTAGTCCCTACGTCAAGGCGGTCTGCATGGGCCGCGCCCTGATGATCCCGGGCATGGTCGGCAAGAACATCGGCGAGTGGTTGGCGCAAGGCGACCTGCCCAAAACGGTGTCCAAGTACGGCAGCAAGGTCGAAGAGATCTTTGTCACGTACGAAGAGCTCAAGGACAAGTACGGGGCTGAGGTCGAGGAAATCCCGCTTGGCGCCGTCGGCATCTACACCTACACGCAAAAGTTCAAGGCCGGACTCCAACAGCTTATGGCAGGCAGCCGCAACTTTAGCGTCCCCGCCATCTCGCGCAGCGACCTCATGGCGCTGACCGAAGAAGCCGCCCGCGTGACGGGCATCCCCTACGTCATGGACGCATACCGCGCCGAGGCAGAGGACATCTTGGACGATGTCGGTTCCTTCGAGCGCGAAGCCGGCGTGATCCCGCTGGGCGAGCCCACCGCCGTGCTGCGCATCCTGCGCGAAGGGGCACGCCGGCACCGCGTCGCCGCCCGGTAGGCGACCAGCGACGGGCAAACCCCAACCCAGAGAGGGAAGGAATCGACACGATGAGCAAACCGAGCGAACCGTATCCGCTGAACCCGTTCGAGATCGCGCAGCACCAGCTCTCGCTTGCCGCCGACATCCTGGGCATCGACCCGGTCACGCACGCGTTCCTGCGCTGGCCCATGCGCGAGTTCCACGTCCGCATCCCCGTGCGCATGGACGACGGTACGACCGAGATCTTTGAGGGGTTCCGCGTGCAATACAACGATGCCCGCGGACCAACCAAGGGCGGCTTGCGGTTCCACCCCGAAGAGACGTTCGACACGATCCGGGCCCTCGCCGCGTGGATGACGTGGAAGTGCGCCGTGGTCGACATCCCGCTGGGCGGCGCCATGGGCGGGGTGATCTGCAATCCCAAGGACCTCTCGCCGAACGAGCTCGAGCGGCTGAGCAGGGGCTACATGCGCGCGCTGGGGCACTATATGGGGCCTAACGTCGACGTGCCCTCGCCCGATCTATACACCAACCCCCAGATCATGGCATGGATGATGGACGAGTACGCCCACATGGCGGGGTGCAGCGCGCCGGGGGCGATCACGGGCAAACCGATCGCGCTGGGCGGATCGGAAGGGCGACTCGAGTCGACCGCGCGTGGCGGCGTGACGTGCATCCGCGAGGCTGCCGCCGAGATGGGGCTCGAACTCGGGGGCGCTACTGCCGCGATCCAGGGCTATGGCACGGTCGGCAGCTCGATGCACGAACTGGTCACCGACATGCTCGGGGTCAAGGTGGTCGCCGTCTCCGACTCGCGGGGCGGCGCGTACGCACCCCAGGGACTCGATCCCGCCTCGATGGTCGCCCATAAAAAGCAGACCGGCAGCGTGGTGGGCTCTGCCGCAGGGGAGCGGATCAGCAACGCCGAGCTGTTGGCCCTCGACGTGGACATCCTGATCCCGGCGGCGCTCGAGGGCGTGATCCACGCGGGCAACGCCCGCGCCGTGCAGGCGCACATCGTCGCAGAGCTGGCGGATGGCCCGACCACGCCAGAGGCGGACCAGGTCCTGTATGACAAGGGCGTGTTTGTGATACCGGACTTTTTGTGCAACGCCGGCGGCGTAACCGCGTCCTACTTTGAGCAGGTACAGAACGCCTACGGCTTTTACTGGGACATCGACCTGGTCTACGAGCGCCTCGACCAAAAGATGGCGACCGCCTTCCACGCCGTCCGCGATGTCGCAGAGCGCTACGGGATCCAGCACCGCATCGCCGCTTATCTGATCGCGGTCGCACGCGTAGCCGAAGCGTGCAAGCTGCGCGGCTGGATCTAGCCCTGCATCGTGTGGGGTGGTCCTGGGAGCGCCCCGGCCCCAGGGCTTCTGGAGGGCGCCATGTACCGAGCGTGGTTGGAATGCATCCGCGGGTGTGACGAGCGCTTTGCCCTGGACGAGGTCGTCTATACCTGCCCTCGCTGCGGTGGGCTGCTCGACGTCGTGCACGATCTCGACGCGCTGCGCGATAGAAGCGCGGCAGGCTGGATCCAGCTCTTTGACCGCCGGATCCGGACCAACGAGTGGCCCTATGGCAGCGGTGTGTGGGGCAAAAAAGAGTGGGTCCTGCCCTCGCTGGACAACCAGAACGTGGTATCCATGTACGAAGGACACACCAACCTCTTCTGGGCGGAGCGCTTGGGGCGCGAACTAGGCGTCGAGGACCTGTGGGTCAAGCTGTGTGGCAACACCCACACCGGTTCGTTCAAGGATCTGGGCATGACCGTGCTCATCTCCCAGGTGCGCCAGATGCGCGCCCACGGCGTCCCGATCCGCGCCGTCGCCTGCGCCTCCACCGGCGACACATCGGCTGCGCTGGCGGCATACGGCGCAGCCGCCGGCATTCCGACGATCGTGTTCCTGCCGCGGGGCAGGGTGTCCACTGCGCAGCTCGTGCAACCGATCGCGAACGGCGCCCTAGTGCTCGCCCTGGACACGGACTTTGACGGCTGCATGCAGGTCGTCCGGCAGGTCACGGCGGACAAGCGCATCTATCTCGCCAACTCGATGAACAGCCTCCGCATGGAGGGACAGAAGACGATCGGCATCGAGATCGTCCAGCAGTTCGACTGGCAGGTGCCCGACTGGATCGTGATCCCGGTGGGCAACCTGGGCAATGTCAGCGCCTTGGGCAAGGGGCTGCTGATGATGAGAGCGCTGGGCCTGATCGACCGCTTGCCCCGCATCCTGTGCGCCCAATCGGCGCGCGCCAACCCGCTCTACCTCAGCTACCAGACCGGCTTTCGCACCTACCGCCCCGTGATCGCAGCCAAGACGGCGGCGAGCGCGATCCAGATCGGCGACCCGGTCAGCTATGAGCGCGCAGTCAAGGTGCTCCAGCAACTGGATGGCGTCGTCGAGCAGGCAACCGAGCAGGAACTCGCGGATGCCGCCGCACGCGCCGACCGGACCGGGCTCTATGCGTGCCCGCATACAGGCGTTGCCCTCGCCGCGCTGTTCAAAGCCATCGCGCGCGGCGAGATCGGCGCGCGGGACCGGGTAGTCGTGATCTCGACTGCGCATGGCCTCAAGTTCACCGACTTTAAGGTCCACTATCACGACGGCAACCTACAGGACGTGATCGCGCGGCACGCCAACCCCCCGCTCGAGCTGCCAGCGAACGTGGGTGCGGTCAAGGCTGCAATCGCGCAAGCGCTGCGCCAACGAGGAGTTGACGGATGACAAACCCGTCATCGCCCTACCGGATCACCATGAAGTTCGGCGGCACGTCCGTCGGCAGTGTCGAGGCGATCGCCCGCGCCGCCGAGATCGTCGACCAGGCGCGCCGGAACGCGCTCCATCCCACGCCCGGGCGGGGCGCGCGCCAGGTCGCGATCGTCGTTTCGGCGATGAGCGGCGTGACCAACAGCCTGGTGCGCGCCGCGCGCGCCGCGCTCGAGGCGCGCGGCGAGGAGGTCGACGCGATCGTGCGCGCGCTGCGCGAGCGGCACCGGGAGACGGTCGCGCCGTTGATCGACGACGCGGGAGAGCGCACGGCAGTCGCCGCACAGATCGACGCCCTGCTCGACTACCTACACAGCCTGTGCCGCGCGATCGGCACCTTGGGCGAGCTGACCCCACGCGGGCTCGACGTGGTCAGTGGGCTCGGCGAGCGACTGTGCGCCCCGATCGTCGCCGCAGCCCTGCGCGCGCACCAGATCGACGCCGAAGCGGTCGAAGCGACGGCGCTGATCGTCACCGACGACGTCCACGGCGCCGCCAACCCGTTGATGGAGCAAACGGCGGCGCGCACACGTGCCCGCCTGGCGCCGCTCCTCGAACGGGGCGCCGTGCCCGTAATCACGGGATTCATCGGCGCCACCCGATCCGGGACGCCGACCACGCTGGGACGGGGCGGCAGTGACTATAGCGCGACGATCGTCGGCGCGTGCCTCGCCAGCGACGAGATCTGGATCTGGTCCGACGTCGACGGCGTCATGAGCGCAGACCCGCGCGTGGTGCCCAGCGCGCGCACCATTGAAGCGCTGTCATATAACGAAGCAGCCGAGTTCTCCTACTTTGGGGCCAAGGTGATCCATCCCAAGACGATCCTGCCCGCCGCCGCGGGCGAGATCCCGCTCCGGATCCTCAACTCGTTCAACCCCACGCACCCGGGCACGCGCATCATCGCGCATCCGCTGCCCAACGGGCGCGTGGTCAAGGGCATCACCGCCATCCGCGCGGTGAGCGAGGTCACGGTCGAGGGGCGCGGCATGATCGGGATCCCGGGCATCGCCGCGCGCGTCTTTGCCGCCGTCGCCGCCGAACAGGTGAACGTGCTCATGATCTCCCAGTCTTCGTCGGAGCAGAGCATCTGCTTTGTCGTACCCGTCGAATCCGCGCAGCGGACGATCGACGCCCTGCACCGCGCCTTCGAGTACGACATCCTGCGCCACAATGTCGAGCACATCTGGAGCAAGGATGATGTGGCGATCATGGCGGTCGTCGGGGAGCGCATGAAAGGCACCGTCGGCATCGCCTCGCGGCTCTTTGGCGCGCTGGCAGAAGCGGGGATCAACATCCTGACCATCGCCCAGGGATCGTCAGAGCACAATATCTCCCTCGTGATCGAGGGCAGAGACGCCGACCGCTCGGTGCGCGCCGTACACGAGACGTTCGGACTCGGGGCAGCGCGAGATAGACCCTGAGGTCCGTAGGTTCATACGATAGGGGATACGTTATGGCAGTGAACGATCAGAAGCCAGCGGCTCGGGACCCGGCGGCTCAGAAGCCGGCGGC
>JAFGIE010000098.1 GCA_016929775.1 Anaerolineae bacterium
CGGGAGTGGATGGGAGTCGAACCCACCAGGGCTTGTTCTGCACAACCCCTCAGACGGTTTTGAAGACCGCGCGCGACACCGGCCGCGAACCACCCCCAGCGGCATGATACGCGCAAACCCGGCCCACGTCAAGTGAACGACTTGTAGAAACGGTCCACGACCCCCTACTGCAGGGCAAAGCTGACGGTCACCGCGGCGTGGACGGCGATCTGGCCCGGCGCCAGCGTCCCGTCGATCATCTCGCCCTCGGGCCCCGCGCTCTGGATCACATTCTGTGCCATGCTGCTCCCCCAGCGCGCGCCCCACCATCCATCGTACCACGACCACCACCCGCTCTGCTCCTCGCGCACCTCCTGCGGCGCGCCCACACGCTGGCCCAACACCTGGGCCATGGCAACCGCCTTTTCCTGCGCCGCCTCGACCGCCAGCGCCCGCGCCTGGTCCTTATAGGTGCGCAGCGCCGTCGTCTGGAACTGGATCCCGTGCACGTGCGTGGCGCCGCCGTCGAGCAGGCTGGTGAGCAGATCCTCGAACGCACTCACGTCGTGGAGCGTGATCACCACCGTCTTGCGCACGAAATACCCCACAAAGCCCCGCTTCTCGTAGCCGTCCTCGTAGCGCGGCTCGACGCTGATGTGGTCGGTCTGCACGTGGCGCGCTGCGACGCCATGCGCCTGCGCTACCTCGAGCAGCCGAGCCACGCGGCGGTCGTTCTCTTGCTTGGCTTGCCCGAGGTCCGTCGCCCAGTTCTCGACGCCTACCGTCAGCACGACCTCGTCGGGGACAACGCGCACCACCGCGTTGCCGCTGACTGTGATCAGCCGCGGCGCCTGTGGCGTGGTCTCGACCGCCTGAGCCCCCGTCAGCAGAGCGATCGAGAGCAGGACGATGAGGCCAGCGATCAGGGTCGTTGTCTTGTTCACAGCGTGCCCTCCTTTTCCTCGCAGCGCGGGCACCTCCGCGCAGCGAGCGATGCGAGACGCGATACGACGAGGGGAACATCCCTCCGCCTCTTCGGGGTGCGCTACTCCCCATCCTCCTGCGCGAGCGGTGCACCGCAGCGCACGCAGTAGACAGCGCCCATTCCCTGCGGCACGAAGCCCCGCTGCCCGCACACGCCACAGCGGCGGATGTGGCGCGTATCCTGCCCGCAGCCCGGGCAGAAGGCATAGTCGTCCGCCAGGGGGCGCGCACAGTAGGGGCAGTGGCTCTCGTCCCGCGGATCGGGCGGCGGCGGCGCGCCGTCCGCCATCTCTGGCGCACTATCGGCCTGAGCCCCACCCTCCGGCGCGGCGCCTGCCTCCGCTCCCCCTTCAGCAGGACGTACCCCGTCGCCTGTCCCCTCTTCCGGAAGACGATCGGGCGATGCAACGGGCGTCACGCGGCGCGCATAGAGCAGCATGAACGCGCCGACGAGGATCAGCGCCCCGCCGGTGACGAACAAGCCCGACCATGGGGTGAGTGTGCCGAGCGAAAAGCAGCCCAGGAAGACGAGGAGCAGGAGCCCGGCGCGCGCGGCCGCGCGCGACCAGCCGGCGGTCAGCCCGGCAAACGCGACCAACAGGGCAGAGACGAGCGCCAGGGAAACGATCCCCGCCGGGACCAGCCCGACCACTCCGCCCAGGAAGGTCAGCAGCGGGTAAAAGAGCGCCGTGCCGCACCCGGCGAGGAGATAGCTCGCCAGGCGCAAGCGCACGCCGCCCAGATAGAGCGCTGCGGCGAGGGAAGCCAGGTAGGACACGACGAGCACGGGCGCCCACTGGGCAAGGCTGCGAAAGTCACCGCTCAACCGCGCTACCCGCTGCGCAAAGCTCAACTGCTCGGGCAGCGTCAGCGCGATGTCGCGTTCGGCGATCAGGCCCACGTACTGCCAGCGCCACTCCTCGCCCTCTGCATCCGCCTGCTGCGCGCTGGGTGGAAGCGAGGACTCGGGCGCCTCGGCGCCAGCGAGCCCGCGCACGCTGACGATCACGTCCACGTCTGTGCGCTGTCCCTGCTGGAGGCCATACGAGAAGCGGTGCGCGCCTTCGGCCCGATAGCTGACCTCGACCTCACGCTCCTCTCCGGGGGCGAGCACAGCCTGCCAGCGGATGCCCTCGGTCGAGTAGCCCGCGTCGACGGGCTCGACGCCGTCGACGGTGAACCGCACCTCGTGCAGCGTCTCGAGGACCGCAGGAAAGGGGAAAAAGAGGGCGACTGTGGCGCTGATCGCCCCCGTGTGCCCGATCCGGTACGCGCCCGCAAAGTCGAGGTCGTACACCGTGGCGCTCACGCTGCCCTGCGTCTCGTAGCGCGCGTCGAGCACGGCGCGCACGCGGCTGTGCTGGACCGGCATGACCACCGCAGGCACCGCAGCGTCGGGGACGATCGCCTCCCACACCGGCGCCACCTGCGCGACGCTGCGCGCGCGGTTGTACGACAGGAATGCGCGCTGGTCCACCGTATAGATCTGTGACGGCAGGTCGTGCACGGCGACCAGGTAGGCCCCCAGCAGGCCCACCAGCATGACGACGAGCACGACATTTGCCAACACGAGCCCGATCCTGCTTCGCCGCCCCATGATGCCCTCCCTGCTGCACGCGTGCGCTGCGGGTCCACTTGGCTCGATCGTAGCGCACCCGCGTGACAGTTCCGTGACAGCACCGAGGTAGGTCACGAGCAAGAACGGAACAGCGCTGCGACAGCAAAAGGCATCCGGTGTCTTGGAGACACCGGATGCCTGCACTGCGATCGATCCTGCCCAGGACGGCGCGGATCAGCGCGAATTCACTGGCATTCGTGCGCGTTGTTGCGTGGCATTCCCTCGCTTCCCTGCCCGGCATTCGCGCGGTTCGTGGCAGACGCGGCTTGCCCTTGCCCCGAGGCCACAGCCCTCACGGCGCAGCGGGAAGCGTAAACGTGACCGTCGTGCCCTCTCCCTCCGCGCTCTCGATCGCCAGCCGCCCGCCTTGCGCCTCGACGAGCGCACGCGCGATCGCCAGGCCCAGCCCGCTCCCCCCCTGCGCACGGGAGCGGGCCCGATCGGCGCGGTAAAAGCGCTCGCCGATCCGCGGCAGGTCTTTGGCGGGGATGCCGATCCCGCGATCGCGCACCCGCACCCGGACCCATGGCGCATCCGCTTGCACGGCATCGACCTGCACCCGGATCGTGCCGCCCGGCGCCGAGAACTTGACTGCGTTGTCGAGCAGGTTGAGCACAACCTGCGTGATCCGGTCAACGTCGCCCCACGCCGCGGGCGTCCCGGGCTGGACCTCGACGCGCAGGTCCAGTGTGCGCGCCTCGGCGAGCAGGGCGACCTGCTCCGCCGCCGCCTGCGCCAGGTCGCCGACGTCGACCGGTTCGCGCTGGACGCGCAGCACGTCCGAGTCGACGCGCGAGAGGAAGAGCAGGTCATTCACCATGGCGATCAGGCGGTTCGTCTCGCCTTCGATCGTCTCCAGGAACCGGTCGCGCACCCGGCGATCGTCCACGGCACCGTCGCGCAGCGTCTCGACCAAGCCCTTGATCGACGTCAACGGGGTGCGCAGCTCGTGGGAGACGTTGGCAACAAAGTCGGTCTGCATCTGGCGCGCTGCGCGCAGGCGGGCGGTCATGTCGTTGAACGCCGCGCTGAGGCGCCCCAGCTCGTCGCGCGAGCGCACCGGCACCTGCTGGTCGAGCGTCCCGCGTGCGACAGCGCCCGCTGCCCCGATCAGGCGGCGCACGGGGCGCGCGATCGCGTCCGACAGGAACCAGCCCGCGGCGCCGGAGAGCAAGAGCGCCGCCGCCATCGACAGCCCCCAGCGCAGGCGCACGTCGCGCAGCACGGCGCGCACATCGTCCAGGGGCTGGCTGAGCAGGATCACGCCCGCCAGCCCACCCTCGACGGTCACCGGCACGGCGACCACCATCGCGTTCGACTCGGTCCGCCGGGCATAGCGCCCCGCCAGCGCCTCGGCGACGACGGGATCGGCGCGCAGATCGCTGCCCCGCTCCTCTCCCGCGGAATCGACCAGCACGATCCCGGTCGCGTCGAGGACCCGGATCCGGGTGTCCAGCGCCGCCCCGAGCTCCAGCGACGCGTCGCCCAGGTCGCCCAGGGGCACTCCGCTGGCGGGCGGAGCCACGTTCTCTGCCTGCAGGTAGTAGTTGCCGGTGCGCTGCTGGCGGATCGTGTTCGAGGCTGCCTCTTGCGCCGGCGCCTCGGCGATCGTGCGCGCCCCTGGAATCAGTGCCTGCGCCGGCGCCTCGGCGATCGTGCGCGCTCCTGGGATCAGTGTTTGCGCCGTGATCTGGGCCTGCGCCACCAGGCTGTCCTCCACAGCCTGCAGGAAGTAGCGGTCGAGGAAGGAGAGGAGCAGGAACCCCGAGAGGATCATCGCCGCCAGGATCGCGGCGAGGTGGCTGAGGGTCAGGCGCGCGCGCACGCTCTGGCGCCACCCAATGGGCGCGCGCGCGCTGCGTGACTGTTTGGCCTTCGGTTCGCTTTCCATAGCGTCCCTCACCCGGGATGGGCGTTCGTAGTGAGCGCGTCCTCGCTCCTCTACCCCCCGTTCGTAGTGAGCGCTTGAGCGCTTCCTCCCCGCCCCGGAGCGGCTCAAGCCGCCACTACCAACGCAGACCCGCTGCGCCGCCTAGCCAAGCAGCCTATAGCCGACGCCGCGCACGGTCTCGATCAGCTCCTCGTCGGGCAACGCCTCGCGCAGCTTGGCGCGCAAGCGCTTGACGGCGGCGTCGACGATGCGCAGGTCGCCGTAATAGTCATAGCCCCACACCTGCTGCAGCAGCTGCTCGCGGCTGAGCACCTGCCCTGCGTGGCGCGCCATGACCTCCAGCAGCGCGAACTCTTGGGCGGTCAGCGACAACGCACGATCGGCCCACTGCACCTCGTGGCGCGCCGGATCGACCACCAGGTCGCCGGCACGGATCGCTTCCGCCGCGCGATCCGCTGTGGCGAGATCGTCCGGAAGGCGCGCCGCGCGCCGCAGCACCGTCCGCACCCGCGCCACCAGCTCGCGGACGCTAAAGGGCTTGACCACATAGTCGTCGGCGCCGAGTTCGAGCCCCACCACCCGGTCCACCTCGGCGTCACGCGCGGTCAGCATGATGATCGGTACGTCGCGCTCGCGGCGCAGGGCGCGGCACACCTCGAGCCCGTCGAGGCGGGGGAGCATCAGGTCGAGGATCACCAGGTCGGGCTGCGTGCGCCGCGCCACGGCGAGCGCCTCCTCGCCATCGCGCGCCACCACGACCTGGTAGGCTGCGCGCTCGAGATTATAGACCAGCAGATCGACGATCGGCGGCTCGTCGTCGACGACCAGGATGCGGGCGCACATGGACTCCTCCGTAAGGGCGCTGTACCTCCATGCTAGCGCATGCGCGCCGCCCCGTCAAGGGGATCTGTGACAGGAGGGTGACAGGAGGGCAAAAAACAGCGTACAGTGCTGTGTCCACCATCCCTCGCACCTCGGCGGACGGCGCACGTCGGCGCTACGAACGGTAAGGCTGCGCCTCTGCGTCTCTCACAGCGCGGCGCCAAGCCGTCACGCCCAGCGGCGCCTCATTCCCACGATACCCGCCATCCCTGCGCCGCATCGCCCAGGGTCACGCGCCACGCCCGCTCCCCGCTGCGCACTGCGAGCGCGAGCCCCAGCCCCTCCGTCTCCTCCACCCGCACCTCGCCCCGTCCTTCGTGCACCACGGCGGTCACGAACCGCGCGGGCGCGGAGCCAGTCTGGGTGTAGATCAGCTGCGGCGCCGGGACCTTGACCGCATAGCCGTAGGACACCCAGCCTCCCTTGGGGTGCAGCGAGCCCTCGAGCACGCGCGCCGTCACCCCCTCGGCGATCAGCGGCGAGATCCGCACATGGACCCGCTCCCCGTGATAGACGTACGCGCCGGGCGATCCCGCGTCCGCCTCCAGCCGGCGCGGCGCCAAGTTGAACGAGAGCCGGTAGACGTGATCGCCCACCCCGGTCAGCACGTCGTCGATCAGCCACACCCCCGGCTTGAAGGCGATCACCCGGCGCAGGTGAAAGACCGGGTCCGCCATGCTCGCGTACCCGTTGTGCGAGACCTCGACCAAGTCGACCTCGGGGCCCGGTTCGAAGCGATGGCACCACGTGCGCACGCACCGGATCCGGGCGCTGGTGCCGGGGACGTCGCCCATCGCGTGATCGTCCACGCCGAGCGTGTTGTGGGCCTGCGAGGAGGAGAAATAGGCGCGCCAGTCGTGCCAGGCGCTGTTGGAATAGATAAACCGTCCCGTGTCGATCAGCACGTCCTCGCCCGCCACCTGCAGCTCGACGTGCGCGGCGTCATCGTGCGAGTGCGCCCGGCTCTCCCCGCGCTCCAGGTTGGTCCCGGTGACCAAGAGGTATGAGTCGTGCTCCCCCCAACCGGTGCGCGTGACGTGGAACCCGGCGTCAGGCAGCGAATAGTCGACCTGCGCAGGCGGGGCGCCCTCCCGGCGGCAGGTCGCAAAGTAGCGAAAATCCTCCCTGCCCGTCAGATCCGCCATGACCCGGAAAAAGGCGCGCAGCTCGTTCAGGTCCACCGGGTCGGTGGTCAGGTTCATGCCCTCGTACAGCGCAACGTCGGCGCGCCGCGCGCGCAGCGCGTTGCGGTCCGCGTCGCCGACCATGGGCAGGGTCAGGTCGGGCTTGACCAGCGCCATCAGGTACTCGGCGCTCTTGACCAAGATCGGCAGCATGTAGGGCGGCACGGGGATCTCGTTCAGCGTGGCGATGCGGTAGGCCTGCAGGAACGCGCCCGCCGCCACCAGGTGATAGATCGGCGTGCGCTCCATATGCACCCCGTGGTGGTCGAACTGGTAGCGCACCTCGTGCGTGATGCGACGGTAGCCCAGGGCCTGCCACTCGGCGGCGCGCTTGAACTCGGGAAACATGACCCCCAGCTGAAAGAGCGCCGTGCTCTCCATCGTCAGCCAGTTGCTGCAGTGCGCGTGGTTGCTATAGTGCGGGCACAGGAATTCGCCGTGATCGTGCAGCGCGTTCAAAAAGCAGGCCCACGCTGCGTCCTCCCACGATGGGGAGCGGCGCATGTAGACCATGACCGGCAGCCAGACCGTGTAGACCCGGATCCCGGCTTCGATCGAGCGCCAGGCGTCGCCCGGGAACGCCATGTGCGCATCCTCGTCCGCCATGTGAGGCGCCATGGGCCAGCTGGCGACAAACGCCTCCATCTGGCGCACCCACTCGCGCGCATAGACCTCGTCGCCGGTCAGCGCGTACGCGCGCGCCAGGGTAACCCAATAGTTGTGCCGCACCAGCGACCAGAGCCACTCTGGATCGCGCGAGGAATCGATCGTCGGATTGTAGCGCCAGTCGATCACCGGTCCCAGGTCGTAGCCATACAGGACGTGCTCGCAGATCAGGTCGGCCTCGCGGATCACGTCCCGGTCGTCGAACGCGGCGATCGCGTGCTCGTCGAACAAGTACCTGGGGCTGGTGCGCGTGCGGAAATGGTCGACCACGGCGCGCAGCGCGCCCGCCTCGTCGCCCATCTCGAGGCGTGCCCGCGCGCCGGCGAGCCCCGGATGCGTGAAATCCAACCGCGCAAAGAGCGTCCTCGCGTCATCCACGTTGCGCCCCCTTCTGGCTCACGTCGGGAATGCCGAAGCCAGGATGTCGCCTGCCGGCACGTCGAGCGCGCCGGTGGGACAGACTTGGACGCAGTAGCCGCACCCCACGCAGCCCACGTTCTTGACCGCCACGCCGTCCTGTACGTCGATCGCGTCGTACCAGCACGCCTCGACGCAGTCGCCGCAGCCCGTGCACAGGTCGGGGTCGGGCTGTGCGTCCTGGTACGCCTCCGCCAGCGTCCGCCTGCGCGCCTCGGCAAAGTCGGGCGGCATCGCCAGGAGCTGCAGGGCATCGCCGCACAGCGCGTCGATGTCGGAGTAGCCCGCCTCCTCCATCCACTGTGCGAAAGCGGCGATCATATGCGCCACGGCGCGCGGGCCCAGGCAGCAGGCGTACGACCCGAGCTGCACGCACTGGCTGCCCGCCATGATCAGCTTGGCTGCCGCCTCCCAGCTGAACACGCCGCCCCCAGCGTAGATCGGTACGTCCACGCCGTTCCGCCGCGCCTCTGCCACCACATAGCTGATCACGGGCAGGGCCTGGCTGCCACCGTAGCCCCCGCCAGGCGTCGCCTGCGAGCGCCGCCAATCCAGGTCGAACACGAATCCCTTCCAACGCGCCGTCGGACCCAGGGCATCCGCCCCGCCCTGCAGCGCCGCCTCCATGGCGCGCAGCGGATCGACCGACTCGACCGGCAGCTTGACCAGAACGGGCACGCGGACCGCCTGCTTGACGGCGCGCGTCGCCATGAACACCAGCCGGTAGTAGTCGAACGCCCGGTCTCCGGCGACAGCGACGCCCGGCGTGTTGAGGTGTAGTTCCAGCGCATCGGCCCCCGCGCGCTCGATCTCGCGCGCCTCCCGGATCCAGGACCGGCGCCAATCGACGCCCGGGGTGATCAGGTCGCGAAAGTGACCGATCGACACCCACAGCTTGACCTCCGCCGGCATCTCGCCGCGCACGTGCGCGACAGCCTCGCAAAAGGCCTCCAGCGAGGGAAAGGGGTCCACGAGATGCGCTCCCAGGGCATGGCTCTGGATCGCGTGCCGTCCCGCCGCCATGTCGTGCGCAGACGGCAGGACGAGGGACCCATCGCCGGCGCCGTGCCCATAGTTGCGCATCGTCACCGCGCCGGGCAGGCTGCTGGCGCTCTTGAGGATCGCATACGTGCCGTGCGTCGCCGGACTGGCTGCGATCACGAACGGGTTGCTCAGTCCAAGTGCGCTTACTGCCAGATCGACCACTGTGCCACACTCCCTTCAGGCAATGTCTGCTCCGCGATTCCGGCGGGCCATCCCAGCCCGACCACAAGGCCCGGCTCTACTCGGGCGGCGGATCGGCAAAGCGCGCGGCGCCCTGACCACGATGGGCGCCACGAGCGTCTGTCAAGGTCTGGGAACAGCCGGATCGCGCCTACTCACAGCCGGTCCGCGCCTGCTCACAGCCGGATCGCGCCTACTCACAGCCGGATCGCGATCTCGCCCGCACCCGGCGCCGGGATCACGCGCGTCCCCAGCGGGTCGGGCGTTGCCGTGCCGCCGCTCACGTCCGCCACCCGATCGACGCCGCGCAGCAGCGCCGACCACCGGCCCACGCCGTCGACTCGGATCCCGACCTGTCCGCCGGCGCGCCGAACCTCGATCGACAGCGCCGTATCCCCGCCGGTCGTCGGCACGCGCGCCGAGGCGATCGCCCCCTCTTCCAGGGCGGTGACGTGGAACGTCACCCGATCGGCATAGTCATAGTCGGGCCGGTCCTCGACGGCGCCGATCGGGATCACGGCGTTGGGCCGGGCCAACAGCGGCAGGCTCAGGTAGCCGTGCTGCTCGCGCACCCAGCGCCCACCCTCCACCACCTCCCCGCTGAGCAGGTGCGTCCACCGTCCCTCTGGCAGGTAATAGTCGACCACGCCCTCGGGCGTAAAGACGGGCGCGACCAGCAGCGCCTCGCCCAGCATGTACTGCCGGTCGAGCGCGTCGCACCCCGGATCGCCCGGAAACTCGAGCGCCATGGCGCGCAGCACCGGCACGCCGGTCTCGTGCGCCTCGACCGCCGCGGCGTAGAGGTAGGGCATCAGGCGGCATTTCAGCTTGGTGAAAAAGCGCAGCACGTCGCTGGCGGTCGGACCCGTGTCCCCTGCTTCGTCGAACAGCCACGGCACGCGGTACGAGCTGCTGCCGTGCAGGCGGCTGTGCGAAGAGAGCAGGCCAAAAGCGCACCACCGCTTGTACACGTCGGGCGATGCGGTGTGCTCGAACCCGCCCATGTCGTGGCTCCAGAACCCAAACCCCGACAGGCCCAGCGACAGCCCGCCGCGCAGGCTCTCCGCCATGGAAACGAACGTCGCCGTGCTGTCGCCGCCCCAGTGGACCGGGAACCGCTGCCCGCCCGCCGTCGCCGAGCGCGCAAAGAGGGTCGCCTCGCCCGCGCCGAGCGCCTCCTCCAACACTTCGAATACCGTCTGGTTATAGAGGTAGGAGTAATAGTTGTGCATGCGCTCCGGATCCGAACCATCGTACCAGACTACGTCGGTCGGGACGCGCTCGCCAAAGTCGGTCTTGAAGCAGTCCACGCCCATGCCGACCAGCTCGCGCAGCGCGTCGCCATACCAGCGGCGTGCCGCCGGGTTGGTGAAATCGACCAGTCCCATGCCCGCCTGCCACATGTCCCACTGCCAAACGGACGCCCCTTGTCCGCCCGACCCGTCAGGACGCTTGAGCAAGTATCCGCCCGCCACGCCCTCCTCAAAGAGCGCCGACTGCTGGGCGATGTAGGGGTTGATCCAGACGCAGATCTTGAGCCCGCGCGCCTTGAGACGCTGCAGCATACCCCGCGGGTCGGGAAAGACGCGCGCATCCCACTCGAAATCGCACCACTGGAAGGCCTTCATCCAGAAACAGTCGAAATGAAAGACGTGCAGCGGGATGTCGCGGTCCGCCATGCCCTGGATGAACCGCGTCACCGTCTCCTCGTCATAGTCGGTGGTGAACGAGGTGGTCAGCCACAGGCCAAACGACCACGCCGGCGGCAGCGCGGGGCGCCCGGTCAGCGCCGTATAGCGCGCCAGCACCTCCTTGGGCGAAGGGCCGTAGATCAGGTAGTAGGCGAGCGTCTCGCCGGGCACGCTGAACTGCACCCGCTCCACCTTTTCCGACGCCACCTCGAAGGAGACCCGCCCGGGGTGGGCCACAAAGACGCCATAGCCGCGGTTGGTCAGGTAGAAGGGGACGTTCTTGTACGCCTGTTCGCTGCTCGTCCCGCCGTCCGCGTTCCACATGTCGACGACCTGCCCGTTCTTGACGAACGCCGTGAATCGCTCGCCCAGCCCGTACACGCACTCGCCGACTCCGAGGGCGAGCTGTTCGTGGATGAACCGCCCCTCAGGCGTGTCGACATAGCCCATCGCCCGCCAACCGCTGTGCGTGACCTCGCGATCGCCGTCCATGAACGAGAGCCGCCAGTCGCCCGCCACCTCTACGCGCGCAGTCAGCCGCCCGCTGGTCAGCGTGGCGGCATCGGGCCCATCGTGGACGGCGACCGCCGGCGGAGGCAGCGGTTCGAGCGCGAACGCCGGGGCACGCGGCGCGCCGCCTGTGTGGTGATCGATCTGCACGCGGATCACGTTCTCCATGGGCGAGGAGAGGTACACGGTCAAGAGAGGCAGGTTGAGCGTGTCGCCGCGCCCCTGCACGCGGCGGGTCGGCGCGAGGATGGTCAAGCCGTCCGCAGCGGCTTCGACGGCGTAGGCGTGCACGGCATAGTGGGGCGTGACGCCCGGTCGCATCTCCCAGTAGCCATCGGTGAACTTCATGGCACATCCTCCTCTTCCCCTATCCGTTCACGCCCACCCGGATCAGCGCCGGATCGCACGCGCAGCGCACCTCGGCGCGGCGCAGCAGGGCGATCAACGCCGTCTCGTCGGGCGGGATGCCCTCCGCGCTCTCGACCTGGTTGTGGAACGTGCCGACCATCTTGCGGCTGTGCCCGTCCGAGTTGCAGAGCCCGATCCAGCCCATGCGGTCGCGCCACTTTGCGTACAGCTCGCGGCGGACGATCGCCACGTCCCCTTCCTCGGGCTGGGGATGCACGAGCAGGTTCCAGCTCCCCATCTCGATCCCGTCGATCCGGCGTGCGTCGAGCCCCTCCTCGTGCGCTCCGTTCCGGAAGGCGTGCGCCAGGTAGACGAACGTGCCGGGGTGTGCGTCGCACAGCGCGCGCAGCTGCTCGTACGACATCGGCGGGTAGGGGCCCGCCGGCAGCCCCAAGACCACATAGTCGCGCCCATCGCTGCACGAGATCTCGACGCCGGCATACAGCTTGAGCGAGGTGCGCGCCTGCAGGTGCGCGATCTCGCGCGGCGTCCACGCATAGTGATGCTCCGTGATCGCGATCGCGTCCAGCCCACGCGAGAGCGCCGTCTCGCACAGCGCCTTCGGCGACAGGATCGAACAGCGTGAGTAGAGGTTGGTGTGGGTGTGCAGGTCGATGTGCAGGATCACGGCTCGGTAGCCTCCTATGGCATGGGTTGCGGCTCGATCCTACCGCAGAACAACGAGGAGGGCAAGTTGAGGTGACCCCGCACATCCCAGGGACCTACGCTGCGCAGGTGCGGCAGCGGGATCTCACTCGTAGCGCAGCGCCTCTACAGGGCGCATGCGCGTCGCGCGCCAGGCGGGATACAGCCCGCCGACGACCGCCGCTACAACCGCCACGACCATTGCCTGAGCCAGCGCTGGGGGCGTGAACGAGGGCGCGATCGCTCCCCCCCAGATCCCGGCTGTGCCGACCAGGCTGCCCAGCCCGATCCCCAACGGGACCCCGCACAGCCCTCCCGCGATGCCCAGGACCAGCGACTCCTTGACGATCATGCCCAGCACGTGGCGGCGGCGCCATCCCAGGCTGCGCAGGACCCCGATCTCACGCGTGCGCTCCAGCACGCTCATGAGCATCGTGTTCAGCATGCCGACCGCGCCGATCGCCACCGCCAGGAACGAGATCTGATCCGCCATCTCGCGCAAGACCCGGAAATCGCTCGCACTCTCGCCCAGCTCCGAGGTCAGCGAGAACTCGATCCCGGGGAACTCGGAGGCGAGCTCAGCCTGCACCTCCTCGGCGCGCTCCGGATCGCGCAGGCTGATCAGGTAGAACTGGACCTGGCGCGGCTTGCCCACGATCGTCTGCGCCTCGCGCACCCCGATCACGACGCCCGCATCCTCGAACGCCTGCCCCGTCTCATAGATCCCGACCACGCGAAAGCTCGTGCTGTACAGGCGCAGCGTGTCGCCTACCTGCACGCCCATCTGCTCCGCCGCAATGTGCCCGACCAGGACTTCCCGGCGACCCTCCATAGGTTGCCCTTCGACGATCCGGTAGCGGCGAATGGCGTACTCGCGGGGGTGGTAGCCGTGCACGATCAACATGGGCATCTGTTCCGTGCTCGTCCCGGTCCAGAACATCCCCGACACCGCGGACACCTCGGGCCGGAGGGCAAGCCGCGCCCCGACCTGCTCGTCTATGGCGCTGAAATCCATGTCTACGCCCGCTTCCGCGGCGAACAGGTGGGTCTGGCTGTCTCGCATCATGGTCGTGAACGCGCCCAGCATACCCTCGGCAATCCCGCCCAGTGCGACCGCAGCCGCGACGCTCACGCCGATGCTCACGATGGTCAGCAGCGTGCGTGTCCGCCGCCGCCAGAGGTTCCGCACCGTCATGCCGCCGGGCAACTGGGGACTGCGCGCGCGCCCTCCCCCCTCGTACTGCAGCGCTTCCACAGGTAGCAGGCGGCTGGCCCACCACGCCGGATAGGCACCCCCCACCATGCCCAGCGCCAGCGCGGTGCCCAACGCCCGCGCAAAGAGCTCCGGCGTCAGTTGGCTGCCAAACACAGCCAACATCGAGTGCGATCGGGTCACGAGCACCACCGCCAGGACGCCCAGGCCACTGCCTGCCAGCCCGCCCATGAGGGCAAGCAGCAGCGCCTCCCCCATGATCAGCCCCAGCACGCGCCGCCGCCGCCAGCCCAGGCTGCGCAGGACCCCGATCTCGCGCGTGCGCTCCATGACCGACATGAACAGCGTGTTGGTCATGACCAGCCCACCGATCACGATCGCGATGCCCGCCACCGCCATGGCGATCGCGTCCAGCAGCTCGAACAGCTGCTCCTGATCGGCAAACCCAGTCGAGGCGGCGACCGCTAGGTCGGGATAGCGCCGCGTCAGGCGTGTGCGCACCAGATCGGCCTGATCGGGGTCGTCCAGCTTGACGTACAGGACCGAGACACGCCGCGGCTGCAGCGCCAGCTCTTGCGCGTCCACGAGCGAGACCACCACTGCACCGTCCTCGAACCCGGTCCCCGTCTCATAGATCCCGACAACCCGGAAGACGACGCCCGTGATGCGCAGCGTATCGCCGATCCCCATGTTTCTGCTCTGAGCAGCCTGTCGCCCCAGCAGGAGCGGCTTGCCGCGCACGCCGCGCGCCGCCGCCAGCGTCTCACCCTCGACAATCCGAAAGTGATCGATGGCAAACCCGTCGGGATCGTAGCCAAAGACCAAGAGATAGTCGGACTCGTCGATCAGGGCATTCGAGTAGAGCATGCCGTCGACATCGGCAACGCCTGGCAGCGCGCGTACCTCGTCGCCTATCGTCTCGTCGACGCTGCTCATCAGCGCCGACAGCGACTCGCCCTGGCTCAGGACCAGGTCGGCTTGGCTGCCGCGGGTCAGGGCGGTAAAGCCGCGCTTGAGCCCTTGCGCCATTGCCCCCAGGGCAATGATCGCGCACACGCCGATCGAGATCCCGACCAGCGTAAGCACGGTCCGCCCCGGACGCCGAAAGAGGTTCTTGAGGATCATCTCGCGCCTCCCGCTGCACACCGCACCCACGCGCCGCACGTTCCTCTGCAGCGATAGGGCCAAGGCGCCAACAGCCAACCTCGGCAGCCGGGGGGCGGCTGGGTCGGCGCATCGGGTCAGGTCAGAGGTCTGTGCGTATCATACCACGGATCGGGAGCGAGGGCAATGGCAGATGGAAAATGCGGTTGACACCCTTGCACTAGACGTTGTATAATAACAGTGTCATTCGCATATGGGCTCTGCGACTGCCCAGAGCCTCCCACCTCCCTAACCGACGACCTCTCCCCCCTCCAACCCACGACGAGGCGAACCGATGCACCGCATGGGCAGATCGCGCCCGACACACGGCACGGTGGGATACGCGTACAACAGCCGCACGATCGCCTCTCCCGGACGACCAGCTCGGTCGCCCCGGGACACCCCAGGAGGACGACGATGAAGACGCGCCGTACCGGTTCGCTGTTGTTGGTTGGTCTGCTTGCCGCCGCGGCGACCCTCCTTCTCACTGCGGGTCTCGCTGCCGCACAACCGGAAGCGGGCACGCCGCCCCTCCTTTCCCCGGACGACGTGTCCCTCCCTCGCGTCGCTGACGACCCAGCGCGCACTGTGGCAGAGCAGGCGCAGCCCGGGTGGGCCAAGTGGGTGAACGGTGTGTCCTGGAAGCCGGGCATGACGATCACGGTCGAGACCTCGGACACGATCGAGATCGTCGACGCGGTCACAACTCTGCCCTCCGAGCCACTCGATCTGGCTGAGACCTGGGATCACCTCCATCTCAAGCTGCTTGGCTACCAGGTACAGGCTCCGTTCCCCGGTTGGGCGGTCATCACCGATACGGGTGCGCTGGTATGGCAGTTGCCCGAGGGCGGGCAGGTCTTTACCATGACCAAGTGGTTCCACGTCGAACCGTGCACGTGGGGCGAGACCGAGCTCGTGGAGACGCTGTCGGGGGCTAGCCAGAGCACAGTGCGGCCCGTCATAATCGAAAAGCGCGCGCCGATGCTGTGGATCGGGAGCGAATACCAGCCAGGGGTGATCGCGGGCGAAGGGGCGCAGTTCGCCTTGCGCTATGGCAACGACGGCGGCTACGAGAACGGGGTCTGGGTGCGCAACGAGTTCCCGCCCGAGGCGCCCTTTGCCTGGTCCGATCCCCCACCCGACGAGGGAGGCGCAGGCGACTTTTCGGTTGGGTGGCGCGTAGGCGACCTGGCTATGGGCAGCACGGGCGAGATCGTCGTGGGCGTGTCGATCACGGCGGGCCTCCCGGTGTCGACCGAGATCCCGACCTGGGACTGCATCTTGGACCACACGGGGGAGCCGCGCGACGAGGTGATCTCGGTCTTTCACGTTCAGGAGACGCCGCCCCAGGTCGTCTGGCACAAGCTGGTCAACGACGTCCCCTGGGATCCCGAGTTGCTCGTCACTGCAGTCACCAGCGACACGATCGAAGTCGTGGACCTGGTCGAGATCCTCATCCCCACCGCATTTACGTTGATCGAAGAGTGGGATCCAGCCCATCTCGAGCTGCTCGACGCGATCCCGTCGCTGGGCAAGGTAGTCACCGGCATGGGTACCCTCGAATGGACGGTCCCGGAGCCGTTCGAGAGCCCCATCACTGCCGAGTTGGTCAAGCGATTCCACGTCGGACCCGGTCCCTGGGATGCCACCGTGCTCGAAGAGGCGCTGATCGTCCCGGGCGCCGAGCCGATGGTGCGCGTGGTCCCGATCGCGCACCGTTACCCGCCCGTCGTCTTCCCCGAGGGCCCTTGGCCCTGGTATGCCCAGGACGAGATCTCGGTCTATCCGGAGCCGCCTCTGGCAGGTCAGCCCACCGAGATCTGCGCCCAGGTGGTGAACGTCGACCCGCTGCACGCCCACTGGGCGCTGCTCGAGTTCGCGATCGCCGACTTTGGCATCGGCCTGCCCTTCGAGGCGATAGACGCCGTCGAGGTCATCGTCCCGCCGGGAGGCGAGGCCACAGGCTGCATCGTCTGGGTCCCACCGGAGCCCAGGAAATGGTGCATCGAGGTGCGGCTGATCAACGAGGGCTTTGAGCCCCTGATCAGCCGGCGCAACGTGGATGCCGACGAGCCGCTGATGCCAAATATGCCGCACGAGCTGATCTTTCCTGTCGCAAATCCGTTGGGAGAGATGGTCACGATCGACCTGTTCATGGTCCCGCACATCGACTGGGGCATGGCGATCTCGCCGACCAAGCTCGTGAACATAGAACCGGGCGAGACACGCCCTGTCTCCCTGATTGTCACCCCCACCGAGAACATGCCAGCAGACGGGCATCCGGTGGTAGACGTCGAGGCGCGCGTGGGGGACGAGCTGATCGGCGGCTTCCGCAAGCTCTTCCGCCCGCTGATCGTCCTCCACCCCTTCCCCGACCCGCCCTACGCCGAGCGCGAGATCTCGGTCCATCCCTACCCGCCCCTCGCGGGCCAACCGACCGAGGTCTGTGTCGAGCTGCGCAACCCGACCCCTTACGCGCAGGACGTCGCCGTCCAGTTCTCGTGGGCTGCCTTTGGGATCGGCATCCCCTTCACCCCGATCGACGGCTTGCGCCCGGTGTACC
>JAFGIE010000099.1 GCA_016929775.1 Anaerolineae bacterium
CAGGTCAGCGAATGGGTGTTCGCCTCCCTGTTTTACCTCATCGGCACGTCTTTGTCCATGATACACTAACAGGGTCCATGTGCGCGACTGCTCCCGGCGCGCGCTGCCCAGGCGCGCGTCGCACGGACCTACGCCGCGGGACGGGGGCGTCGGCGCCGCCCCCACAGCCACAGCACAGGCAGCGCGGTGAGCAGCGCCGCCGTGGCGAGCAGCCCGCCCTCTGGACCAAAGGGCCCGCCGGTCCACAGGGGCGCCACGCCCCGGTCGACGACCGACAACAGCCCGCCAAAGCGCACGCCGCTCACGGGCAGGGCGACCAGGGCGCCCATGGTCCAATTCCAGCTCAGATGGTAGGCGATCGGCAGCCACAGGTTCCCGGTCACGAGCCGTGCGTAGCCAAAGACCAGCCCGGCGAACGCGATGTTGAGCAGGCCCAGCCAGCGGAGGTTGGGGTTCAGCCCGTGGTACAGGCCAAATGCCAGCGAGACGAGGCACAGGGCGGGCAGGGCGCCGATCCCGTCTGCCGCGTTGACCTGCAGGTAACCGCGGAACATCAGCTCTTCGCCCAGCGCCACCACGCAAAAGAGCGCCAGCAAGAGCACGCTGTCGAGCAGGCCCTGCAGCACGCCAGGCGCGCTGAGCCACCCCACAGAGAGCCAGCCCGCAGCCCAACTGACGGCAAAGACCAGGAGCACCTGTCCGCCGCCCAGCGCCAGGCCAAGGGCCAAGTCAGCTGCGGTCTGTCGGTCGAGGTGGAACCCGAGCGTGCGGAAGGGCCTCCGGTCCACCCAGCGCCGCAAGGCGTAGGTCATCGGCACCAGGGCGACTACTTCCGCCAGCTTGAACGCCGTGTAGGCCCACAGCGGAAGCGCGTCGGGCTCGATCGCCGCCTGCAGCGCAGCAAAGTCCCCCCCACCCCGCGCCATCACGTAGGCAACATAGGCGACGCCGAGCGGCAGCTGGACGACCAGGAGCAGGGCGACATAGCAGGCGACATAGATCGCGATCCGCCACCCGGCGCGCAGCCGCCCACCCGCCACAAAGAGCGTGGGCCGACCCTCGGCACTCATGTCGCCTCACCGTGCCGATCACACACGCGCTGCTCGCGTATGGCATCGTGGATGCAGCGCGATAGGCGGATGAACGCCTCGTCGTAGACCAGCTCCTGCGACCTGGGGCGCGGGAGGGTGACCATCACGTCGCTGATGATCCGCCCTGGGCGCTCGGTCATCACCACCACGCGGTCGGAAAGCAAGATCGCCTCCTGGATGTTGTGCGTGACCATGAACACCGTCTTGCGCCGGGCCTCCCAAATCCGCAGCAGCTCGAGCGTCATCCGCTCCCGCGTCAGGGCGTCGAGCGCGCCAAAGGGCTCGTCCATCATCAGGATCGCCGGATCGTGGATCAGGGCGCGCGCGATCGCCACGCGCTGGGCCATACCGCCCGACAGCTCGTCGGGGTAGCTGTGCTCAAAGCCCTCCAGGCCCACCAGTGCGATCAAGTCGGTGGCAAGCTGCCGCGCCCGTTCGCCGTTCAGGCCCTGCAGATCGAGCGGAAGGGTGATGTTGCGCAGCACCGTGCGCCAGGGCATCAGGTTCGAGTTCTGAAAGACGATGCCGATCTGGTTGCTCGGGCCCTGCAGCGGCGCCCCCCGCAAGCGCACCCTCCCACGCGTCGGCGGCAAGAGCCCGCTCATGACGCGCAGCAGCGTGGACTTGCCGCCGCCCGAAGGGCCGACCATGCACACGAACTCGCCCTCCCGGACGGCAAACGTGACGTCATCGAGCGCCCCCAGCCCCCCCTGCGGCGAGGGAAAGGTCACGCTGACCCCCTCCACGCACAGGAAGGGCTCCGCGCTGTCGGGGGCACGCGGCGCAGTCCAGGCACTCACGGCGCGGGAAAAAAGTCGTTGCTGTACAGCGTCGCCGGATCGATCGGGGCGTCGATCAGGCCAACCTGGCGCATAAAGGCCTCCGATGCCGCCCACGCGCCGGGATCGGAGCGACCGAGCGCGTCAGATGCCCAGAAGGGGAGCGAAGCCTCGAGCACCGCACGCTGGAGCGGGGCGCTCTCGTCGTCGATCTCGGCGACGTGGGTCCGGCAGATGGCGAACGCGGCGTCGGGGTCGGCGAGCGTGTCGGCGATGCCGCGCACCAGGGCGCGGACCATGCCCCGTACGAGCTCGGGATCGTCGGCGATCGTCTCCTCGTTGGTGATCAGTCCGTTCGACACAAAGTCGATATAGTCGACCACCTCGAGCGTGCTGACGTCGTAGCCCTGCTGGCGCAGCTGCACCGGGGTGTTCATGGCATAGACGACAGCGGCATCGACCTGCCCCGTCGCCAGGCTCTCGACCTGGGTGTAGCCGATGCTCACCAGGTTGACATCGCCTGGATCGATGCCCGCTGCGTCGATCATCGCCTGCCAACCGATGTAACTGGCCCCGTACAGCCCGGGGATCCCGACATCCATGCCGACCAGGTCCTGGGGGCTCGCCAAGGGGGTCAGCGCAGCGACGGCGACTGGGAAGCGGCGGTACCAGTTGGCGACGTACACGACCGGCAGGCCCTGGCTGCGCGCCAAGATGACCTGGTCGCCGCTGCCGATCACGAACTGCCTCTCGCCCGTCCCGACTAGCTTGAGCAGGTCGGTCTCCATGCCATAGTCAAGCTCGAGCGCGATCCCCTGTTCGGCAAAGTAGCCGCGCTCGATCGCGACATAGACGGGCGTGAACTGCACGTTGGGGATAAAGCCCATCGCCAGGGTCACCTGTCGCTGCTCCGGCGTGGGGGTCGAGCGCGCGAGGGGATTCGCGCAGCCCGATACCAGGACCAGGAATGACAGGGCGAGCAAGGCCCAAAGCATGCCGCGCATTCGTATCATCTCCTACCTCCTGCGATGCGTGAGCGCCGCCTCTGCTAGCACGACCGCTAGGTAGAGCAGCAGGGCTAGAACCACGAGCGCCAACAGGGCGACAAACATCAGCGCGGTGTCAAAGTTGCCCCGCGCCACATTGATCAGGAAACCGAGCCCGCGGTCGGCTGCCACGAACTCACCGACCACGGCGCCGATCACCGAGAGCGTGACACTGACCTTGAGCCCACCCAGCAGGACCGGCAGCGCGGATGGGACCTCGAGCAGGGCAAAGGTCTGCCAGCGCGTGGCTTGCAGTGAGCGCATCAACGCCGCCAGGTCAGGGTCCACGGAGCGGACGCCCACCATGGTATTGACCAGCATCGGGAAAAAGATGGTCAGGGCGCAGACCAGCACCTTGCTCAACCTCCCCGTGCCAAACCAGATCACGAGCAGCGGGGCGAGGGCGACGATCGGCACCGATTGCGAGGCGACGACATAGGGCGACAAGAAGCGCTCCAGCGTGCGAGATTTGGCCATGAGGTAGCCGAGCGCGGTCGCCGTCGAGAGCCCGAGCGCAAGCCCGCCGACGATCTCGGTCAGCGTGATCCGCGTGTGCCACCACAGCACCCCGTCGCGGACCACGATCGCCAGCTTGCGGTACACGTCGCCAGGCCCAGGCAGGATAAAGGCGGGATAGCCACCCACGCGCACGACGAGGGCCCACAGTCCCAACGCGATCAGGCCTGCCAGCGGTGGATAGAGATACCCCCGCCACTGCCGCACCGCACGCCGCGCCCTAGCCATCGCTCGCTGTACCTCAGGCGCCACTTCTTCCCCCGATGACCGGCTGCCAAACCCAGCTGGCAACAAAAAAAGCGCCCCCAAGCACACGTCTTCGGGGCGCCCCTGCGGCACGCACATCCAGCAACACCTTCTCCCATCCGGACTCTACCGTCGGCCCCGGACTCGACGGCTGTCTGCCGCCTGCACCGGATCGACCTGACGCCTCGTGCGGCGCCTGGCTCGCGGGCTCGACGCGCTGGCTCACGCCGCGCGCCCTACCGCCGGTCTGGAATCGGCCCGCCGCTCCCGGCGACGGACCTCACCCTGCCCCGAAGGTGCCCGTATTATAGGGCACAAGGGGCGTCTTGTCAACACAACGCGAGGACCTTAGCCGGGGTCCTCCACCTCGCCCGCGCCGCTGGCAGGACGGCAGAGGTAGATCTGTGGATCGAGCCCCGTCGCAGCGCGATAGGAAACGCGCACCCGCTCGGCCCACTCGGCGCCCGTCTCGCGGCGGACGAGCGCGACCACGCCCCCACCCCAGCCTGCGCCCGTGATCCGGGCGCCGAGCACACCCGGTTCTTGGCACACCAGCGCGACGAGCGTGTCCACCTCGCTGCAGCTGGCGTCATAGTCGCCGCTCATACTGGCGTGCGCCCCATCCATCAACAGGCCAAACGTCTCGACCTGCCCGGCACGCAGGGCGGTGACCCCCGCCAGCACGCGCTCGTTTTCGGTGATCACGTGCCGGCAGCGGGGCAAGACGGCGAACGCGACCTCCGGGTCGAGCCCGTGGTCGGCGATCAGCCCAGCGAGCCACGCGGCATCTACGCCCCGCGCCACCAGCTCGGGCGCCGTCGCGCGCGCCGGCAGAAGCTCCTCGAGCTCGGCCCAGAAATCGTCCTCCGACAGGTCGAGCCGCTCGGGGATCACGTCGCGCAGCTGCGCCACGGTGGGGTACCGGCGCTGGACGAGATGCACGCCGACCTTGCACTCGGCGACGCGCTGGTTGAACGCGCCGCGCGCGTTCTCGTGGTGCACGCCGCTGTTGAGCAGCACGACCTGCACGCTTGCCGGCACCGGGACGTGGTCGACGCGGTACACGCCGTCCGGCGAGGGGCGGCAGTCGAGGAACAGGGCGTGATCGCGGCGGCAGAGCAGCGCCGAGAACTGGTCCATCATACCCCCGCGCGTCCCCACGTACCACTCGGCCTCGCTGCACAGGTGCGCCAGCTCGGCGCGCTCGATCTGGATCCCGTTCCGCGCCACCAAGGCCAATGCCGCGTTCACCGTGAGCGCAGTCGAGGAGCTGAGGCCCGCCCCACGCGGCACACCCAGCGGCGGCGCGCCCGACACGACCACGTCGATCCCAGCGAGCGCACCGTAGCGCCGGCACAACTCTTGCGCCGCCCCCTGAAAGTAGTTGCGCCAGTCGCCCTGCGGCGCACGGGGGATGTCGGCAGAGATGGCGAAAGAGAAGGACGGGAAGCGCGTCTCAACGTTCGCCACGCGCAGCGTGCCATCGTCGCGCGCCCGGACGGCAAAGAGCACGTCCCGATCGAGCGCCACCGGGAGCACGAACCCACCGTTGTAGTCGGTGTGCTCGCCGATCAGGTTGATCCGCCCCGGGGTGCGTACGAACCGCACCGGACCCGGGCCAGATAGGTCGTGGAGCCGCGCGGCGGCGGCGCCGTAGCGCGCGCGCTGCGCATCCAGCAGCGCGCCATCGTGCCCATAGTAGTGCGCCAGATCGTGTGCGATCATCCCCTCGCTCCTAGGATCTCGGCTGCGATGCACGCGTATCCGCGCGCCGCGCGTGCGACGTCGTCCAGGTGAATGGATTCGTTGGCGGTGTGGGCATGGCGCTCCTCGCCCGGGCCAAAGCCAACCGTCGGCACCCCGGCGATGCCCATGGTGTACACGCCATCGGTTGAGAACTGCCACTTGCCGACCTCGGGACGGTAGCCCAGCTCATCGCGGATCGCCTTGCTGACCTGCCGCACGAGGGGGTGTTCGCGGTCGAGCGCCCAAGCAGGATACGAGCACCGGGCGCGGGCCTCGTACCCGGTGTACGACTGGGACGCATACTCGGTGACAGAGACGTCGGCTTGGACTTCCTCGCGGAGGACGATCGCCTGGATCTCTGCCAGGGCCTTGGCTTCCGTCTCGCCAAGGGTCAGCCGGCGGTCCACGTAGAAGGTGCAGCTGTCCGGCACCGCATTCCGGCTGCCTGCCGTGTTCTCGATCTGGGTCACCGCCAGCGTGCCCGGCCCAAGGAAGCGGTCGACGGCGAGGTTTGCGCTCAGCATCTCGACGCCAAAGATCAGGCGTGCGGCGCGATAGATCGCGTTCTCGCCCCGCTCCGGCGCGGAGGCATGGCACGAACGGCCCCGCGAGACCACCTTGATCTCGACCCGTCCGCGCTGCCCGCGGCTGATCTGCAAACCCGTCGGCTCGCCGATCAGCACGACGTCGGGGTGCAGGCCTTCCTCCTCCATCAAGACCCGCACGCCGAGGCCCTCGCAGGGCTCCTCCTGGACCACGCCGGCGACGTACAGATCGCCCTGCAGGCGGATGCCGCGATCGAGCAGAGCCTTGACCCCGTAGACCATCGCCGCCAACGCACCCTTCATGTCCGACGCGCCGCGCCCGTACAGCACGCCATCCTCGATCTGCGCCGCGAACGGGTCCAGCCTCCAGGTCGAGACGTCGCCCGGTCCAACGATGTCCATGTGCCCATCGTAGAGCAGCACGGGACCGGCGCCCGCGCCGATCCGGCCGACCACGTTGCCGATCCGGTCGGTGCGCACGTCCTGGAAGCCCACCTTGGTCATCTCGGCAGCAAGGCGCTGGGCGACTTGGCCCTCGTGCGTCGAATAGCTGGGCAAGCGAACCAGGTCCTGCAGAAAGGCAACCATCTCTGCCCTGTCGCGTTGGCCAAGCTCGAACATCGCCCTCTCCCTCCTCCTCCGCGCGCCGCCGGCGTGTGCTGCTAGTACCCGCCCCTGCCCGCAAACATCACGCCGATCGTGCGCAGCATGATCTTGAGATCGAGCAGGAACGTCCAGTTCTCGGCATACCAGATGTCGAGCAGGGCCCACTCGTCAAAGCTGAGGTCGCTCCCACCGCTGACTTGCGAGAGGCCCGTGATCCCCGTCGGCACATCCAGCTTGCGGCGATGCCACTCGAGGTACTGCTCGACCTCCATCGGCACCGGCGCGCGCGGCCCAACGATGCTCATGTCCCCGCGCAGGACGTTGTAGAACTGGGGATACTCGTCGATGCGGTGCTTGCGCAAGAAGCGACCCACGCGTGTCACACGGGGGTCGTCCTTGATCTTGAACAACCGCTTGTCACAGTTTGCCTGCTCGATCAGCTCGTCCTTTTCCTGTTCGGCACCCTGGCGCATGGTGCGGAACTTGAAACAGGTAAAGGGGCGTTCCCCCTCGCCCAACCGGGTCTGGCAAAAGATCACCGGTCCCGGCGAGTCGAAGCGGATCAGCAGCGCAAGGAGCAGCGCGAACGGCGCGCCCACGATCAGGGCAACCAGCGAACCGACGATGTCGAACACCCGCTTGACCACGCGCCAACCATGGCCGATCGCCTCCTCGCGCATGCCGATCATGGGTACTTCGCCGAGCTTTTCGATGCCCACACGGTTGATCGTCGTCTGCAGCAGGTCGGGCACGATGTACACCTGCACGCTGTGCCGCTCGCAGTGCCGAACGATGCGCAGGATCTTGCGCTGGTACATCCAGGGGAGGGTCACGATCGCGGTGTCGATATCCAGCGTGCCGATCAGGGTGGGGAGGTTGTCGAGGCTGCCTAAGGCCTTGATCCGGCCCATGTCGGTCTGACCCTTGACCGGGTCGTCGTCGACGAAACCGACCAAGCGGTAGCCCAGCTCGGGCCGAGCGACGATGGTGCGCATCACCGTCCGCCCTACCTCCCCTGCGCCCACGATCAGCACCTGCCTGACGCCGATCCCGCGCTTGCGCCGGTTGTTGACCACGATGTTCTTGACGATCCGGCTCACCGTGAGCAGGAGCAGCACCGTCATCGCCGCCAGGGGAAGCAGACCACGCGAGTAGGAGAGGTCGGGCAGGAAATAGGTGAGGACGATCACCAACATGATCCCGGTCGCGGTGCCGTTGAGCAAGACAAAGCTCTCGTCGAGCCAGTTCCGTCCGCGCTCATGGGCATACAGCCGCTGCGCCCCAAACACGAGGAGCAGCAGCCCGGTGAGGACGGCTTCCATGGGCACGTACGCGGCGTAGGGGATATAGTTCTCGGCGGCGACGGGCCAGGGCCAGCCCAAGACATACCGGATCCAGTAGGCCAAGGCGAAGCCCAGGTTGATCAGGACTGCGTCGATCACCAGCTGGAGCGCGAGACGTCCCTGTCGTTTCAGCGCTGCGAATGCCATGCTAGTCACCCTTTAGGGCCTGGCGGTAGACGTCGACCGTCTGGCGGGCAGCCTCGGTCCACGTAAACCGCGCGGCGCGAGCCGGTCCACGCTGCCCAAGCTCGTCGCGCAGGGCTGGTTCTGTGATCACACGCCACAGCGCCGCGCTCAGTGCAGCGCCGTCGTCGGGCGGCACGGTCAGCCCACCGTCGCCCACGACCTCCGGCAAAGACGACCGATCGGAGGTGATGACCGGTACCCCACACGCCATCGCCTCCAGGGGGGGCAAGCCGAATCCCTCGTACAGCGACGGGTAGCAAAAGCACGTCGCCGCACCGTACCACAGCGCCTTCTCCTCTTCGGGGACATACCCCGGGAAGTGAACGCGATCCGCGATCCCCGAGGCCTCCGCCCGGGCATAAACATCGTTGGCATACCATCCCCTGGCGCCGGCGATCACGAGGTGCAAGTCAGCGGTCGCAGCGGGGTCCGCCCCGACCAGGCGTGCAAAGGCGTCGATCAGCATGGCAACGTTCTTGCGCGGCTCGATCGTCCCCAGGAACAACACAAAGCGCGCTGGCAAGCCCTTTCGCCGCCGAAAATCAGCCAACGCAGCCGCGGGGAGTGGCGCGAACCGCGGATCCACCCCGCAGTGCACGGTGTGCACGTGCGCCGGCGCGACGTGCAGATGGGCGATCACGTCGCGCCGTGTGCTCTCCGAGATCGCGACCACCCGCCGGGCGCGCCGCGCCGAGAGCGCCGTCATCCATCTCAGGTAGAGGCGCTTCCCCGGCTTGAAGGCAGACGGGTAGTGCAAGAAGCTGAGGTCCAGCACCGTGACCACGCTGGGGCACGGGCTCAGCACAGGAGAGACAAAGGCCATCGCGTGCAGCACGTCGATCCGTTCGCGCTGCACGACGATCGGCGCGACGAACTGCTCCCAGGCAATCCGTCCAAGAGGCGAAGCCGTGGGCCAGGCTGGGCGCCTCACGCGCATCCCCTGCCGGGGGGTGAAGCGTGATTCGTGCGTAAACGCCGTGTACCGCAGTTCGGGGGCTGCGTCCGGCAGGTGAGTCAGCAAATTGTAGATATACCAGCTGATCCCCGCGCCCCGGTAGTTCTCCTCAAGCGACAGTAGATGGGCGTTGAGACCAACGTGGGTCAGTTGCGCATTATCCACGGCGGCATTATACCATACTTGGCAACGAGCACAACTGGCAACGCACAGCCGATCCCCGTGCGCCCTATTGTATGTGAAAACGGACCTGCGCGCAAACGAGGTCGAGGCCCAATGGTGCGGAGACTTGCCAAAACGTCGGAAAGAGGGTACAGTACGCAGCCGACCGTCGAAGGGCAGTCCGTGTAGCGGTCCAACGGCAGGGGTGAGATGACAGAACCAAAGGTCGAGACAGCCAACGTCGTCGCCAGCGCCGCGCACGACTTGCGCAGCCCGCTCAACGCCGTGATCGGATTCAGCCGGCTCCTGCTCAAGGGGGTCGACGGACCACTGTCCGAGCTGCAGGCAGCCGACCTGGAGGCGATCCACGCCAACGGTCAAACTATGCTGCGCATGCTCGACAGCCTGATCGACCTCGCCAAGGCCGAATCGGGATGGCTCAGTCCCGCCCACGAACGCGTCTACCTGCACCCCCTCCTGGACAGGGCAGCCCTGCTCAGCCAGCCCGCCGCCAGGCAACACGGGGTCCAGATCCGGTACGAGGTCGACCACGCGCCGCCGGTACGCGGTGACGCGCAGCTGATCCAAAGCGGGTTCGAACGGCTCCTGGATGCCGCGCTACCGCTGGTCGGAGGAGGACAGATCGAGATCGCCGCCGCCGCGGAGGGACAAGCGTTGACGATCTCGCTCGTGGGCACGAACCCTGCCGGGCTCTCGCCGAACGCGACGCAGAGCGTGGAGGCGTACCGTTCGGCAGGCGCCTCCCAAGAGGTGCGCATCGACGCCGCCGCGCTGTACCTGATCACCTCGCAACGGCTGTTCGCGCTGAACGGCGCCGCGTTCAGCGCCGACACCCGATCTGACGAGGAGCTACGGGTTACAGTGCGGTTTTCCGTTGCGCTATGAGGCCGACCCGAACTTCACCCACAGGCGCAGCGAGCGACGGAGCGGCTCCAGGGCCTCATCGTCGCCAGGCAGGCAGTGATGCAGTTGCTGGTCCAGGAGCTGCACGCCAACCTGCTCGAGCGCAGAACGTGCGGCGAGGAGCTGCAAGATGATGTCCGAGCATTCGCGCTGCTCCCCAACCATGCGCTGTAGGCCACGCACCTGCCCCTCGATCCGGCGCAGGCGGTCCAGTAGCTGCTTATCCGTGCTCTCGGTTTCCATTTCGACCCGCTCGTTTCCAAAAAGCTTGACAAGCGCACACAAGTGTGATATACTTTCTCGCTAGATACCCATACCCCCTAAGGGTATGTGATCGAATTATACATCGGTTCCGTGGACTTGTCAAGGGCGCCGGTGGCGCGAAGAGCGTGTGGCTTTGCGATGACACGACCGGGGTGATGTCGTCAAGTGACAATGCAACAGCCGTGGGCAACATATACCCAGGGGCGGCGGTTAGGGGCGGCGGTAGCAGGACGCACAGAGAGGGCGTGAGGAGGCGTGGATGGGTGAGTTCATACTATCCACTGGGCTGACACTGGGCAACCCCCAGGTCGAGACAGAGCGAGACGTGATCGTGGTCGGCGGCGGGCCAGCTGGCCTGAGCGCTGCACTCTATGCGGCGCGTGCGTCCGCGAAACCTCTGGTCTTGATCGGCGAAGCCGTGGGCGGGCAGGCGGCGACGACGCACGACATCGAGAACTATCCGGGGTTCCCGAATGGCGTGGGCGGCGCAGCCTTGGCGCAGCAGATGCAGACGCACGCCGAAAAGTATGGCGCCGAGTTCTTGTTCGAGACGGTGAAAGCGGTCGACCTGGCAGTCTACCCGTTCGAGGTCCACGCCCGCTCGCAGGCCTACACGGCACGCGCGATCGTGATCTCGACCGGGTCTTCGCCGCGCAGGCTCGGGGTGCCGGGCGAGCGCGAGTTCGCCGGGCACGGGGTCTCGTACTGCGCGACCTGCGACGGGTACTTTTTCAAGGACAAGCGCGTGGTGGTCGTGGGGGGCGGGAACAGCGCGATCGACGAGAGCCTGTTCCTCACGCGCCTCGTGCGCGAGATCGAGGTCATCCACCGGCGCGACGAACTGCGCGCAGATCCGGTGCTGCAGGAACGGGCGTTCGCCGACCCCAAGATCCATTTCCGATGGGACACCGCGGTCGAGGAGATCCTGGGAGACGACGAGGTCCGCGCAGTCCGGGTACGGAACACCAAAACCGGCGAGTCCACGACGCTCGAGACGGATGGGGTGTTCGTCTATGTCGGACACATCCCGAACACCGGCATCTTTCGCGGGCAGCTGGAGCTCGACGATGACGGGTACATCGTGACCGACAAACTGCAGCGAACGAGCGTGCCGGGCGTGTTCGCAGCAGGCGATGTACAAGATCCGATTTTCCGGCAGATCGTCACAGCCGCCGGCACTGGGTCTGCGGCAGCGATCGAGGCAATCCGATTTCTAGACGAGAAAAGATTCGAGGAGAAACAGCGTGAGTAACAACCTGGTGTATGTGAAAGATGGCGATTTCGAGGACAAGGTCCTCAACGCGGAACTGCCTGTGCTGGTGGACTTTTGGGCGCCGTGGTGTGGCCCGTGCCGTATGCTGGGCCCGATCATCGAGGACCTGAGCGGCGAGTACGCGGGCAAGATGGTATTCGCCAAGGTAAACACCGACGAGAGCCCCTCGATCCCGGGGCAGTACGATATCATGAGCATTCCGTCGCTGTTGCTGTTCAAGAGCGGCAGGCTCGTGGGACGGACGGTCGGCATGCGCCCCAAGGCGGCGCTCAAGGAGTGGATCGAAGGCGTTCTGTAGCGATGGGCCAACAGTTACTTGGCTTTGCGCGCGAGAATGCGCTGCTGCTCGCCATTGTGATCGGCGTGATAGGGGCCTTTGTCCTTCTGCGGACGAGAGGCACCAGGCTCGAGTCGGTCGACGAGTTCGACGCGCTGATCAACAGAGGGCAACCGGTCGTCGTCGAGATCTATAGCAACACTTGAAGCCCATGCCTGTTGGCCAAACCCATCGTGGATGGGATCGAGCAGGACCTGGGCGAGAAAGCCACCGTGATCCGGCTGAGCGTGTTGAGCAATGTGGGTCGCCGGGCAGCGGTGAAGTATGGCGTACAGAGTGTGCCGACGCTGTTGATCTTTGACGGTGCGGGTTCGTTGGTCGAGCACGCGTCGGGCATCCCCAACCGCGGCGCGATCGTGGGGCGGGTGCTCGAATTGGCGCAGTCGCGATGAGATCTCTGATAGAGGAGTGAGAGTGGAGAACACGGCGGAGAAGCTGATCCGGATCACGGTCCTCGGCCACAGCGAGGGCGAGATCTGTACACGGGGTTGAGGCCCGCGACGGTCTTCGGCGGAGACCACGCAGTGGGCTGACGCGTACCTGAAGCGGACCTTTCCGAACCAGGTGCACGTCGAATACTTGGACGCAGCAACATCTGAGGTGCACAGGCAGTACGCAGAGACGATCGAGGAAGCCAGGCGGCGCTACTGGCCCTTCCCGCTGGTCCTGTACAATGACCAGGTCGTGCTTGCGGGCGACGTCAACATCTACCGGCTGGCGCGGATGATCCACGATCAGCTCAGCGGCGCGCCCACAGCGTCGTGATCGAGAGCGTACGGGAGTAGAGAGATGCCGATCTTTGAGTATGTGTGCGCAGAGTGTGGGCACAAGTTCGAGAAGCTGATCCTATCCGGGCGTCGCGCCACAGAGATACGCTGTCCGGCGTGCAACAGCGCAAAGGTGGAGAAGGCGATCTCGACGTTCGGGATGGCGGGCAGCAGCGGAGGCCTAGGAGCGGCAAGCGGCGCCAACTGCGCGCCCTCTGGTTGAGGGATCCGGCGAAACTGAGAACCGGTGGTTCTCGCTAACCGGGCCCCGCCCGACGAGACAGAATCCCTGGGTATGCCCCAGGGATCCTGTTTTCGCATCTGCAGCCGGATGCGGCGTCCCCTTGCCCGCCTCGCACTGCTGACGCGCCCTAGTCTTCCCTGCTGCGCGACCGCTCCTCGGAAAAGCCCTCCGGATAGCGTGCGCGCAGCTTGGCGACGTTCTCGGCGGCGATCGCGCCCAGGCTCAGGCCCAGACCGCTCGCCATCACTGCCAGGTACCACAGCACATCGCCCAGCTCCTCAGAGAGAGCGCCTGGGTCGAGTGGATGACCGTGGTAGAAGGCCTTCTTGATCATCTCTGCGACCTCGCCCGATTCGCCCGTCAGCCCGAGCGCAGCGTAGGTCAGGACCTTGTCACGGTCCTCGGTATGCCCGGCAGTGCGCATCGCCATGCGCTGATAGTCGTCCATGTCCATCGGTTCAGCCCGCTTCCGCCGCAACCTCGGACTCGATCCGCGCGCGGTACGCGTCCATGTCGACCAGCGTGCCCCCTGCCAAGCGCGACTCCTCGGCGGCAAAGGCCATGAGGTGACTCTCGAGCGCGTCCCGCGCAGAGGTGCGCAAGCCCCCGGGCTCGCCCTGCAGCGCGCGCACAAAGGCGTCCATCAGCCCGCCATCGCCTCCCCCGTGCCCGCCGACGCCGGCAGCGATCGGGATCTCGCGCTCCTCCATCGTGCGAAAGGTGTGGAGGATCAACGAACCCTTTCCCCCGTGCCCGCGCAGGCTCGCCTTGGTGCCGTCGTAGCGCATGGTGCGGCAGTTCTCGTGCGAGAAGGCGTGCATGGTAAAGGTCACCGTGAGATCGCCCTCGAACAGCATATTGATCGTCATGTGATCGACCACGTCGTTGTCACAGTGATAGACGCATCGTCCGTACAGTCCCGTCTCCAGCGCGCGCATGCGGCCCTCGTAGCTGGTGTCGAGCGTGATCGCATTCACGGGCCAACCGCTCATATCGCGCAGGTAGATGCGCGGGGCATAGTATGGACAGGACTCCCAGTGTGGGCAACCGTCCGTACAGCGCGCCGGCGCACCGGCGGGCGCGTTCTCTGGGCAAAAGTGGGTCAGCGCGCCAAAGGACGACAGCTTGCGCACCCGCGCCCCCAGCAGCCAGTAGAGGATGTCCATATCGTGACAGCTCTTGGCCAAGATCATGGGCGCCGATCGCGCGCTGTTGCCCCAGTTGCCGCGCACAAAGCTGTGCGCCTGGTGCCAGAACGCCACGTTCTCGCGATGGGTGACCGTCATCACCTCGCCGACGACGCCCGAGTGCAGGGTGTCGTAGAGCGTGGTGTAGAAGGGGCTGTAGCGCATCACGTGACAGATGTGCAACATGCGCCCAGCCTGCTCGGCGGCGCGCACCAACCGCACGCAGGCCTGCGGCGTGGTCGCCATCGGCTTTTCGAGGAGCACGTCGTAGCCCGTGGCGAGCGCGCCCAACGTCGTCTCGACGTGCTGCTGGTCCATCGTGGTGTTGATCAGGCCCTGCGCCAACTGCCCCTGCGCGAACAGCGCCTCGTGGTCGGTGAACGCCCGCTCGGGCGGCAGTTCGTGCGCGCGCGCGAACCGCGCGCGGCGCTCGGCGTCGGGCTCTGCCACGGCGACGACGCGGATCCGATCGGGGTGTGCCAGGATCCACCGTCCGTAGGCATCGTAGCCCCGTCCACCTGCACCCAGTACGACAACTTTAACCGGTTTCACATCTGCCTCCTGCTCTCTCCTGATGATGGACTACATCCCGCTGCAGTCCGGGTTCGGCACGTAGAACTTGGACTCGACCCGCTCGCCCCCCGATCGCACATAGAGCGTGCCCACCGCAGAGGCGTCGGCGCCCCAGGTCAACTCGTACTCGATCGCCGTCTGGGGGCCCGGACCGTAGATCTTTTGCTCGTCGATGTCGCGATAGACTTCGTATTGGCCCGTCCCGCCGCCAACATAGATCGTGAACCGGATCCGGTATTGGGCCTTTGACAGACACGCGACCTCGTCCACGACGTGGCTGATCGTCAAAGGCTGCGGCGGCGCGGTCGCGGTCGCCGTCGGCAGCGGGGTCTCTGTCGGCGTTGCGGTTGGCGGCACGCTGGTCGCCGTGGGCGGTTCGGTCGTCGCGGTCGGCGGCGCCGTCGTCGCCGTGGGCGGCACGCTGGTCGCGGTCGGCGGTACGGTCGTCGCCGTGGGCGGCACGCTGGTCGCGGTCGGCGCCGCGGGCGGCGCGCCGGTCGCGGTCGGCGGAGGAGGCGCCGTGGTGCTCGTCTCCGTTGGCGCGGTCTCGCCGCCGGGCGCCAACGCCGTGGTTGCCGTCGAGGTCGGCGTCGATACGCGGACGGTGCCCACCGGCGCGGGCTGTGCGGTAGGCACAAACATGTTGGGCAGCACCCCGGTGAGCATCAGCGCTACCAC